>NZ_JAAOXO010000019.1:0-12747 GCF_011605365.1 Paenarthrobacter sp. MSM-2-10-13 | reverse complement strand
AACGATCCGAGGACAACACCAGCTGCACAGCTTCCTCACGGAAAGCCGCATCATATTTTCTTCTAGGACCAGTCATTCTGAAGTCGATCTCCCATCAACCTGTCTCAGAAAACCATACGGCCGCAGTCTGGCTGAAGGGCACGGGATGTGAGAGAGGGTCTGGCTGAAGGGCGCGGGATGTGAGAGAGGGTGTGATCTGCGACGCATTTGACCAGTTGAGCGGATTACGTGACGCAAACGTTTCGTAATTATCCAGAGGCTAGGCTAGCCTTACTTAGGTTCGCATCACTTACTTAAGGAGTCCCGTGGCTTCCCTTCTCCCACGCCGCGCCCTGCTCAAGACAGCAGGAACCGCGACGGCCGCTCTGGCCGCCGTCGCTCTTACCCTCACCGGCTGCTCCACTGGTCCGGCAACGTCCACTCCGGCAACTGAGCAGGCAGCATCCTCAGCTTTCCCCGTGACCATCAAAAACGTCTTCGGCGAGACCACCATCAAGGAACAGCCCAAGCGCGTAGTCACCGTTTCGTGGGTCAATGATGACGTCGCGATCGCCCTGGGTGTTGTCCCGGTTGGTGTTCCGAAGAACGAGTGGGGCAATAACGACAAGGGCTCCACCCCTTGGAAGGACGCAGCACTGGAGAAGCTCGGCGCCGGCTTTGGCACCGACAAGGCCCCGGTCCAGTTCTCCGAGGCAGATGGCATCAACTTCACCGAGATCGCCAAGCTCAATCCGGACGTCATCCTGGCCGCCTACTCCGGCCTGGAAGAAGCTGACTACAAGAAGCTCAGCGAAATCGCTCCCGTGGTGGCCCAGCCGGAGCTCGCCTACGGCACGCCTTGGCAGGAAAGCACCACCCTGATCGGCAAGGCACTGGGCAAAGAATCCGAAGCCAAGAAGCTGGTAGAAGACACCGAATCCACCGTCAAGGAGAAGGTCGCCAAGTTCCCGCAGATTAAGGACAAGACCTTCATCTACGGCAACCTCGAGCCTGCCAAGGGTGACGGCGCCAACGTATACACCGCAATCGACAACCGCCCCCGCTTCCTCTCCGAAATCGGCATGAAGCTGGCCCCCGTGGTCACTGAGAACACCAAGAGCAACACGGAATTCTTCATCCCGTGGTCTGCTGAAAAGGCCAACGAGCTCGAATCTGACGTTTTCGTCACCTGGGTTCCGGACGCGACCACAGCCGACGCCATCAAGGCTGACCCGCTGCTGGGCCAGATCCCTGCCATCAAGAAGGGTGCCCTGGTTGCTGATTCGGACCAGACCTTGACGCTCTCCATCTCCGCTTCATCGCCGCTGAGCCTGCCGTGGGCATTGGACACGTTCCTCCCGCAGTTGGGTAAAGCAGCAGACGCAGCAGGCAAGTAACTGCAATGAAACTGAGTACGACGACGACACTCCGGGGGCGGGGCGGTGGCACTTTGGTGTCGGCCGGCCCGGGAGGCATCACCCCCGATCCCGCGAAAACCGGCAGGGGAGCCGGCACCCGTGGGACAGCGGACAAGCGCACTGCACTCACGCGCACCGCTTGGCTGCTGGTGGCCGTCGTCGTACTCGCAGCAGTATCCGCCGCATCCTTGGCGATCGGCGCGCGCGGAGTTCCCCTCTCCACGGTGTGGGAAGCCCTCACTAACTTCAATGCGGCGGACGGCAACCACGCCGTGGTCATCGCCCGGATCCCCCGCACGGTCCTGGGTCTCCTGGCCGGTGCCGCGCTGGGCCTGGCAGGCGCGGCCATGCAGGGCGTGGCCCGCAACCCGTTGGCAGATCCAGGCATCCTGGGCCTCAACGCCGGAGCGGCGCTGGCGGTGGTCATCGGGATTTACGTCTTTGGCGTTGGCTCCCTGACCGGATACATCTGGTTCGCCTTCATTGGGGCCGCAGGGGCCGCCGTCGTGGTGTACGCCATTGCTTCCCGCGGACGGGACGGTGCCACCCCGGTCAAACTCGCGCTTGCGGGCGCTGCCCTCAGCGCCGGTCTTTTCTCCCTGCTGAATGTGATCCTGGTATCGAGCCAGGACACGTTTGACCGTTTCCGCTTCTGGCAAGTGGGCAGCATCGGCGGCCGCGACTGGTCCGTGCTTCTGCCCGCACTCCCGTTCCTGGCAACCGGCGCCGTGATCATCCTGGCCGGCGGCCGCGTCCTTAACAGCTTGGCGCTGGGCGACGACATTGCCCGCGGGCTGGGCCAGAACGTCGGCCTCTCCCGTGGGATCACCGGCTTGGGGATCGTCCTGCTGTGTGGCTCGGCCACCGCGTTGGCGGGTCCCATTGGCTTCCTTGGCTTGGTCATTCCGCACGCTGTCCGTTTCCTAACCGGCCCCGACTACCGCTGGATTCTGCCGTTCTCCATGGTCTCAGCTCCCATTCTGCTGATTAGCGCGGACATTATTGGCCGCGTGATCCTCCTTCCGGGCGAGGTCCCCGCTGGAATTATGACGGCCCTGGTAGGAGCACCGGTGTTCATCTGGCTCATCCGCCGCGGCAAGGGGGCAGGACTGTGAGCACTACCAAAACCGTCCCCCAGTTGGCGCCTCACTTTGTGCCACTTCGGCGGCGGACACTGAACCCCACTTTCTGGTTAGGCTTCGCCGTCCTGGCCATGTTTGCCGTGTACGTGCTCCTGGGCAGTTACACCGTGACAATCCCGGATTTCTTCACTATCGTCATCAACCACCTGACCGGCGGCGAGAAAATCCCCGGGGCGAGCTTCATCGTGATGGAGCACAAACTGCCCCGGGCAGTCGTTGGAACCATGATCGGCGTTGCCTTCGGCCTGGCCGGTGCACTGTTCCAAACCATGCTCCGGAACCCCCTGGCGAGCCCGGACATCATTGGCATCAGCTACGGTGCCAGTGCTGCGGCAGTGACGGCGATCGTGATATTTGGTGCCTCGGGTGCCGTGGTTTCCGGGGCCGCGTTGGGCGGTGCCTTGGGTGTTGCCGCCATTATTTACATGATTTCCCGCGGAACAGGTTCCGGTGCAGGCGGAGGTAGCCGCGGCAACGCTGCCGGCAACCGTCTCATCCTGGCGGGCGTTGGCATCGCCGCTGCCCTGCACGCAGTGGTCAACTTCCTCATGACCCGCGCCGATATCCGCACCGCAGCGGATGCCCTGATCTGGCTCAACGGTTCCCTCAATTCGGCCACGTGGGACCGTGCAGGCGTGCTGTTGGTCTCCCTGCTGGTCCTGATACCAGCCGTTATTGCCCTCGCGGGGCCTTTGCGCATCCTCGAATTGGGGGATGACACCGCCGCGGGCCTTGGCATCAAGGTTAACGCCGCCCGGCTGGGACTGGTGCTAACCGCCGTCGGACTTGCCGCCGTCGCAACTGCCGCCGCCGGTCCGGTCGCCTTCGTCGCTTTCCTCGCCGGACCCATCGCCCGGCGCATCGTCCGCAAACCCAGCCTCCCGGCGTCGGCCCTCACCGGTGCGCTGATCGTGCTCCTGGCCGACTTCTTCGCCTCCAACATTGCACCCGTCATCCTTGACGGGACCGTCCTCCCGGTCGGCGTCGTCACCGGCGCCCTCGGTGCCCCCTTCCTGTTGTGGCTGCTGGTCACGTCGAACCGAAAGGAGGCCTGAGATGGCCGTCCTTAATGCCCAGGACCTTACGCTGCAATACGAGCAGCGCAAAGTGGTGGAGGGCCTGTCCACCGAAATCCCCGAGGGTAAAGTGACCATGATCGTGGGCGCCAACGCCTGCGGAAAGTCCACTTTGCTCCGCGGCCTTTCGCGCCTGCTGAAGCCGGCCGGTGGTGCCGTCACGCTGGACGGCAAGAATATCCACAGCCGCCCCGCCAAGGAACTTGCCCGGACCCTCGGCCTGCTGCCCCAGCACCCCACCGCCCCGGACGGCATTACCGTCCGCGACCTGGTGGGCCGGGGCCGGTACCCGCACCAAGGCTTCTTCCGGAGTTGGAGCGAGTCCGACGACGCCGCGGTGCAGCGTGCGCTGGACGCCACGGACACGCTGGAGCTTGCTGAGCGGGACATCGATGAACTCTCCGGCGGGCAGCGTCAGCGCGTGTGGATCGCCATGGCCCTGGCCCAGGAAACCGACGTTCTGCTGCTGGACGAGCCCACCACCTACCTGGACCTGGCGCACCAGGTTGAGGTCCTGGACCTGATCACCGACCTCAACCGCAGCCGCGGCACCACCGTGGCGATCGTGCTGCACGATCTCAACCTTGCTGCACGCTACGCGGACCACGTCATCGCCATGAAAGGCGGGTGCATCGTGGCCGAAGGCGCCGCCACTGCAGTGGTCACGGAGGAACTTGTGTTCAACGTTTTCGGCTTGGAATCCCGGGTGGTCCCGGACCCCATTTCAGGCACACCGCTGATCGTCCCCATCGGACGCCACCACGCACGTACCGCTTCAACCAACGAACTGGAGATCGCATCATGAGTGCACAACCGACCCAGGCCAAAGCAAGCGCCGCAGTGGAACCCATGACCCTCGCCTTCGATGTCACTGTGACCGCGGTGCAGGAGCTCAGCCCCAACTTCCGCAGGATTACTTTCGGCGGATACTGCCTGCGGGACTTTGGAGTGGCCGGTGACACCCTGGACCTGCGCGTGAAGCTGATGATTCCTTCCATCGACGACGCCGGCCGGATCATCCCCTTGCCCACCTTCACCATGGAGGAGGCCGGCTGGTACCAGGAGTGGCTTGCCATGGACCCGGCCGTCCGCGGCAGCATGCGCACCTACACCGTGCGCTCCGAACGCCTGGATGCCGTGTACCCGGAAATAGACATCGACTTTGTGATGCACTTCGACGACGCCGGTAATGGTGGACCGGCAGCTAACTGGGCCGCTGCCGCGAAGCCCGGCGATGCCCTCACCATCATTGGGCCCAACAACAGGGCCGCCCAGTGCACCACCGCCGGAGCTTACGGCGGCATCGAGTGGCGGCCGGGCCTAGCGCAGCGGATTCTCCTTGCGGGCGATGAAACTGCCGTGCCCGCCATCAGCGCCATTCTTGAGAGCCTGCCGGCTGACATGACCGGGCACGCATTCCTGGAAGTACCCTCGGCTGCTGATTTCCAGGACATCTCCACCGCCGCGGACATCCAGATCACCTGGCTGGCACGCGGGGCTGCCATTGGCCGCTCCCGCCCGCACGGTGAACTGCTCAAAGAGGCTGTTGCCAAGGCCGTTCCCGTGCCCGGCTGGGTGGGCATCAAAGGCACCGAAACCGCCGCCGGTCCCGAGCCGGAAGACGTCAACGTGGATCAGGAAATCCTCTGGGAAACCCCGCAGCGCATGGACACTGCAGCCATCGAAGCCAGCAAGAACCCCACGCTGCCGGCCGGCGCCCTGCCCTTCTACGCCTGGATCGCCGGCGAAGCATTCGTGATCAAGGAGATGCGCCGCTACCTGGTGCGGGACGTTGGTATCGACCGCAAGCAGGTTGCCTTCATGGGCTACTGGCGGCGAGGCAAGGCGGAGGGCTAAGCCCCTGCGTTAGCCCGCCGCAGTTGGACGGCTCGGGTGGCGGCCATCCTCGGCGTGCTGCTCCTTCGTCGCTTTGACGCACGCTGCCGGATGCCCGCCACCCGGCCTTCCGACGCTCTCTCACTTCCCTCGTGCTTGGGGCGAACGCTCTCTCACTTCCCGTTGGCTTGTTCACTTTGGGTTGGTCCGGGTGTTACCCGGGGCGGGTAGGGTCGCTGGGGTGCGGGAGGAACTCGGGGACCGAAGTGATGTTCGACGGCGGTTTGTCGCAATTGGGGATTCCTTCACCGAAGGCGTGGGGGACCCCAGCAAGGTCCTGCCTAACGGGGTCCGCGGATGGGCGGACAGGGTTGCCGAGAAGTTGGCCAAGGCCGAGCCGGGGTGGGAGTACGCCAACCTGGCCGTTCGCAGTAAAAGACTCCGGCACATCATTGATGAACAACTCGAGCCGGCCCTCGCTATGGAGCCGACGCTCATCACGCTGTATGCCGGCGGCAACGACCTCCTCGACTTCGGCACCGATATGGATGCCCTCCTCAATGATTACGAGTGGCTTGTCGCGCGCCTGAGCGAAACCGGGGCCACTCTGGTCCTGTTCACCGGCTTCGATGTGAAGGTCTCGGCCGTCTTGGAGCCCTTCAAGAAACGCAACACCTTGTACAACGAAAGAGTCCGCCACATTGCCCGCAAATATGAGGCCGTCCTGGTGGATTATTGGTGCTTCGATGCCTTCAAGGACAAACGGATGTGGGCTCCTGACCGCCTGCACATGTCTAAAGCCGGGCACAAGTACTTAGCCGCGCAGGTCCTCAATCACTTGAATGTGCCCCACAAGATCAGGCCAAAGGAATGGGAACCACCGTCGCGGGTGACGCTCCGGGAGTGGGAACGAGCCCAACGCCGCTGGGTCAACGATTGGGTGGTTCCGTTGTTCGGGCGGAAACTGCGGGGCGTGACTTTGGGTGATTCCACACAGGCCCGGTGGCCGGAGCCCGTCAAGGTTCCCCGCAAGGGCGGTCTTAGGAAGCTGGTTGAAAGCAAGGCGCAGGATGTGAGAGAGCGCCCGGCTGGGGAGGGTGAGATGTGAGAGAGCGTCCGGAAAGCTCTAGCTGTCCAGCAGATTCTCGTAACCCTCGGCCACACTGGTAGCCGTGAATTCAATGATCTCGAACTCCGCCACGCCATTGCTGTAGAACGGGTCCTTGGCCAGCGAAGCATCCAACGTGGCCCGGTCCACTTTGGACAGCAGCACCCCTCCCGTGGCAGGGACGCGACGTCCGGACGCAAGGAAGATGCCGCCGTCGAACGCGTCCTTAAGCCAGGCCATGTGGCATGGGCGGTGGAAGTCGACAATTTCGTCGGGAACTTTATAGGTCAATGAGACGACAAACATGCCGCCAGCCTATCGCCTGAGCAGGGGCGGCGACCTAGGAATCAGCGAATTCTCATAAGATGGAGGCATGACTCAACCCCGCTGGCTGAATGCCGACGAACGCCGTGCTTGGCTGGCCCTGCTGAGCATCAACACCTTGCTCCCCTCGGCGTTGGACACCCAGCTTCAGTCGGCAGGCAAACTGTCCTTGTTCGACTACAACGTGCTCGCGATGCTCTCCGAGACCGAGGGCCGGTACCTGCCTATGAGTGAGCTCGCTGCGCGGACCAGTGCTTCCCTGTCACGGCTTTCGCACGTCGTCACCAAGCTGCAGAAACGAGGCTGGGTGGAACGGCAGGCGCACCCCGGCGACGCCCGTGTGACCGTTGCTCACCTGACGGACGCCGGTATGTCCACCATCGTGTCCCTCGCCCCGGGGCATGTTGAATCGGTGCGGACGCTGATGCTCGATTCGCTCAGCCCCGACGACGTCGCGGATCTTGCCCGCATCGGTGAGAAAATCGTGGCCCGCTTGGACAACAACCACTGGATCCTCCGTGACTCGTAACCCCCTTTACGGGTGCTTTGTGGCCTCGGGCGCCGAAGTGGCAGACTGACGGCATGGATTTTTCTGCCCGTTATGTTGCCCTGGGGGACTCGTTTACTGAGGGCGTCGGAGACGACGATCCCACCCGCCCCAACGGTGTTCGCGGCTGGGCCGACGTCGTCGCCGGGCAGCTGGCACACAGCAACGCCGACTTCGGCTACGCCAACCTGGCGATCCGCGGCCGGAAGCTGCGCCAGATCATGGCCGAGCAGGTTGACGCAGCCGTAGCCATGAACCCCACCTTGGTAACGCTGTACGCGGGGGCTAACGACATCCTGCGGCCCAAGATCGATATTGACTCACTTTTGGACGAGTACGACGCCGGCATTGCCAAGTTGAGCGCGTCCGGCGCCACCGTGGTCCTCTTCACGGGCTTTGACGCCAAGGGATCCAAAGTTTTCAGCGCCATGCGCGGGCGGACTGCCATCTACAACGAGCTGGTGCGGGAAATCGCGGACAACCACGGTGCGTTGCTGGTGGACTACTGGCGTTTTGATGAGTACAACGATTGGCGCCTCTGGGGTGAGGACAGGATGCACATGTCCTCGGCCGGACACGTCAACATGGCCAAACGGGTCCTGGATGTCCTGGAACACGAGCACGCGGTGGAGGTGCCGGAACTTGCCCCGATCCGCCTGGCCAACCGCGTGGAAACCCTCAAGGCCAATGCGCGCTGGGTGAAGGAATCGGCTGCACCGTGGGTATCACGGAGGCTCCGTGGAGTTTCCTCCGGTGATGGACTCAGCCCCAAGTACGCGGAACTGATCAAGCCCCTTTAGGCGCGGAAGCCTGGTGTTGCCAGCAACGACCCGTCGCGCTGGACCGCCAGGACATCCACGCCCCACTGCTCCACCGCGTGATCCAACGCCCGGGTGCCGCCAGCAACAATCGCTGTTGCCAGCACGTCCGCTGTGACGATCTCCGTCGCCGCGACCGATACCTGGATGAATTCCGGGCGATCCGAGCCGGCTGTCCAGATATGCTCTCCGCGCTCGGCGGACCCCGAAGTAGCAAGGGCCCGGTTGGCCGCCAGCGGGTATGCGCCAAGCAGTGACTGACGATCCCCGGGGTCCACGATGCCGGCCAACCAGGGACCCGCTGCCGCCTTGGTTTCCGGTGATCCGCTGACCAGTACGTCCCCGCCGGCATTTATGCACCAGTCATGATGCCCCAAAGCCCGGAGGGACAGCGCGGCTTCGCGGACCGCGTGCGCTTTGACGATTCCCGCAAGATCGATCCTGCCGTCCGGGCGCTCTGCCGTGAAAGCCCCATCAGTGGCCAATCGCCACTCCGAGGCCTCTGTGTACAGGTCGCGGAGAGACTCGGATGCATAAGCCAGAGCCAGCTCGCCGCTGTTGATTCTGTTTGCTTCGGACCCGGACCGGTAGAGGCTGAACGTCAGGTCGAGGCTGGCAAAGATCCCTTCCAGGACCTCGACGGCGGACTCCAGCTCGTCCACGGCGGTATCAGGTGCGGAGGTGCTCGCCACCGTCAGGCTCACCACGGTGCCCATGCTGTGGAAGGTCCGCGCACGGAGCTGCGGGCGGCTAGAAGTTTGCTGCATCGAGGGCCGCCTGGAGGGAGGTGAGGTAGGCGTCGCTGGTGATGGTTGCGCCGCCTACCGTTTGGACATTGGCCGATTGTGCCTGGAGGACTTCAGACCGCAATACGGGGGCCGCGCGACTGCTGATCTGGGCGGACTTTCGTTCCGCGTCGGTCAGCTGCAGTGGGGTGATCTCGGTGATTTTGCCGGCTTGGATGGTGACCCGGACCTGCACGGAACCGTAGCGGGTCTGGACGGTGGAGCCGTCGTACGTTGCCGCCGTCGTACTTCCCGTCCCTGTGCTGCCGGTGCTGCCTGAGTTGCCGGTACTGCCGGTGTCAGAAGAGCCGGTGCTGCCGTTGGACCCGCTGCTGCCTGTCCCGGAACCTTCGCTCGCGGCGGATCCGGCGCCGCCGCTGGTTGTGTTGCTGCTGAGGCTGGTGGTGATCGCCGTGCCCGTCTCGGCCACGTGCGATCCCGATTGCCACCCCGCCAGCAGGATGCCTGCCGATGCAACGGCTGTTGCCAAAGCTGCCCGTATTCTCACCAGTCGAACCTTTCGTAGTGGAGTTGCTGTGCGGGGACGCCTGCCAGTTCGACGTCCCGGATGACGGACGCAGCCCAGGGGGACGGCCCGCAGACATAAACATCGGCGTCCGCGATGCCCCGAACGTAGGAATGGAGTCCAAAACCGGCCTGGACTGCGTCCTGGGGAAGCCAGGCGTGATCGCCCTGCGAACGTGGGCCCAGAAGGTGGAACAGGGTGACGCCCCGGGCTTTGCAGAGGGCCATGATCTCCTGGCCCAGGAACAACTCCGAGTCTTGGTGGCCACGGAGCAGAACGGTTGCTTCGCCGGGCTGGAACGGTGTTGTTTCGAGCAACGAGCGCAGGGGAGTAATCCCAATGCCGGCACCGATCATCACCACCTTGTTCCGGGTCCTGGCGGCCGTGCTGAACATGCCGTAGGGTCCTTCGATTGCCACTTTGGTGCCGGGCCTGATGTGCGCCAGCTTGGCCGTGCCTTTGCCAAGGGTGCGCACGGTGATGCGGAGTTTGCCGGGCTGATTGCCCCTCCCTGGAATGGGCTCTGCCGACAGGCTGAACGGGTGGGTCTGCCACCAGTGCCCGGGGGCCAGGAACCTCCAGAAGAAGAACCGGCCGCCGGCCCCGGACAAGCGCTCCAGATTTCTTCCGGTCATTTCGATGCTGAAGACATCCGCCGAAACACGGACCACCCTGCTCACCGTGAGCTGGTGCTTGAAACTGGCGGCAATGGGTTGGTAGATCCGGAACCAAAGCAGTGCCGCGCCGGTTCCCACACAGAGCAACAACCAGTACCAGCGCTGCCACGTGCCCTCCGCAAACAGGCCGCCCACACTGAATTGGTGCGGGATGGCAGTCCCCACTGCGGCGTAGGTGAGCAGGTGGACTGCGTACCAGAATTCGTAGGGGAACTTGCGGCGGACCGCCACCAGGGACGTCACCACCACGGCAAAGAACAGGGCCATGGAGACGAAAGCCAGCCACATATCCGGAACATTCACCCACAACGAGATTGATTCACTGACAGGATCCAGTCCTTCTGCGGCGCCGTACCCGATAGCCAGCAGCACGCCGTGGGCAAGCAGAAGATAGAGCGCCGGCTTGCCCAACCATTTGTGGACTTCCAGGGCGCGGTCATGGCCGATGGTGTTGTCAATGAACGGGATCCGGGCTGCCAGAAGCAGCATCAGCAAAACCACATCCATGCCGATCAGTCCTGCAATGATTCCCAGCGCCGTCATGGTTCCGGCGAAGGAGGAGAACCCGCTGATACCGCCATCGGCCAGCCACAGCGCCACCGCCGCCACGGGTGACAACCACGCAAGGAAACCCAGGACGTCGGTCCGGGCCAGCCGCCGTCGTGCCTGTCTGTGGAAACGCTCGACGGCGGCGGGTCGCTTGCGTTTCGCCCCTTCCGGGGCGCTATTCGCCGGTGCGTCGGAGGTGAGTAGCGAGGTCATGAATCAAGACTCGCCACGATTCCTTTCATTCTGCTGTGAAAGGGCTGACGGGGGCTTATGATTCCTGATTGGTCTTAATTTGGCCTGACCCGTAGAATAGTTAGGCGCTAGGTAGTGCGGATCGTGTGCAATTGCTCCGGTTGGTGGTGAAGGTCAGTCTCACTGACGTCCCGTTGGCCGGTAGTTAGGGGCTCAAGTTGCGTGCATTCCTGTATTCGCCCGGTATCCCAGGTTCTGATCCAGTGGTTTCCACTGCCCGGACCTGAGGCCAACCCTCTTCGCCGCAGTTGCTGCGGAAACTACCGAAATGGTTTGGAACGGATGCGGACGCTGCCTGTCGCACGGTAACGCAGGAACATCTGCACGCCGTTACATTCAATCTTTGGAGGAGAGTCATGGCAGCACACTGCCAAGTGACCGGAGCCGAGCCGGGCTTTGGACACAGCATTTCGCACTCGCACCGTCGCAACAAGCGTAGGTTCGACCCGAACATTCAGAAGAAGCGCTACTGGGTTCCGTCCCTGCGCCGTAATGTCACGCTGACCCTGTCAGCACGTGGCATCAAGACCATCGACGTACGCGGCATCGACTCAGTCGTTGCTGACATCCTGGCACGAGGAGTAAAGCTCTAATGGCAAAGGACAAGGACGTACGTCCGATCATCAAGCTGAAGTCCACTGCGGGCACCGGTTACACCTACGTAACCCGCAAGAACCGTCGTAACGATCCTGACCGCCTGGTCTTGAAGAAGTACGACCCCAAGATCCGCCAGCACGTCGAATTCCGAGAGGAGCGCTAAACACATGGCAAAGAAGTCCAAGATTGCTCGCAACGAGCAGCGCAAGGTCATTGTTGAGCGTTACGCTGCCAAGCGTCTCGAACTGAAGAAGACCCTGGTTGACCCCAACGCGACTGACGAAGCACGCGAAGCTGCACGCCTCGGCCTGCAGAAGCTGCCCCGCAACGCCTCCCCGATCCGTCTGCGTAACCGCGACCAGATCGACGGCCGTCCCCGTGGCACGCTCCAGAAGTTCGGTATCTCCCGTGTTCGCTTCCGCGACATGGCTCACCGTGGTGAGCTCCCGGGCATCACCAAGTCTTCCTGGTAATCACGAAGCTCTGAAAGGGTCGGCAACCGTTATGGTTGCCGGCCCTTTTGCGTTTAAGCGTGCTTACTTGCCCCCTTCCGTCGCTCTCTCAGGTCCCTCGGGTTTGGGACCGACGCTCTCTCACGTCCCGCGGGTTTGCGCTGACGTTCGACGGCGATGGTCATCGTGCGCTCAGGGTCTTGCGGCTGGTGGTGGCTGGGTTGTGTGATGGGCTTCACTAAGGTTGTTTTTCTCGGGTTTATGTTGGTTTGGGGCCTTGATGAGCGAGTTCGGCCCGTGTTTTCGGGGTTTTGGGTTCGATATGGGGGCGATTTGTACCGAGGCCCGTGGGCGTGTAATGTCTTCTGAGTCGCCGCGAGTGAGACAGCCTGGAGCTGAGAACCGCGGAGGCCGATCCCCTTGATAACAGCCTGGAAATGGCTCGCTTTTGAGCGTGCCATCGTCGGGTGGGGCCGAAGATTGGATCGAAAATCGCGGAAACGCTGATTTGCGAAGATCTGATTGATCGGGTAAGTTTGAAAAGTTGCTCCGGAGCGATCCAGTTGAGGCTGGTGGTACTGCTCTGGGATAGTGACCTGTTGTTTGAGAACTCAATAGTGTGCCAAGTTTGTTGATACCGATTGTTTTATTGATTGGTTGA
>NZ_JAAOXO010000018.1:0-35692 GCF_011605365.1 Paenarthrobacter sp. MSM-2-10-13 | reverse complement strand
GAACGATCCGAGGACAACACCAGCTGCACAGCTTCCTCACGGAAAGCCGCATCATATTTTCTTCTAGGACCAGTCATTCTGAAGTCGATCTCCCATCAACCTGTCTCAGAAAACCATACGGCCGCAGGAGGGATCGCTCTCTCACCAGATGAGAGAGCGATCCTGAAAAACCCGCGGGATGTGAGAGAGGGTGCTAGCCGGTGTTGCGCAGGCCGGCGGCCACACCGTTGACGGTGATGAGCATGGCCCGCTGAAGGCGCTCGTCAATCTCGGCTCCGGACACCTGTTCCTCGCGGACGCGCCGAAGGAGCTCCACCTGAAGGTAGCTGATCGGGTCCAGGTATTGGTCGCGGATTTCGAGTGAACGCTTCAACGTGGGCTGGGCGTCGAGGAGCTCGATCTCACCGGTCAGCCTCTCGATTTCTGCCACCGTGAGTTCGTACTCATCACGGATCATGTGGAACAGACGGTGCAGCTCCTCCGGGACCAAGGAGGACACGTAATGACCGGCAATCTCCATATCTGTCTTGGCCAGGGTCATTTCCACATTGGAGATCACCGAGCGGAAGAAGTGCCAGCGATCCATCATTTCAAGGAGCTGATCGGTGTTGCCTGCCTCGCGGGCAGCCTTTAGGCCTGAGCCCACACCGAACCAACCCGGAACGATCTGCCGGGACTGGGTCCAGCCGAAAACCCACGGGATGGCCCGAAGACCGCCGAGTCCGGCTCCGGAGTCCGGGCGCTTGGACGGGCGTGATCCAATATTCAACGAACCCAGTTGCTCCACAGGGGTGGAAGCGAGGAAGTAAGCCGGAAGATCAGGATCATCAATCAACGCGCGGTAGCGGTCGAACGCTGCGTCGGAGATGATCTCCATGACGTTTGCGTAGCGCTCGCGCTCGTCCTCGGAAGTGCGCGGAGTCCGGTGCAAGGCCGAGCCCTGCATGACCGCAGCCAAGGACAGCTCAAGGTTTTCGCGTGCCAGCTCGGGCAGGGAGTACTTATCCGAAATGACCTCACCCTGCTCGGTGAACTTGATCTCGCCCTCAAGCACGCCGTTCGGCTGGGCCATGATGGCATCGTAGGTGGGCCCGCCACCGCGGCCTACCGAACCACCACGGCCATGGAACAAGCGGACACGAACACCATGCTTGGCTGCTACATCGCGCAGCTTGCGCTGGGTCTTGTGGATCTCCCACTGGCTGGTCATCACACCGGATTCCTTATTGGAATCCGAGTAGCCCAGCATGATCTCCTGGACATCGCCGCGAAGGCGGACAAGTTCCCGGTAGGAGGGATCGGACAGCAACTGGTCCACGATCTCAGCCGAAGCACGGAGCTCTTCCACTGTTTCCAGCAGCGGGGCAAAGCCGATCTTGGCGTGCGGCTTGGCGCCGAAGAGGTCAATCAAGCCGGCTTCGCGCGCCAGGACCGCTGCAGCAAGAACATCATCGGCACCGCGGGTCATGGAAATGATGTAGGTTTCCACGACGTCCGGGCCGTAGGTGTGCAGGGCTTGGCGGATACTCCGGAAAACGTCGTAGGTACCGTCCGCAGTGCCCTCAAGCTTGATCGGGTGTCCGGAAAGAGGACGGCGCGAAGCCAGCTCCGCACCCAAGTAAGCGAAGCGTTCCTCACGCGTCAACTCGCTGTAGGGCTTCTGCGTGCCGAGCCGGTCCACCAGCTGGCCAACAGCATCGTGGTGGTAATCGGCGTGCTCACGGATGTCCAAGGTTGCCAAGTGCAGACCAAAAGCGGCGATTGCCCGGCGGACCCGGGCCAGGGCGCCATCTGCAACCAAACCGGCGGAGTGGTTGCGCAGCGAGGCCTCAAGCAACCCAAACTCCGCAAGCAGCTCGGGAGTGGTTGCGTAGTCGCGGCCCGGCTCGTGATACGTCGACGCTGAAATACGTCGGCCAGTGTTGATGAGCTTGGCCTTGATGCAGGTCAGTTTGAGCCTGTACGGCTCTTGGGCATTCAGTTCAAGGATGCGCTTATCCAGGCCGGGGAGGTTCTTCAGATCAGTCGCGATCGAGTCCAGCAGTTCCTGGTCGGCCCCAAAAAGAGCGGTCGAGTTGGAAAGTACCGAGATGAGTTCGTCGATCAAGGCAATGCTGATGCGGACAGCATTCTGGTTCTGCAGCTGCAGGATCTCCCGGGTGACGGCGGCGGTAACGTTCGGGTTGCCGTCGCGGTCACCACCGATCCACGAACCAAACTTCAGGGGTGCGGCAGCGGCCGGCAGGGAGACCCCGTGCTCAGCCAAAAGCTCTGAAAGGTCCGTCAACATCTCCGGCATGGCGTCGGTAAGGATGCTGTTCAGGTAATAGATGGCATTCCGGGCCTCATCCACAGGAGTGGGACGCACTTGCCGGAGCTCGTCGGTCTGCCACATTTGATCAATGATCTCGGCGAGTTGGCGGTCCTGACGGCGCCGCGCTGAGGTCCCCTCCGTGGTGGGCTCGGCCAGAACGTCCGAGAGCTTGCGGACTTTGTCCAGTACGGAGCGGCGTGAGGCCTCGGTGGGGTGTGCCGTGAAGATGGGGCGGACGTCCAGTTCATTGATCACGTCCTGCAAAACCTGAGGACCAGCTTGGCCGGCGATCTCTGAGACCGCTTTTGCCAGCCAACCGTCCTTTTCCTGCCGGGTGCGCAATCCACGGACGCGGTGGACCTGCTCGGCAGCGTTGCTGAGGTGAAAATAGAACGCAAAGGCGCGGACCAAGTCAGTAGCCTGGTCAAGCGGCAGGGAGGCAAGCAACTCGCGGACCTGGGCGACGACGTCGTGCGCGCTCCATGGGCCGGTAGCGTCCGCGCCGCCTCGGGCTGCTTCCTTGGACTCCTTGGTCAGCAGCCGCACCTGCTCCACGAGTTGGAGCAGCTCCGGACCATGTTGTCTTACCAGGGACTCGCCGAGAAGCGTGGAAACGCGGCGTACGTCGGCCCGCAGTTCAGCAGCGAGATCGGTGTCTTGATGGGCAGTGTGAACCATAGATACTTACCTTCGGGGATCTGGTTGGCCCGTACACTGCGCTGGATACTGTGAGCCGGATTACTTGTTCCTACGGGATCTTACCCGCACCTAACTCAACAAAAGGAATGCGTCTCAGATTTTAACGTCGCCTTCTGCCGGCTTCTGGACAGGCCTGGGTAAGACTACTTTTCCACCGAAAACATCCCGGCCCTCCGAACCCGGGCCCGCGGACAGAGACTCGTGCCGGCGCTGCCTCATCTCTTCTATGGCTGCTGCCGCTTCCATCCGGGTAGGTGCACCCGTGGCCGGTTCAATCATGGACAACACACTGCCCAGGGTGCCGGTTGCTCCTTTTGACGGAACGCCCCTCTGCACCAGCCGCGTGCCGGCCCAGAACGATCCCACAATGAGTGCCAGGCTGACCACGGCCGGAACCACTGTCTCAATCCCCATGCAATGAGGGTACGCCCCGGGCGAAAGGGAACACAGACCGGGCCTCACGGAGACCAGGCCTCACGCGAACTCTTCCAAAGGGTGGTCCTGCTTGCACAGCTCCAAAACCGTATCCAACACCCCAGGCGCAAGGGCACTGAACATGCCAAAACGCGCCTCCACTTCCAATACTGCCGGCTTGCCGTCCTGCAGGCGCTTGATATCCACGCTGAATGGTCCGGTCAGCCCAAGGGCGGCAGCAGATGAACCCGCCACCACCGCAACGTCAGAGTCCGAGGGCGCTTGAGCCTTCCGGACACGAACTGTGGGCGAACCATCCTCCTTGGCTGCCTCTCTGAGCGTTCTCTCCAACACAACCAGGACATCACCCGGCCCGGTGAGTTGTCCGTGGCGAAAGCCTTGCGCAGCGTACTCGGTACCCGGTGCAAACCGTTGGACCATCCAGGAATCGTCCAGGCTTGCCCAAATACGGGCAGCCCGCGCACCGGAGTCGGACGTTCGCCCCAGCAACCGGATGCCGCGTCCGTTGCGTGAAATGCGAGGTTTCACCACCAGCGGGCCGCCCAATATATCCATGGCATCATGCACAGACCCGAGTGCGCTGGGCAGGCCGAATCGGGGAACGCTCACACCCGCACCCGCAAGGCAGGTCATGGTGAGGTATTTGTCGTGAGCCCTCCTCACCGGCGCAGGATCGGCGATCACCACACGAACTCCCGGCGCGAAATCGTCGCGGGCTTCAGAAAAGACGACCAGCTCGGCACTCATGGTGGGAATGAGGATTTCGATCCCATGGCCCGCCACCAGGCCCCGCAACTCCCAAAGGTAACCGCGGGTATTCGAAGGTGAAACGACCGCCACACCATCGGCCGCCCCGCAACGGGCAGGAATCTCGTCCACCCCCAGCACCCAATGGCCCTTTGCCTTGAGCTGCCGGACCAAGGACGAGCCAGCCGGGTTGGCAATGCCTGTCACCAGGACACGCGACATCAGAGCGTTCCCACACCAAGGTAGGGCACGGAAGGATCCACCACACGGCTGTGGGTTTCTGTCTTCATTTCTCACCTTTATGGATAGAGCACGCCACCCGCTACCGGGCCTTGCCGATGGATGAGTGCACCGGGGCGAAGGATCATGACGCAACCCGCACTGCGATATTGGAATCAGTACACGGCAGAGAACCTTTTGGAAGCCAACCCCGGTCCGCTCAGCGTGTAGGTAAGAACTCTTTCGCCTCTTTTGACGTCGTCCTTGCCACGCTTGAGGCCGGCTCCGATCTGAAACCGAAGATCAGCGCGCTGCACCGAGTTAGTGGAACAACTCACCACACTCCGGCTCTCGAACGAGCAGATCCAGCCATCCGGGGCACGAATTGAGTCTTCCACCACCAACGAATGCTTCCCCACGGAGAACACCGCCGTCGCGCTCCCCAAGGAACTTCCTCCGGAGACCCGGAAGTCAATTTCCAGGACCTTGCGCTCGGAATCTTCCTCCCCGGCCTCGCGCGCCGAGCCATCCACAACCGCTGGAGCAGTCAACGACGGAACAGCCAAAGGCGAGGCAGACGGTGTGGTGACCGGGAGTGGAGCAGGGGACGGCGCGATCGGCGGTTCCGCCGGGATCTGCGGCACGGGGTTCTCCACAATAGGATTCTCGTTTGCGGGCAGCCCTTCAACGGATGGCACGTCACCCGGTGGTGGCGCCTGCGGCGGCGCCGGTGTTGAAGAAACGGCCGGTGTTGTAGAAACGGGAGTCGGCGCGCTCGTTGGGGAAGGGGCTGGAATCACCGGAGCCTTTTCTGACGGAGCCACAACGGATTCCACGGCCCGCTTCTCCATATAGGCGTCCGGAGTCAGGTGGTCAACTATGCCCACAGCCCCCAGCACAAGTCCTACGGCAGCTGCTGCGATGACAGCCATGAGCACCGGTTGGGCTAGGGCGGGGACCGCAACGGCCGCGTTGGCGGGCACCATGCCACCCACAACTCCGAGCCCCGCCCCTTTGCCCGCCCACAGCGCGGCCGGGATCCCTGTCACCAACGGCAGCAGGACAGCCCTCATGCTCCCCTGAACGTCTTTCAGCTCCGCAAGGGCCGCGGTGCACGATGGGCAGCCGTTAAGATGCTCACGGATCCTGCGCCCGGTGGCATGGGAGACCCCACCACGGATGTAGTTGCCTAGCTTCGAGGCGTACTCAGCGCATTTAGTGTCAGCCTGCTCCGCTATGTGGTACTGCAGGTACTGCCTCCTCAGGCCCTCACGGGCGCGAAGAGCGAGTGCAGAAACGGCATTGGCTGAGAGACCCAGAACCGGTGCCACAGCTGCGGGTTTCATGCGTTCGACGTCCAAGTACCACAGCACAGCCTGCCACCGTTCAGGCAGGGCCCGGAATGCTTTGGCCACTGTGTGCGATTCAAAGGCGCTGATTGCTGCGTCCGAGTCCACCAAGGTTTGGTCCAGGACGGCATGGTCACTACTGGGCAGGACCTTGCCGGCTTTCCGATTACGTTGGTGGGACAATCGGGCAACCGTGGAGAGCAAGTACGCCCTAAAGAAGGTGTCCGGCCCTTTCCCCGAGATGAGGCTTTGCAGGACCGCCTGGAATGCCTCAGCCACTACGTCCTCGGCGTCACTTTGGTTGTCCACGTTGCGTCTGGCGACGCTGGAGGCAACGGACACATGGCGCTCGTAGAGTCCGTCGAAGGCAGACATGTCTCCATTGCGGACCAAATCAATGAGTTGTCCGTCGTCGACGCTGGTTTTGTTGCTCGCATGTGACGTGCGTGCCATTTATGGCACCCCCAAACCGTAGAGAACCCTGCCCATATCTATGGAGTGTGGGTACCGCCCGAGTCGTGACGCCAGTTTGTAAAAAGTCTTTAGCAACCATGTTCGAGGCACTCCCTTCGTCACGAATCGGCTCTTCTGCGCACTGTTGGGATATGACATCGTTCCGGACAAAATCACCTGCCGAACGCACGTTTTCACAGCACCACTTGCTGCGCAGATGGCGGACTGCCAGTTACCAAAGGGGTTGGCGGTTCCGAGCGGATTGGTACGTTCCGGAAGTCCGGACAGTCGTCATTCCCCTGGCAAGCGGGGCAGTAGTTCCCGCCCCCGCGGCGAAATTACTGGGAGCTGCGCGCGCCAGGAACGGTGTCAGCATCAGAGAGACCCTGAACGACTTCCTCGCCCTGTTCACTGCCGCGGATCAGGCCCTGGACGTCGATGCCCTCCTCTCAATCGCGGAGGGCTGGGCGGAGGTAGCAGAAACAGCCCCCACCATCTCCTGCACCGACGTTTACACGGGACTGGCCACCCAGGCCCACTTCCAACGAAGGGTCCACGATGTATCCGCGTTCGGTGCGGAGGGGCCGGGTTCCCACGCACTGGCCATCATCGCGCTGCCCCGGCCCCGCGATAGCCGCACGCATGGTTGGACATTGTTGGCCCGGCTGGGGGACGCAGTGAAGGCCGCACTGCAAGGAACCGGAGCGACGGCAATGTATCAAAATTCCGCCATTCACGTCCTCTTTTCCGTCAGCGAAAGCAACCTTTCCCGGCTGATGGCGTGCAAGGCAGTTCTGGAAGCTCTCGACGACGGCAGCCTCTACCCTGCCCGCATGAAGTTCTACCCGCTTTCCCGGGCGGAGGCCACGGCTGCCACCACCTCAACTGCCGCGCGGGACTCGTCCTGAAAGCCGGATTTGGCCGAAATCCGTTCTGCAGCGTAACGAACCACTCCCGGCGAACACTCACCTTGTGACGGAATACATCCCAAGGACTCAAAGGACCCACCCACTAATGAACAAGCAGATCCATCCAAGAACCGCCTCACTGGTGGCTGCCTTTCTGGCCGCTGTCATGGCCATCCTGGGCCTGGGGCTCTCGGCCCTGCCAGCGAGTGCTGAGGAGATCCCGGGAGCGGAGATCACCCTCAGTACCGGTTCCACAGTCACCGGGCAATGGGACCAAGTGGATCTATCCTGCACCTGGTCCGTCCCGGATAACTCACAGCCCGGGGACACTTTCACTTTGCAGCTTCCCCCCGAACTGCGGTGGTTTGGCGCTGCAACTTTTGACCTGAACACTCCTGATGGCCAGACCGTAGCAACAGCTGCGGCCAACGATGCCGGCCGTGTGGTCTTCACGCTCACCGACTTCGTCGCCCTGCATCCACTCAATGTGGGCGGTACCTGCTCTTTTGCCACTCAGTACTCCGTGGCTCCGGCAACGGGCGAAACCAAGGAACTTAGCTTCGTGTTCGGTGACAGCGTGATTCGCGTCCCGGTGCAGATTGAACCGTGCACTGAGAACTGCCTCCCGGATGCTCCGACGACTGCCGGCAAGTCGATGTGGTGGGCGGACTCTTCCCAATCAGAACTTCAGTCAGTCCTTTACATGCCGCCCATGGTGTCAGCAACCAACGATGTTGTAGTCACCGATATCCCCTCAGCCGGCATGGTGATCGACTGCAGCCGCGTAACACCCCGCGTGGGCAAGGTAAGGGGCGAAGCAGGCAACATCATTGAACCCTTCGACAATGAGCAGTACCCCGCGAGTATTGAATGCACCCCTCAGTCGCTGACGGTCTCCTGGACCGGCCTTCCCAAAGGCGAACACGTGGAGCTCTTCGTTGTGACCAAGGTGTCTGATGCTTCCCTGGACGTTTACCAAAACAACGGGACAGTGACCATCTCAGGCGAGGAAAACCCGGTAGGGGCCCAAACACGCCGAAGCAGTGCCAGCGGAACCGGGCAAGGGACGGCTACGCCAACCCCCACAGCTACGCCAACCCCCACACCCAGCACCGCCACGGCGACCCCCACACCCGTCACACCCACACCCTCACCGAGCACCAGCACCAGCACCAGCAGCCCTGCAATTGTGGTTCTTCCAACAGAATCCACTACACCGGGGCAGACGACCCCACCGGCCCCCGGCAACCCAGCACAACCCGCCAACAACCCAGCACAGCCCGCCACTGCGGCACAGTTGGCCACCACGGGGGCGCAGGGCCAGGCGTTCGTCGTCCTGGCTGCGGCGCTTCTGGCCCTGGGATCTCTCCTCGCCTTTGCCGGTGCCCGTAAGCACAGGCGGCGCTCGCACTAGAAGGGCGATCGGGAAACGCCCTTCGGGGCAAGATGGCGACGGTGGGCCTGGGGTGCATGGTCCATCACGCCGTCCAGCAATCCCGGCTCGCGCTGGCATGGGTTTGGGGCCAGCGCGAGCCGATCCAAGGTAGTGGAGTTCTGACCCAGCTGGGCCGAATTCCGGGAATGCCCACGCCCGGCGCATAGTTGAGGCAAGTGGCAACCGCCGCGAACGGACGCGAACCCCAGCCGAGGAGAACCATGAGCTCGCCCACCACCGCAACCGATCCCCAGCTGGCCCGTTGGGAGCGGTTCCGTGCAGGTCGACATTCAGCCCTTGCCACCGCGCACGGATGGCTGACCCTCACGTCCTTCCAGTGGCTTGAGTTCCAGCCCTCCGAGGTGGAACTTGCCCCGGGCCTCTGGTCCACCGACGGCACCACAGCATTCCTCACGGCGAGCGCTGCGGATGGACTCACCGTGGTGGAAACGGGACAGCCCGTAGAGGGGACCATTACGGCGACGCTGCAGGACGAAGAGTCGCTCATGTGGGTCCAGTTTGGCGGCGACGACGGTAAGCAGGTTGTGGTGGAACTCGCCATGCGTGCGGACAAGTACGCTATCCGCACCCGCGACAACAGCTCCCCCGTGCTGACCGGTTTCGTAGGTGTTCCCACCTACGAGTACAACCCTGAGTGGGTTATCCAGGGCCGGTTCGAGGCTTACGTTGAGCCCGTGGACGTGCCCATTGGCACGGCCAACCCCTTGGTGGATGGCGTCCACCGGTCAGTGGGCGAGGTTGTCTTCCGGGTACCGGGCGTTCCTCACGAAATCCGGCTGCACGCTGAAGAGGAGAAGCTGGGTGCGCTCAACGTCACCTTCCACGATGAGACCAACGGGGAGACCACGGACGAATGGCGGAAGGTTTTCATTCCCCGGCCTCGCCCCGACGGGTCCGTGATCATTGATTTCAACCGGGCCATCAACTACCCCAGTGCTTTCACTCCGTATGGCACCTGCCCCATGCCGGTGCGGGGCAACTCTCTTGACGTTCGGGTAGAAGCGGGAGAGAAGCTCCCTCAGGAATGAGACCGGCAGTTCTAGGTGATGGCTGAAACCCCTGTCACCGCACGGCCTACGATCAGGGAGTTGATTTCGTAGGAGCCTTCATAGGTGTAGATTGCCTCGGCATCAGCGAAGATCTTGGCTATGCGGTAGTCGGTGACGATTCCGTTCCCGCCCAGGATGGACCGGCCCATGGCCACGGTCTCCCGCATCCTGGCACTGCAATAGGCCTTTGCGAGCGCCACCTGCGCCATGTCGGCCCCTCCGTGGCGCACCCCTTGGGCGTCCGTGAAGATGTCCTCCTGCAGCTGCGCTATGCGAACCATCATTCCCATACTGGCAACCGCGTTGCCGAGCATATCCACCAGGTGTTGTTGGATGAGCTGGAACTTGGCCAACGGTTTGCCGAATTGGAAGCGTTCGACGGCGTACTGCCGGGCGACGTCGAAGGCTGCCAATTGTTGGCCTACTGCTTGCCAGGCCACCATGATCCGGGACCCTCGGAGGAGGTGGTTGGTGTCCGCGAAGCTGCTGATGCCGGCGAAGCGATCGGTTTCAGCTACCTCGACGTCCTCAAAGACGATGTCGGCGTTCTGCACCGTCCGCAGGGCAATCTTGTTTTCTATGCGGCTACGGGTGATGCCGGGCAGGGTCGCGTCGACGATGAAGGCACGCACTGCTCCGTCTGTTTCGTCCTTGGCCCACACCAGCATGTAGTCGCAGAACGTCCCGTTGCCAATCCAGCGTTTGGCGCCGTTGATCACCCAGTAATCGCCGCCGTCGGAGTCTGGTCGTTCAACACGGCGGGCGGTGGTCTCCATCCCACCGGCGACGTCGGACCCGTGGTTCGGCTCTGTGAGCGCGAAGGCCCCTGTGGTGCGAAGGTTGGAGGCGTCGTCGAGGTAGCGGTCCTGTTGATGATCACTGCCGAAGTCGTAGAGCGATTCGACGAAGAGATCGTGATGGACCATGAAGAAGGTGGCGATGGAGGTGTCGACGCGGGTCATCTCAGCGATCACAAGCCCGGCAAACAGGTGTGTGTATCCTCGCTGGGCGGGGGCGCTGAGCCGGAGGGCCGCGAGTTTGGGGAGGATGTGTTCCGGGAACTCCGCTTTCTCCCACCATTGCCCGGCGTAGGGGGCGATCTCGGAGGCCAGGAATGCCCGGAGTTCGTTGAGTTTACGCTGTTCCTGGACACTGAGCAGCGATTCGAAGTCGAAGAAGTCAGCAGTGGGAAGGTCGGCTACGGAGGGCCGAGCGGACCCAACTAACCCCGGAGCGCCGCTGTAGTCGCCCATCATTTGAGGCCCATGCGGATGGCGCCGTCGAGCCGGATGGTTTCCCCGTTGAGCATGGCGTTCTCCACGATGTGGGCGGCCAGGTTTGCGTATTCCGCGGCACGGCCCAGACGGGCGGGATGCGGAACCTGCTGTCCAAGGGATTCCTGGGCCGATTGGGGAAGTCCGGCCATCATGGGTGTTTCAAAGATTCCGGGCGCAATGGTGGCCACCCGGATCAGTGAACGGGCGAATTCTCGTGCCAGGGGCAGCGTCATGGCTGCTACGGCGCCCTTGGATGCGGCGTAGGCGGGCTGGCCGATCTGGCCTTCGAAGGCGGCGACGGACGCGGTGTTGATGATGACGCCGCGCTCGGGCCCACCCAGTTCCGTGGAGATGGGCTGGGTTTCCACCATGGCTGCGGCGGCCAATCGAATCACGTTAAAGGTGCCCACGAGGTTGATCTGGATGACCTTGTTGAAGGTTTCCAGCGGCAGCACGCCATCACGGCCAAGGACTTTTCCGGGTGTGGCTATGCCTGCGCAGTTGACCACGATCCGGAGCGGCCCCAAAGCAACAGCGGCGTCGACGGCGGCCTGGACTTGGGATTCGTTGGTGACGTCTGCGGGAGCAAAGACCGCCCGCTCCCCTGCACCCGTCGCCGAGGCGTTGAGCTCGGCCGCGTAGGACTCGCCGGCTGACTGTGGCAGATCCACCAACACCACCGAGGCCCCGGCGTCGAACAGTCGTTTGGCGGTGGCAGCGCCCAAACCTGACGCGCCACCAGTAATCAGTGCAACCGTGCCCTTGATGTCCATTCATCCTCCTTGATGCAGACCCAAATCCGTTAATGCATGTTAACTGGAATTGTGGCCCGGTGCACACTATCGGCCCCGCTAGGCTAATGACATGTCCAGCCAGATCCAGCCAGCCGGGATTCCAGCACCCTCCGCCGACGCCACCGAATGGGCCAGGCGTGCCAATCAGGCTGCGCGGTCCGTGACCCGAAGCTTTGGCAGGCGCCTCCTTTTCCTGCCCGGCACCCACATCGGTGCGGTGACCTTGCCCAGCGACACCCTCAGAAGTCTCTCCGGCCCTTGGCATTACTGGTGGCAAGCGCACTACGTTGACTGCTTGGTGGATGCGGGCCGCCGCGAGCTGGCGGGCAAAACAAAGTTCGACGGCGACTCCCGCCCGAGCGCAGGACGGCTCGCCTCGCGGCTGGTCACCACCATCCGCTTGCGGAATCTCCTGAGATTCGTGAACGACTACTACGACGACATGGCGTGGCTGGCCCTGGCCACGCTTCGTTTGGAGAAGCTGGCCGAGGAGACCAAGAAGCCTGGCCGCCGGAGGAACGCCTATGTTCAAAAGTGCTTGACCTTGCAGTTCGATTCGGCCTCCACGGACCACCTTGGAGGTGGCACCTTCTGGAGCACCAAACGGGACTTCAAGAACACTCCGGCCACAGCCCCGGTGTCCCTGTACTACGCCCGGACCGGCCATACCGAGCGTGCACAGCACTTGGTGAACTGGCTAAACAGCAAGCTCCTTCACCCGGAACGGGGTCTATATCAGGATGGGCTGCGGATCAGTAACGGCGAGGTGGTGGTTGATGGGGCCATTTACACCTACAACCAGGGCCCGGTGCTGGGCGCGTTGCTGGAACTGGGCGGCGAAGAGAATCTGCGCAGGGCTGCACTGTTGGTGGACGCCGTGGAACGTGAGCTCACACTGCCCGGCACGCGAGTGATCCGCGGCGACGGCACGGGCGATGGCGGCCTTTTCACTGGCATCCTGCTCCGCTACCTGGCACTGGCCGCGCGGGACGTCAGGCTTTCAGCCACTACCCGCGAAAAGGCGACGTCTTTGGTTTACGGCACGGCAGAGGCCTTCTGGGCGGGCCGCCGTGTAATTACGGGCAGTGCCGGCAGGGGCACACCTGCGATCGTGTTCTCCTTCGAGCCCCAGCGGCCGGCGAGCGAAACATATCCGGCGGGCGCCGCCGTCGAACTTTCCACGCAGCTGCAAGGGTGGATGGCGCTTGAGGCGGCGGCGAGCATTACAAGCAACGCGAGCAGTCCCAGCAATTAGGACACGCAACACTTCCGTAATTCAGGTGATCCTCGTCACTTAATGCCGTTTCGGCTTCATAGCAAAGGTATGGCTAACCTACGCTTTTCACAGCGGGCTCCCCAACCTACCCGCCAGCACGGACCCAAGGCATTGTCCTTGCACTGCCGTGCTTGTTCCCAGAAAGTAGCCCTCCATGAAGCTCCCCAAAAACGCTCTGGCCGGAATCGCACTTCTCGCCACCGCCGCTCTTGGCCTTTCCGCCTGCGGCTCCAACGCCACCACCGCACCGGATTCCTCCGAATCCGCGGCCGCCGGCGATGGCATCACGGTCTACAACGCTCAGCACGAGAGCCTGACCAAGGAATGGATCGACGCCTTCACCAAGGAGACCGGCATCAAGGTCACCCTGCGCCAGGGCTCTGACACCGAGATGTCCAACCAGATTGTTCAGGAAGGCGCGGCCTCACCGGCGGACGTCTTCCTCACCGAAAACTCCCCTGCAATGGCGCAGGTGGAAAATGCGGGTCTGTTCGCCGACGTCGACAAAGCCACCATCGACCAGGTTCCGGCCGAGTTCCGCCCGTCCACCGGCAAGTGGACCGGGATCGCAGCCCGCTCCACCGTCCTGGTATATGACAAGAACAAGATCAGCGAAGACCAGTTGCCCACGTCCATGCTGGATCTGGCAAAGCCCGAATGGAAGGGCAAGTGGGCCGCTTCGCCGTCGGGCGCTGACTTCCAGGCCATCGTCTCGGCACTCCTTGAACTCAAGGGCGAGGCCGCAACCGAAGAGTGGCTCAAGGGCATGAAGGAAAACTTCAAGGCTTACAAGGGCAACAGCACCGCCATGAAGGCCGTCAACGCCGGCGAAGTAGACGCGGCGCTGATCTACCACTACTACTATTACGGCGACCAGGCCAAGACCGGCGAGAACTCCAAGAACGTCACGCCGTACTACTTCAAGAACCAGGACCCGGGCGCGTTCGTGTCCGTATCCGGTGGCGGCGTCCTCAAGTCTTCCAAGAAGGCAGCCGACGCCCAGGCGTTCCTGAAGTTCATCACAGGCAAGGCCGGCCAGGAGATCCTCAAGACCGGAACCTCCTTTGAGTACGCCATCGCCTCAGAGGTTGATGCCAATGAAAAGCTTGTTCCCATCAAGGACCTGCAGGCACCCACGGTGGATCCCGCCAAGCTGAACTCCACTAAGGTCACCGATCTGATGACCAAGGCAGGACTCCTGTAATTCTGTGACCACTGATCTATCGGCTCCCGACGTTCCACGTTCAGAGGGAAGCACGACGACGGCGGGCCGGGGCAAGCGCCCCCGCCCGCCTTTCGGCGTTTCCACGGTGTCCTTGCTGGCGGTGCTGATAGCGCTGTTTTCGCTGCTTCCGCTGGGCTATGTCCTGTACATGACAGCAGCGACCGGCTGGGACACCGCCGTCGATCTGATCGTGCGCCCCCGCGTGGGCGAGCTGCTGCTGAACACGGTTTTGTTGATGATCTTTACCGTGCCCCTATGCTTGGTGCTCGGCGTGGGCGGGGCGTGGCTGGTGGAGCGAACCAGGCTCCGCGGACACCGCTGGTGGGCGGTGCTATTGGCCGCCCCTTTGGCTATACCTGCGTTCGTCAACAGCTACTCCTGGGTGTCCGCTGTCCCTTCCTTGGAGGGGCTCTGGTCCGGGGTGCTCATTGCCACGTTGTCCTATTTCCCGTTGGTGTACATCCCCGCAGCGGCGACGCTTGGCCGTTTGGACCCCGCCATTGAGCAGTCCGCGGCATCGTTGGGCCTGGGTTCCTGGGCCGTGTTCCTCCGCGTTGTCCTACCGCAGCTGCGCATCGCCATGACGGGCGGCGCCTTGCTGGTGGCCCTGCATTTGTTGGCTGAGTACGGTGCTTTCGCGATGATCCGCTTTGATACGTTCACCACGGCGATCATGGTCCAATTCCAGTCCACCTTCAACGGGACCGCAGGCAACATGCTGGCCAGCGTTCTGGTGTTCCTGTGTTTGCTCCTGCTGCTGGCCGAAGTAAAGAGCCGGGGCACTGCCCGCTATGCCCGGATCGGCTCCGGCGCGCAGGCAAAGGCTATCCGCTTGCCCCTGGGTGGCTATCAAGTGCCTGCCCAGCTCGCTCTGCTGGCCCTCACGGTCCTGGCCTTCGGGCTGCCGCTCTGGTTTGTGCTGAAGTGGGTGATGGCGGGCGGTTCTGACGTGTGGGCGGCTGATGAGTTCATCCCGGCACTCTCGCAAACCCTCATCTATGGGGCAGCGGGTGCACTGGTCACCACAGTGGTGGCATTCCCCATGGCGTACCTGGCCGTCCGGCACCCGAGCTGGTTCTCCAAGATGCTGGAACTGTCCAACTACGTCACCAGTTCGCTGCCGGGAATCGTGGTGGGCCTGGCCTTCGTCACCGTCAGTATCCGCGTGGTCCCCGGGGTTTACCAGACTGCGGGGGTTCTGATTGCGGCGTACGTCCTGCTGTTCCTTCCGAGGGCTTTGGTGAACATCCGTGCCGGCTTGGCACAGGCCCCCAAAGAACTCGATGAGGCCGCGCAGTCCTTGGGCAAAACGCCTTTGGCATCCTTCTTCAAAGTGACGTTGCGGCTCACCGCGCCGGCAGCTGCCGGCGGGGCTGCGTTGGTCTTCCTGGCCATAGTCAACGAGCTGACAGCCACCCTGCTACTCTCACCCAACGGTACGCGCACCCTGGCCACGGAATTTTGGAGCAAGAGCAGCGAGATCGACTACGCCGGCGCCGCACCCTACGCGTTGCTGATGATCCTGCTGTCAGCCCCCATGACATACCTTCTCTTCCAACAGTCCAAGAAAGTAGCCGGACAGTGACCGAACAATCTCCTTCCAGGCTTCCGGCGCCCCGCGTGGCCCCCTCGGTGGCTCCCACTACGAATGCGCATCTGGATATTCGGGAGGTCACCAAGAACTTCGGCTCCCAGGCGGTGCTGAAGGGCGTAAACCTCTCTGTGGCCAAAGGCGGGACCACTGCGATCGTGGGTCCTTCCGGTTCAGGCAAGACCACGCTGTTGCGGTTGATCGCGGGCTTTGAGCATCCGGACACCGGTTCCATCAGCCTGAACGGTTCCCGGGTGGCCGGTGAAGGCGACTGGGTGCCTGCGCACAAACGGCAGGTAGGGTACGTCGCCCAGGACGGCGCGCTCTTTCCACACTTGACGGTGGGTCAGAACGTCGCGTTCGGCTTGGATTCGGGAAAGCTCGACGGCGGTCGCGGTGCCGTGAGGTCGCGGGTTTCGGAACTGCTTGAGATGGTGTCCTTGGATGCGTCCATGGCCAAGCGCCGGCCGCACCAGTTATCCGGCGGTCAGCAGCAGCGGGTCGCCTTGGCCCGGGCGTTGGCCAGGGAACCTGAACTCATGCTCCTTGACGAACCGTTTTCAGCGCTCGATGCCGGACTTCGGGTAGCCACCCGCAGGGCCGTAGCCAAGGTGCTCAGTGCTGCCGGGGTGACCACCATCCTGGTGACCCACGATCAAGCTGAAGCGCTCTCCTTCGCTGACCAGGTGGCCATCATGCGCGGCGGCAAGCTGGCCCAGATCGGTAACCCTTTTGTGGTTTACACCCGGCCGGCGGATCGCGCCACGGCTGAATTCCTTGGCGATGCCGTGATTCTTGATGCCTGGATGGAGGGCTCCCTGGCCACGTGCTCACTGGGTGGAATCCCGGTCCGTCGACCCCCAGCCCAAGGGAAAGTCCAACTCATGCTCAGGCCCGAGCAAATCCGCATCGCACCCGATGGGCCCATCCGCGGAGTGGTGGTGGACACCGATTACTTCGGGCCGGAAACCACTGTTCGCATCAAGCTGGGTGAGTACACGGCCCCCGACGGCGGCGCCTCGGGCAACAGCCACCGCTATCCGGGCGGCGGCGAGATCATCACCATCAGGCACTGGAACGCTTCGATCACCAAACCCGGCACTGAATTGTGCCTGCGCGTGGTGGGCGAAGGGGTGGCGTTTCCTTCCGAGGCCTGACCGGCCCGCTGGATTACGTCGGCCGCTTTTTCTGGGGGTACGGGGTTTCATGGCGGGCCAGCATCTCCACGAAACCAGCGATTTTGCGCGCCCGGGTCTCTGCCCGTTTGACACCGTTGGTGCGGTGGATCAGGGCGAAGCGGTTCTGTGACGTCAGGACATCGAACATAGCCTGCGCCTCCGGGACTGCGGCGATCGCTGCCGCGAGATCGTCCGGAACCACCGAATCCGCCGGGCCCGCGTATGCAGCTTCCCACCGTCCGTCAGCTTTCGCGGCCTCAACCACGGCACGTCCGGCGTCGGTCATCCTGCCCTCGGACTCCAGACGGGCAATGTGCCCCACATTCCGCACTGACCAGATGCTTTTGCGGCCGCGGGGCGTCATCCGCTGGAAGTAGCTTTGGTCGTCGCGCCTCTTCACCTGACCGTCGATCCACCCAAAGCACAGGGCCTCGTCCAACGCGGCGTCATAGTCCAACTCCGTGACGTTGCCGCCCTTCTTGTGCAGGATCAGCCACACGCCGGGGCTTTTTGTGGCATTCGCGGAAAGCCAGGCACGCCACGCGGCGCCGTCTTTGACAAGGAGTTCCTCAAGTTCATTGGGCATGGATTCAGCATAGGCTTTGATGAGGACCCACCCAGGAGGACCAATGTTGCGAGCCCGCCCCACCCACTACACCTCACGCCCCGAACAGTGGGCCACGCTGCTGATGGCCCTCGGTTTGGTGAAGACGGTGGACGACGGCGACTGGCGGGAGTTCGACGCCGGTTCGGGTCGCCTGGCGGTGGGCTCAGTAGTCCACGCACACCCCTTGGACGGCTCCACGGTTTTCGGGGTGGAGGTAGGGAACCTGGAGGAGTTCGCGCGCCGCACCGAGGAAGCCGGCACTCAAGCGGAAATCCACGAAGGTCATGAGGGAACCACCGTGCAGATCTCATCCGATGACGGCTTTGAGTTCTTCGCCTTCCCTGCGCAACGGGCAGCGGATGGCACGTGGGCCGCCTCGGACGAGGCCGACCCAGGGCTGACAGTGGTGGCTACCTGGGTCAGCCCTTTGGTGGGCCTTGCCGCCACCGCCTTGCGGAACACCGGCGCCCGGCCGCGCACTGAGGACGACGAATCAGCCACGTTCACCACCAAGAACGGCGGAATCCTTCGCATCATTCATGGCGCGGATGCCACTAACGGGGACCTCGCGTTTGAGTACGACGGCGATCTGGAACCACTGTTGTCCCGCCTCAAAGATGCAGACATTGAGGCCAGGATCGATGAGGACGTCCTGTACGTCGCCAACCCGGACGCCGTGAGTGGCGCGGCCCCGGCGTCCATCGTGGTGGTGGCTGTTTAGTCCTCCAGCGCCCCGTCACACAGGCGGCCGACCACCTCGGTAAGCATGGTGAGCCCGGCCACGATGTCCTCATCCGTGGTGTATTCGTGCTCATTGTGGGAGATGCCATCCACGCTGGGCACGAAGAGCATCACCGTGGGAACCAGGTCCTTCATATTCGTGGAGTCATGCCCGGCGAGGGTCATGACTTCCTTGTTGGACAACCCGAGGTCCGCGGCAACCTTGGCCGCGAGTTCCACGCCTTCGGGCTGGTACGGGGTGACGGCCCAGGAGTGTGAGTGGTGCTTCTCAACGGACACGTTGGCAAGCCGTTCGATCTCCGAGATTCGGGCGTGCAGCAGGGCGTCGGCCTCGGCCAGGACGGCTTCGTCGGCGCTGCGCAGGTCCAGCAGCAGGTTCACGCGGGACGGCACCACCACGGGCGAATTTGGGTAGACGTTGAGCTGACCCACCGAGGTGTGCAGCACTCCGGGGAAGCGGTCGGCGAGTTCACGTGCGGCAACCACCAGCATGGACGCCCCAAGAAGGGCGTCTTTGCGGTCGGCAATCACCGTGGAACCGGTGTGTGCTTGCTCGCCGTGGACCACGAACTCGTACTTGTTCGCTGCCCAGTTGGAGCTGACCAGGCCGATGGTGATGCCCTCGCGCTCCATGCTGCGGCCCTGTTCGATGTGGATCTCGGCGCAATATGCAGCCTCCGGCCCCTCAAACGTCCCGCGGCAGCCGATCGCGTCCAAGGCATCACGCACGGTGACTCCGGCGGCGTCCTGGGTATTGAGTGCGTCCTCGAGATCCAGCTTGCCGGTGTAGACGGAGGAGCCCATCATGGACGGCTTGAAGCGGCTGCCTTCCTCGTTGAACCAGTTGACGACGGCGAGGTTGAACTTGGGTGCCTCGGCGCCGGCTTCCCAACGGGCTGCAAGGCGGAACGCGGCGTGGGCCGCGGCGAGGACGCCATAAGCGCCGTCGTAACGTCCCGCCGTCGGCTGTGAATCCATGTGCGAGCCCACCACCACGAACGGCGCACCTGGCACGGCTTCGTAGAGGCCCCACTGGTTGCCGGTGTGGTCGAACTTCACCGTGAAGCCGTGCTCCTCCAAGAGACCGGCGAGCCAGCGGCGCTGTTCGCCGTCGGGAATGGTTGCGGCTTGGCGGTCCACGCCGCCGTTCGCCGTGGCACCGAAGGCGCTCATGGTCCGGAAGTCCTGCACGAAAGCGGTGTCCTGGGCGGTGAAACTTGTGGTGGTTGTCATGGTCTCCCCTATGAGTGGGCCGCGAACGAACTTTCACGGGAAAGTTCAGCGTTGAAGCCGGTTGATTGATAGGTAAATCGGCCTCCGACGGCGGTGGCCAGGACGTGAAGTTCGCTGATGTCCAGTGCCGTCAAAGGTGAGGCAGAAAGGACGGTGAAGTCGGCCAATTTGCCAGCTGAAAGGGTGCCCTTCTTGCCCAGGGACCCTGTGGCTGCGGCGGCTCCGCTGGTGTAAGCGGCGAGGGCCTGCTGCGGAGTGAGGCGTTCGGCCTGGTTCCCGAAGACGGCCCCGGACCCGGTCCGGCGGTCCACGAACGCCTGCATGCCGCGGAGCACGTTTCCGTCGGCGACCGGCCGGTCCGAGCTTCCCGCGAGCACCACTCCGGCTTCCAGGAAACTGGCTGCCCGGTAGGCCCACGGCAAGCGGTCCGACCCGAGGGACGCGGTCATCCCGTCACCGCCTTCGCGGAAGAAGCTTGCCTGGGGTGTCACGGCAATTCCTGCGTCCGCGAGCCTTGCCAGCTGCTCAGGGCGCGTCATGGAGGCGTGCTCGATCCTGTTGGGCAAGCGGCGCTGCCCATACTGAGCCTGGCAATCCGTGATGATGTCCACCGCGAGGTCCACGGCCCTGTCACCGATGGCGTGGGCTGCGATGGACCACCCGGCGGCGTAGGCGGCTTCGATGCGTTCCCGCAGCTGGGCGGGGTCCGCTTGGAAGTAGCCAACGTTGCCGCGGTTGTCCTTGTGGCCGTGGCTGCAGAACTCGTGGCTCACGGCTGCGGTTTCGCCCAGAAGTGAGCCATCCAGGAACACCTTTGCCGGGCCCAGGGACAAGTAGTCATTCCCGAATCCGCTGGTGATGCCAAGATCCAGCCCGGCCGGGGTCGCACCGGGACTGTCAGATGCATGCCCGCCCAACCCGTGCAGCACATCCAGCACCGGCATGACCTGGGCACGGGCATGCAACCGGCCGTGGGCGGAGGCGCTCTGGTAGGCGGCAAGCTCGGCCGGGCTGTGCCCGATCCACCCGCCGCCCACCCCGGCCTCAGTGAAACTCGTGATGCCCTCGGAGGCGTAGAACAGCGTGGCCCTCTCAAGGGCGGCCTCGATGTCCTCCAACGAATACGGCAGGATCAGCTGCTGGATCAGTTCCTGGGCCGTCTCTTGGACCAGCCCCGTGGGATGTCCCGCCGCGTCGCGGACGATCGCTCCGCCGTCGGGATCCGGGAACGACGGCGACTCGGCACCTGCCAGCCGCAGCGCGGCGGTGTTGACCACGGCCATATGCCCGGAGTTGTGCCGCATGAACAGCGGCCGCTCCCCCGTGATGCGGTCCAGCTCGGCGATGTCCGGGAAGGCCCCGCCGTGCTGGGTCTGGCTGAAGCCGGTAGCGAAAAGCCAGCCCACGCCGTCGATCCCCGAGTGAGTAACAGCACCGCGGAGAAGCTCATACAGCTCCTCCAGGCCGCGGGCACCGGACACGTCCAGCTCCGCCAGGCCCAGCCCGAACCACGTGGTGTGGCAGTGGGCATCGATGAAGCCTGGAGTGACGGTGGCACCGCCAAGGTCCAGGACCTCAACGGCGTCCAAACCATCAAGGTCGTCGTCCAGGCCCACGATGCGCCCCTGCCAGATGCCCAGCGAACTGGCCACCGGGTGGTCCGGATCCATGGTGATGATGTCTGCGTTCCGCAGGAGGAGGTCTAGTTTCATGTCAGGTTCTAGCGGTGGGAGGTGGTGACGGACTTGATGCGCGTGTAGTCCTCAAGTCCATAGACAGAGAGGTCCTTGCCCGTACCCGAATGCTTGAATCCGCCGTGCGGTGCTTCGGCCGGGATCACCTGGTGGCAGTTGATCCAGACGGCTCCGAAGTCCAGCTCCATGGACACACGAGTGACCACGCCGTGGTTCTCGGACCACACGCTGGATGCCAGGGCGTACTTGGTGCCGTTGGCGAGTTCGATCGCTTCCTCCTCGGTGGCGAACGGCTGAACGGTCAGCACGGGGCCGAAGATTTCGTCGCACACTACCTCGTCTGTCTGGAAGACGCCGTCGATCACCGTCGGCTCAAAGTGGAAGCCTGTCCCGGTGCGCTTGCCGCCGGCGAGGACGCGGGCGTTGGCAGGCAGGCGGGACATGAAGCCCTCCACCCGATCCAACTGCGCGGCACTATTGAGTGGACCGAGGTCCGATCCCACTTTCAAAGCAGCAGCGGCGTCAGCCAGGGCAGCCGCGAACTCCGTATGAATATCCTGGTGGACCAGGACGCGGGTCACCGCAGTACAGACCTGCCCGGCGTTGAAGAAGGCAGCCAGGGCGATTTCGCTGGCGGTCCGCTGGATATCGACGTCGGCAAACACCACAGCGGGCGCCTTGCCGCCCAGCTCCAGGTGGACATCCTTGAGGGTTTTGGACGCCGCGGACATGACCTGCGCACCGGCCCGGGTGGAGCCCGTAATGGAGACCATCTCCGGGATGTCATGCTCCACCATCGCGGCACCGGCCTCGCGGCCGCCGCACACGATGTTCACTACGCCTGCCGGGTAAACCTGCTGTGCCAGCTCACCCAGGACCAGGGTGGACCAGGGGGTGGTGTCGGCAGGCTTGAGGACCAAGGTGTTGCCCGCAGCCAGGGCCGGACCAATCTTCCAGATGGCCATCATGAACGGGTAGTTCCACGGCGTAATCTGGGCCACCACACCAATGGGTTCGCGCCTGATGGTGGAAGAAAAACCCTCCACGTATTCGGTCTGGGCCGTACCGGAAACCACCCGGCATGCCCCGGCGAAGAAGCGCAGTTGGTCCGCGCCGCGCAGGATTTCAAGCTCTTTGGTGAGTGCGGCAGGCTTTCCGGTGCAGGCCACCTCAGCCTCGAGCAGACGGTCAACGTTCGCCTCGATGAGGTCGGCCAGCTGCAACAGCAGCGACTGGCGCGTTCCCGGCGTCGTGCGCTTGTAGCTCTTGAAAGCTGCGGCAGCGGCCTGGAAGGCGGCGTCGACGGCGGCAGCGTCACTGTCCGGCGCGGTGCCGATTTGCTGGCCCGTGGCGGGGTCGAAGAACGGCAGGCTGGCCGCGGCGTCCACGGACTCGCCGTTGATGATGTTCTGAAGCTGGATCACGGTAAGGGCTCCGGTCAGTTGGTTGAAGTCTTGGGGGAACGCGTGGTGGGGTCCTGCGGCAAGTGCAACAGGGCCGGGAGGCCGGAGTCGACGGCGCGGCGGAACGCGGCCGCGAAGTCTTCCGTTCGCTCCACCCGCTCGCCGTAGCCGCCGTAGGAACGGGCGAGTGCGGCGAAGTCCGGGTTGGTCATGTGCGTACCTGAGGGCCGGTCCGGGTAATGCGCTTCCTGATGTTCGCGGATGGTGGCGAAGATGCCGTTGTCCACCACCAAGACGATGAACGCGGCGCCGTAGCCCATGGCCGTTGCGATTTCCTGGCCGTTCATCATGAAGCAGCCGTCGCCGGCCACGGAAATGACCTGACGGCCGGGATATGCCAGCGAGGCTGCCACGGCTGCGGGAATGCCCATGCCCATGGCCCCGTTGCGCGGAGCGGCCAAGGAGTTGGCCGAGTTGTGGCCCAGGTACCGGGCGGGCCACAGGGCGTGGTTTCCCGCACCGAAGGTGAGGACGGCGTCGTCGGCCATTTCCTTTGCGAGGACCTCCATGGCGACGCCCAGGTCCACACCGATACCGCCGTCGGGCCGGGGCGTGGAGAAGGTGAGCTGCTCGGCGCGGGCGCTGGCGAACCAGCCTTCCTGGCGTTCGCCAGCCGCATGAGTGCCAGCCAACGCGGTGGCGAACGCGGCGACGTCCGCGATGATGTGCTGGTCCACCCGGCCGAAGTGGCCCAGGAGGTTTGCGTCGGCGTTGACCACGACGGTCTCGGCGTCGAGTCCGCGTTTGTAGCCATCGGAGAGGACGTCGCCGCGGACACAGCCCACAAAAACGAGCAGATCGGCGTCGTCCAGGCGCTGGGCGTTGGCGTCGCTGCGGCCGTAGCCCAAGTAGCCGGCGTAGGCGTCACTGCGGTGGGGAACGGCGTCGTAAGCCCTGAAATCGGCAACCACCGGGACGCTGTGTCGGCTCGCCCAGGCGGCCAGCTGCTCGCCGGACTCCTGGGTCCAGCCTTCACCGCCGACGACGGCCAGCGGCTTGCGTGCCTTCTCCAGCTTCTGGGTCAGCTCAGCCAGCTCCGCGGGGGCCGGCTCTGGACGGGCAATCCTGCGGGGTTCGACGGTGGCGTTCTCCACCACATGCACCAGCACGTCCTCCGGCAGGCCGATCACCACGGGTCCGGGGCGTCCGCTGAGGGCGGTGAAGATGGCGTCGTCCACCACGCGGGCGGCGGAAGCTGCGTCGTCGAGCGTCACTACTTTCTTGGCTGTGCTGCCGAACCAGGCGTTGATGTCGAACTCCTGGAACGACTCGCGGCCACGGTCGGCCACCGGGATCAGGCCGACGAACAGGATCAGCGGAGTGGCATCCTGGTAGGCGGTGTGTATGGCGATGAAGGCATTGGCTGCGCCCGGGCCACGGGTCACCATGGCGATGCCGGGAAGCTCAGTGAGCCGGCCTTCGGCCAGTGCCATGAATCCGGCGCCGCCTTCCTGCCGGGCCACCACGTTCTGGATCGGCGAACCGTGCAGGCCATCCAGGACGTCGAGGAAGCTCTCACCCGGCACGGTGTAGACGCGCTTGACGCCTGCCCGTTCCAGTTGGCCAACAATTAAGTGGCCGGCAGTGGTTGTGCTCAATGCTTCATTCCTTCTTCTTCGATGGAAAGGGCGGGGAGGAACAGGCCGGAAAGTGCCGTCAGTGCGGACACGACCAGCAGGATGATGGCGCCGGGCCAGAAGGAGTTGTTGGCGGCCACCAGCGCGGTGGCGATCAGCGGCACGAAGCCGGAGATAACGCCCGCAGTGTTGGAAGTGATGGCGACGCCGGTGTAGCGGACCTTCGTGGCGAACAGGGCAGTCAGCGCGGTGCCGGAGACGGCGTATGGGATGGAGAGGACAGCAACGCCGATCATCATGCCTAGGACCACCAGGACGGGGTTGCGGGAGTCGATGGCCAGGAAAACGGGAACTGCGATAGCGGCCGAGGCAACACCGCCCCACAGGATGACCTTACTGGCGCCGAACTTTTCGCCGAGCCGCCCGGCCCAGATGAGGGCGCCGATCTCAAGTGCTGCAGCCAACAGGGTGCCCAAGAGCAGGAGTTCGGAGGGCAGCTTGAGCACCTTGGTGCCGTAGAAGACCACAAAGCTGGTGATGAGGTAGAAGCCACCGATGCCGAGCAGCGCCGAGCACATGCCCACCAGGATCTGGCGCCAGCTGTTCTTCAGAACTCCACGGATGGGAGCATGTTCGGTCTCACCGGACTCCATGAGGGCTTCGAATTCGGGTGATTCGCTCAGGCGGCTGCGGATCCAGAGTGAGATTGCCAGCAGCGGGATCGCGGCGATGAACGGGATGCGCCAGCCCCACGCGTCAAAGTTGCTCTGACCCACCAGGAACAACATGCCGAAGAAGCCACCGGAAGAAAGGATGGTACCGATCGGGGAACCGATCTGCGGCAGGGCCGCGTAGCGTGCACGCTTCTCCACAGGAGCGTTTTCGACGGCGATGATCACCGCGCCGCTCCACTCACCGCCGACTGCGAGGCCCTGAACGATGCGCAGGGCCACCAGGAGAATAGGCGCCGCCAGGCCGATGGTCATGTAGTTCGGAAGCAGACCGATGAGGCCGGTGACAATGCCGATACCCACGATGGTGACCATGAGGATCTTCTTGCGACCCACCTTGTCACCCAGGGCGCCGAAGATGAAACCACCGATGGGGCGGGCCACGAAGCCGACGGCCAAGGTAGCGAAGGATCCCATGGCTGCGACAAAAGGGTCTTGGGAAACGAAGAACTGTGCGTTGAACACCAGCGCAGCAGCTGTGGTGAACAGGAAGAAGTCGTACCATTCCAGCGCAGTACCCACCAGGGCCGCGAGGGCCACCTTCTTGGTGACGCTTTCATCGACGACGCGTACTGCCTTGGGACTGGTGTCCGTGGCTCCGCTGACCGTGCTTGCCATTGTTGCTCCATGAGTGCGAACGGGACCGGACCTTGGGGATGCCCGGGCAAATTTGTGTGACTCAATCCATAGTGCCAGTAGTTTTTCCCAAAATGACTAGCAATCCATCACGGAAACATGGCACTAGAATGTGTGAATGCACAATTCCGAGACATCCGGGCACGCCGTTCGTTGGACTGAACTGGTGGATCAGCTTGAAGGCCGGCTGGACACCCTGGCCCAAGCCTTCACCACGAGGGTCCGCGAGATCCCCGAGTACGGCGAAAGCCAGGTGACGGTCCTGGAAATCCAGGAGACCGCACGGGAGACATTCCGGCGGCTAATCAGCGGCTTGAGGAATGGCAGGACGGACAGCCGTGATGGCCTGCTCGACTTCGCTTCCGACCTTGGATCCAAGCGCGCAAGGGCCGGCATTCCGCCGGAGTCCCTCACCTCTGCCGTCCGGTTGGACTTCAGCATTCTCTGGGCCGAGCTGCTGGAGATCGCCCACACCGAGGACGCCGCGTTGCTGGCCACACGGGTGGACCAGGTATGGAGTGTGGTGGACGAATTCGCCACCCGGACGCACACGAGCTACCTAACCGAGCGCGTCAGGATGGCCCAGGAAGAATCAAGCATTCAGCGCGAGTTCATTGCCCGCCTCTTCAACCAGAGCACCCCCTCGCAGGAAACCTCCGCGCAAGTGGCTTCGGCTTTGGGCATCAATCCTGAATCACGCTTCGCCTTGGTAGCGGCCAGCGGTGAACCTGGTGCACGGCTGCGGGCAGCAACGTCCCAGTTCGGATCAGGACAGCACTCCCGGCAGCGGCTGTTCCTCCATGAGTCGGGCGGCAACACGTATGTCTTCTGGGCTCTGCCTGCCACCCGGACCCGCGGTCCGGAACCCCGGGGCGAGACGCGCAGCCCGGAACCCGACAGCCAGCAGCTGCCACCCGGCGTCGTGAACGTCCCCTGCGGCTACGTGCCTGAGGTCCTTGGACTGCGCGCACTTCCCGGAGCGGCCCGCACCGCTGAAAGCCTGGCGGCGCTGCTTCGCCCCCGCGACGCCGGCCCGCTGTCGGCCGATTCGGCCTGGGCCCGGCTGGCCCAGCAGAACCTGCAGGACGCCGGCCTCGACCTTGCCGCCGAACTCGAAGAGGCTTTGGCGGAGTGCCGGGGCGGCGAGCGCGAACGCCTGCTGGAGACGGTCCGGAACTATCTGGCCACCGGCAATGTCACAGTTACCTCCGAGCAATTGTTTTGCCACCGCAACACCATTCTTAACAGGCTCAATCGATTCCAGGAACTGACGGGAATCGATCTCGCTGTTCCCGCAAAGACGGCCCGGCTGGTAGTGGCCTGGGCATGACCGGCCGCTGCCGCGTTGCTACCTGACCCTGTTTTCCGGCGGCGAGGGTGAAAAGTGACCGGAAAGGGTTGATCTCGACCCGGCTGGGACCAAAATGAGGTCACCAAGCCACGGCGGCAGGCAGGCAGGCCCCACCAGGAGGCCCGTCGTCGGGAATTCCGTGCACCGTGGCTTCGGTGTGTGTTTTCACATTCCCGGGCCAGTTTTGATGGGAGTTATGCCATTGATGGTGTGATCGGGCACACACCATAGTTGTAGCTACCTTGCACCGGACATTCGTCCCCGCACCGCATCCGGAGAATCAGATGGCCCATACGGTAGATACTGCCTCCGCATCATCGTCCAGGCTTGACCTGGCAAAGATGCGCAAGATTGCCCTCGCCAGCGTTATTGGCACCACCGTCGAGTGGTACGACCTTTTCGTCTTCGGGACGGCGTCGGCCCTTGTCTTCAACAAGATCTTCTTCCCCAGCTTTGATCCGATCGTCGGCACCATGCTGGCCTTCGGTACGTTCGCTTCCGCCTACATTGCCCGCATGGTGGGCGCCATCATCTTCGGCCACTTCGGTGACCGATTGGGCCGCAAGTCCATGCTGCTGGTTTCCCTCCTGACCATGGGAGCGGCTACCTTCGCCATCGGCCTGCTGCCCGACTACAACAGCATCGGCATCATGGCGCCACTTCTGTTGCTCTTCCTCCGTGTCATCCAAGGCCTGGCCCTCGGCGGCGAATGGGGCGGTGCCGTGCTCATGACAGTTGAACACGCGCCCCCTACCCGGCGCGGCTTCTACGGTTCACTGGTACAGGTGGGGGTTCCCGCCGGCACCCTGATTGCGAACGTAGCCTTCCTGATTGTTGCCTCCACGGTCAGCACCGAAGCCCTCTATTCATGGGGCTGGCGCATCCCGTTCCTGGCCTCAGTCCTCCTTGTCACTGTGGGCATCTACATCCGCCTGCACATCGAGGAAACTCCGTCGTTCCAGGCAGTCAAGACCGCCGGCGCCAAGGCGAAAATGCCGTTCGCTGCGCTGATGGCCAAGTATTGGAAGCAGGTTGTCCTCGGCGGCGTCGCAACCCTGTCCACGGGCAGCACGTTCACCCTGCTGGTAGCCTCCGGCGTCTCCTACGGCAAGAAGGAACTCGGCCACTCCGAGAGCCTGATGCTCTGGGTGGTCCTGGCTTCCTGCGTCCTGGGGCTGTTCCTCATCCCGTTCTTCGGAAAGCTATCGGACAAGTTCGGGCGCAAGCCCATCATCTTCGCCGGTGTTGCTGCCGAGGCCGCCCTCGCGTTCCCGATGTTCTGGCTCATGGACACCAAGTCGGTGGCACTGCTGTTCGTGGCCTACCTGGCCATGATGACCGCGTTCTGCGCCAACTACGGACCCATCGCCACCTTCCTGGCCGAGCTCTTCGGGTCCAAGGTCCGCTACTCCGGCCTGTCGGTGGCCTACATGCTATCCGGCCTCCTAGGCAGCGCCGCCACCCCGTTCGTCACTACCTGGTTGTTGGGCATGACGGGGCAGAGCTCCTCGATCGCCTGGTACATCATGGCCGCGGCCGGACTGTCCTTGGTTGCACTCTTCCTACTGACCGAGACCCGGTACGGCAACATCGACGCCGTCGATGAGGCACCGGCGTCCGCTGGCTCCACGGAAGCCGCGGCAGCGCGGTGACCGTCACCACCATCGGGCGCCTGGCCGGTATCCCCGGCCAGGCGCCCGCCGTCGGGCCTTTTTCCCCGGCGGTCATTGCGAACGGTTTTGTGTTCACCTCCGGCCAGATACCGGCCATCACTGGACTGGATGATCAGCCGGAGACCTTCGAAGAACAAGTCCGGCAAACCATCCAGAACCTCGACGGCGTCTTGGAAGCCGCAGGATCCAGCCTGGAGCACGTGGTCAAGGTCAACACCTACTTGACCAGCCAGGACCAACTTGAGGAGTACAACCGCGTGTACGCGGAGTACTTCGGCACCGCCAAACCGGCCCGGACCACCGTGTGCGTGAGCCTGTGGGGCGTGTCCTTGGAAATCGAATGCGTAGCTGTCCTTGCGCAGAAAGCGGAGGTAACCCCGTGAGTCCAACACTCCTGAAGGACCTGACCGACGTCAGCTACCCGACCATCGGCCACTTCCTCGAGGACGGATTCGTCTCCCCCGCTATCCAGTCCCTGCATGCAAACGTGAAAATAGCCGGACCTGCCGTCACAGTCCGAATCGCGGACCACGATGCCATCGCCATGAACCACGCACTCCTGGCACTCCGGCCGGGCGACGTCCTGGTGGTGGACATGCTCGGAGACCACCATCATGCGCCCGTGGGAGCCGTCACGGCAGCCGCGGCACTCGCACAAGGTGCTGCCGCCGTCGTGGTTGATGGCATGGCCACTGACGTTCTGGAACTGCGGCAGACAGGTCTGCCGGTGTTTGCCCGCGGGACATCGTGCCTCACTACCAAACGGCTCCATGGCACAGGTTCCGCCGTCAATGTCCCTGTGCGCTGCGGAGGGACAGAGGTCAACCCCGGCGACCTGGTGCTCGGAGACGACAACGGACTGATTGTTCTTTCACCGGAAACTGCCCGGGATGTCCTGGAAAGAGCGCTGCAGTCGGACGCCGCGGAGCCCGCCATCCTTGCCCGCATAGCATCCGGGGAACCGCTCGAGTCGATCCTGGCCCTCTAATACTGCCGAGAGCGTAACCACGCAGCCACGGCAGCGCCGCCAAGGAAGTTCGGCGGGTGATGCGGTAGAACTTAACCATGAGCGTACGTACACCCGACCCGTATCCAGGCTGGCTTTCTGACGAAGACCTCTTCGAAGCCCGCGGCCGACTCCCCATGGTCTATGTGGAGGCCGTTCCGGTCAGGCTGGATCCGCTCGGCTATGTCAATGAGGTGGGCACACTCCTGCAGGGCGACGCCGACGGAAACATGGTCCGCTACCTCGTCTCCGGCCGCGTTCTGTACCGCGAGACCATCCGCGCGGCACTGCTGCGGCACATGGAAAAGGACCTAGGCCCCTTGGCCTTCCCGCAGCTGCCCATCAGCCCCGTTCCTTTCACGGTGGCCGAGTACTTCCCTGCCCCGTCACAGACCGGTTTCACGGATGACCGCCAGCACGCCGTCTCGCTGGCCTACGTCATCCCCGTCACCGGTGAATGTGAACCGCGCCAGGACGCCCTGGAACTGACGTGGATGACGCCCCAAGAGGTGCTGAGCGAGAACGTCCAGCAGGAATTCGACGGCGGTCGCGGGAACCTCGTGCGGCAGGCACTGGCTTTCTCGGGCATCGTTCTCTAGCGGGTCCCGGCCCTTGCGCCGGCTGGTCTTTGTAGACTGGACGGCGGACCCCACGAGAACCAAAGGATTTCCGATGACTCACAGCCCAGCCACACAGCAGTACAGAGAAAAGCAGGCTGGGGACCTGCAGCCCGGCGACTTTGTGTTCCCGCCCGGGGATGGCCCGGCCGAGGAAATCGCCGCCGTTGAGGTGCAAAACGACGATTACGGCGTAGCAGCGCTGCTGCTGGTAACAATGGTGGACGGCGGCACGGTGCGGATCGCTACAGGGTCCAGTGTTCCTGTGGGCGACGGTGTTCCGGCCGACTCCGGCGCGGACTCAAGCGCCTCGGACTCCTCCGCCGACGCAGCCCTGAACGCCACCACCGCTTCCGAGTCCGGCGACTCCCGCACCAGCACCCCCGCGGAAGGCGACGCCCAAGCGCAAGCCGGAGCCGCCGTCGTCGTGCCTCCCCGCCCGGAGACCCCACCGACGTACACCGGCCCCACCGCCGAGGAGCTTGCGCTCATTCCGGAGCCCGACGGCACACCCGAAGCCGTGGTCCGTGCCGCGGCCGCCAACCACAAGGGCAAGAACGGCGTGCAGGTCCTGGCGGAACGGCTGGCGAAGGGCATCAACACGAAATCCGGGAGCTGCCTCCGGGACCTCAGTGATCTTGCCTTCGACCTGTGCATCGTGCTGCGCGATCCGGACCACGCCCTGGCCGTGGCCGATCTGCTGAACGTGCTGCCCTTTGACGGCAACCTGGACCGCTGGGCCTCGATCGAACGGGCGCTGGCGCTGTCCAGTTTCATCTGCCGCGAAGCCGGCCAATCCGAGCGCGCCGCTGTGTACGAGAAACTGCTGCGTGCGCCCGAGTCCCAGGAAGAAGACCCCTTCAAGGCCCGGATCAACGCCCGCGTGCGCCAGCGCTCACTCAACGAACCCAACCTGTATGACAAGGAAATCTTCCGCGCGATCGACAATGGGAATCGTGAGGCCGAGCGCGAATGGCGGTTCCTCCGGCTTGAAGCGCTGATGTTCCTGCGCGCCCACGGGGGCTCCATGACCATCGGCGAGGAAGAGCTGGCCCGACGGATCGGCAACGAACTGGAATCGGTCCGCGCCTAACCGTCATTGGGGGCTGTCAAGACCTGTTATGTAGGCGCCAACGACGGTAGATTCGGGTCCATGACGAACAATCTGAGCGTTGTGGTTAATGCCGACGCGCAGCAGGTTTGGACAATGCTGCGCGAACCGTCGCTGGTGGCTCAATGGCACGGCTGGGAAGCTGACGATCTCACCGACGAAATCAAACAAATTTACTTCAACACCGATGTGGTGGAGGGGCCCGATCACACAAGCCTGACCGTCAACGGCGGTGACATTTTTGAGCTCCACCCGGTCTCCGGAGGCACCGAAGTGAAGGTCACCCGGGCCGCCCTGGACCACAATTCGGAATGGGCGGACTGGGACGAGGACATCACCCAGGGCTGGCTCACGTTCCTGCACCAGCTGCGTTTCGCCTTGGAACGGCACCCCCACGGGCACCGCAGGACGCACTTCCTGTCCCTGCCCGGCAAAGGCGGGCCTGCGATCGAAAAATTGGGGCTCGGTGATCTTCCACCCGTTGGGGAGGAATACTCGCTCACGCTTGCCACCGGGGAGAAGATCTCCGGCAAGGTGTGGTTCAAGAGCCGGCACCAAGTGGGCCTCACCGTTCACAGCTACGCCGAGCACGGGGACGGGCTGCTGATCGTGGCCGAGCAACTGCCCATTCCGGAGAAAAGGCCCGACGGCGGCTCCATGGTGATTGCCTCCACTTACGATTTGGGGGCCCACACTTTGGCGGACATCCGGTCCTCGTGGGACAACTGGAAAGCTGAGAAGTACGGGTCCTAGGGTTTGTCCGGCGGGTTACTCACGGTAAAGCTGGCACACTTGGAAGCGTGCCAGCTTCCTCATTTGCCCCTGCATCTTCCCCTGCGCTGCCCGGTTTGTCCCGCCGGCAATCCGAGTTCTCCTTTTCGGTGGGCCAGCGCCTGACCGAGACGTGCTCGCCGTCGGACGCCCAGATAGCCGCCAACGGCGGTTCTTTCCTGGGCCGCACCGGAACCATCACCACGCCGCACGGAACCATTCAGACGCCCGCGTTCATCGCCGTCGGAACCAAAGCCACGGTCAAAGCCGTACTGCCCGAGTCCGTTGCGGACCTTGGCGCGCAGGCCGTGCTGGCCAACGCGTACCACCTGTACCTGCAGCCGGGAGCGGAAATCCTGGACGCCGCGGGCGGACTGGGTGCCTTCATGAACTGGTCCGGGCCGACCTTCACCGACTCCGGCGGATTCCAGGTGATGAGCCTGGGCTCGGGGTTCAAGAAGGTCATCGACATGAAGAATGTGGACAGTTCCGGGCCGGATGACGCTGTGGCTCCGGGCAAGGAACGGCTGGCCCACATTGACGACGACGGCGTCTGGTTCAAGTCGCACCTCAACGGAGACAGGCACCGCTTCTCCCCCGAGATCTCCATGCAGGTCCAGCACCAGATCGGCGCGGACATCATGTTCGCCTTCGACGAGCTGACCACGCTGCAGAATTCGCGGGCCTACCAAGAGGAGTCGCTGGAGCGGACGCGTTTGTGGGCCCTGCGCTGCCTGGAGGAGCACGCTCGCTTGACCTCATCCCGTGTGGGTAAGCCGTACCAGGCCCTGTTCGGGGTGATCCAGGGAGCCCAGTATGAGGACCTGCGCCGCAAGGCATGCCAGGACCTCGGCGCCATGCCCTTTGACGGGTACGGGATCGGCGGTGCGCTGGAGAAGGAGAACCTGGGCACTATTGTGCGCTGGTGCAATGAGGAATTGCCGGAGAACAAGCCACGGCACCTGCTGGGCATCTCCGAGCCGGACGATATCTTCACGGCAATCGAGAACGGCGCCGACACTTTTGACTGCGTCTCCCCCACCCGTGTGGCCAGGAATTCCGCGTTCTACACGCCCTTTGGCCGGTTCAACCTGTCCGGGGCTAAGTACAAGGCCGATTTCGGACCACTGCAGGATGGCTGCGACTGCTACACGTGCGTGAACTACTCGCGCGCGTACATCCACCACCTGTTCAAGGCCAAGGAAATGCTCTCGGCAACGCTGATCTCCATCCACAACGAGCGCTTCGTGGTGAAGATGGTGGACGACGCCCGCCTGGCCATCGAATCCGGGGAGTTCTTCGAGTTCAAGGCGGAGACGCTAGGCCGGTACTACTCCTAGTCGCGCCGAGATCGCCGGAGCCGTGTACGTTCGCCGGGCATGCCCGGCGAACCTGCACAACTCCCGCGGCCCGGGCACAGGTCCAGCGAACTCGGCCGTTGTCCACATAACGACGGCGGGGGCTACTTTCGGCGTCCAGCCTGCCTGAGGCTGGGGTGATGAGTCAGAAACCAACTGCTACCCTCCCCCAACTTGGAGCCCTTTGGCGCACCAGGCAGCTCAATGAACTGGGACTCAGTTCACGGGCAATCGGCACGCTGGTCCGCCAGGGTGACCTCATCCGAGTGCGCCACGGCTGTTATATACGCCGCGCGGCATGGGCAAATCAGCCGGATGACGTCCGCGGCAAGCTACTGATCCACGCACATGCACACGGAACCCTCACCGCGTCCACCGACGGCTACGTTTATAGCCACACGTCGGCGGCGAGGCTGCACGGACTTTTTCTGTGGAACGTGGATCAAACCATCCACGTCACACTTCCCACCAACCCATCCAGTGAGCGCCTCGGCAAAGATGTTCGCGGGCACAAACTACGGTTGCCGCCTTCCCAGATCACCACTGTGGAGTTCCTCCGGGTCACCGACCTTGAGCGGACTGTTCTGGACTGTGCCAAGACTCTGAATTACCGGCAAGCGTTGATCATCATGGATCACGGGCTGCGGCTCGGAGCGGACAAGCAGCTCATGCAAGCCCACTCAAGTACTTTCTCCGGACGACGAGGCTGCCGTACCTTGCAGAGATGCTTGGCCAATGCTGACCCCAGTTCCGAATCTCCTGGCGAAACTCTGTGCCGGGAACTACTCGCCCGCCTCAAATTGCCCATGCCCACGGCGCAAGTGGAAGTGCAAAGTCGGGTTGGTCGGCACCGGATGGACTTCGCATGGAAGAAAGAGAAGGTGGCCCTTGAATTCGACGGGGAGGTCAAGTACTTCAAGTACGCCCGCACTGACCGGGTGATCTTTGAGGAACGACGCCGGGAGAAGGCCTTGGTAGAGGACGGCTGGTTCTTCATCCGGGTGGAATGGAAGGACCTGTTTCAGGAGCAGGAGTTCAAAGCGCGTGTTCTGAAAGCGCTCAGGAGATGAGGGTGGCCGGAGCAGCGCGACAACGCCGGAGCAGCGAACTCACACGTTTCCGGCGAACTCAGCACAAGCCTAGGCTGCGGCTGCCCCGTAGCTCGGTTCGCGCTTCTTGATCCAACCAACCACCACCACAGTGACCGGGACGAACAGGAACTCCACGGCGGTCTTGTACACGAAGCCAACCAGCACGTAGTTCAGGAACGAACCCGCGTCAGTGATGCCAATGACGGACGCTGCGATGCTGCAGAAAATCAGGGTGTCCACGAATTCGCCCACCACGGACGAGCCCATCAAGCGCGCCCAGAGGCTCTTTTCGCCGGTGCGGGCCTTCATCTTCACCAGGATCCACGAGTTGATGGTCTGTCCTGCCAGGAATGCGAGCAGGGAAGCGAGCACGATCTGCGGCACGGGACCAAGGGCGCCCTCAATGGCAGCCTGCTTGGCGGTTCCGTACTCGTCGTTGAAGCCGGGCAGCACGATGATGATCCAGTAGCAGAGCGAGGCGAAGACCGACAACGCAAAGGAGGTAATGATCGCTTTGCGGGCAACTTTGAAGCCGTAGACCTCGCTCATCACGTCGCCCAGGATGTAGGCGATGGGGAACAGGAAGAACCCGCCGTCGGTGATGATCGGCCCGAGCACAACGCCCTTGGAGGCGCCGATGTTGGACAGGATCAGCACCACGGCCATGATGGCCAGCATGATGCCGAAATACGGGGAGCCGATCGACGCAAAGCGCGGCGCGGGCTTGCTCAAGGTACTGGAGCCTGAGGGCGAGGGCATGGGTCATCCATTTCGTAGTGGTTCGCGCAGGCCCCCTTATTGAGGGTGCCCCGCTGTATTAGCACTGTGGTTGGTGGGGCATTCGGCCCGGCACCGGTTCCATTCTCCCACCACGCACCCTCTCTCACATCCCACCCCCTTTCGGACCACCTTCTCTCACATCCCGCGGGCCTAAACTGCGGCCGTATGGTTTTCTGAGACAGGTTGATGGGAGATCGACTTCAGAATGACTGGTCCTAGAAGAAAATATGATGCGGCTTTCCGTGAGGAAGCTGTGCAGCTGGTGTTGTCCTCGGATCGTTC
>NZ_JAAOXO010000017.1:0-63358 GCF_011605365.1 Paenarthrobacter sp. MSM-2-10-13 | reverse complement strand
TCTGGTTGCTGTCCTGCGGATTCTAGGCGTCCGCTCCACCCCGTCTAGCCCCTCCTTCGTCGGGGCCTGCGGTGCAGGAAATGTCCCTCCGGCGCTCCTTCGTCGCTTATTTCCTCCGGGAATTTCCCGCTCCTTGCCCTGGCGGGTAGACAGGGCTCCGTCGGCCGCCGAGCAAGCAAGCTTGCCAGCAACCAAAAACAATCCGGGGGAGAGGGAAGCTGGCCGGTCACCTAAGCCGCCCCACACACCCCACGTCTCTGCAAAGGCAAAAACCATGAACGCAACACCCACGCTTGAAATGTTCGATCCGGCAACCCTGACCGTTGACATTAACGTCCGAAAGGACGCTGCCCTGACCGCCGATTTCGTCGCCAGCATCAAAGAGCACGGCGTGATGGAACCGGTCATCGCCCACCGCAAGGACGACGGAACCGTGCACGTGCTGATGGGACAGCGCCGCACCCGCGCCGCCGTCGAAGCCGGACGGCCCCTGATCCCGGTGATGATCATCGAGTCTCCCGAGGAAGCCGAGCGCATCGTCACGCAGGTGGTGGAGAACATCCAGCGCGCCGAACTGACCGAAGCCGACGAGGCCGACGCCTACCACCAGCTGTCCCTGATCGGTGTCTCGGCGGCCGCGATCGCCAAGAAGACCGGACGGACCAAGACCAACGTCGAGTCCGCCCTCAAAGCCAAGTCCACCGAGACCGGAGCCGCCGCCCTGGGCAAGGGCTACACCATCGAAGCAGCCCTGATTCTCGCCGAGTTTGAGTCAGACGAGGAAGCGACGGCCGAAATCGAGTCAGTCATCATGGACGAACCCGACATGCTCCTGCACGTCACCCAGCAGCTGCGCGACAAGCGCGACCGCGCCGCCGCGCTGGCTGCCTTCACCGCAGAGCTGGAAGCAGCAGGAACGATTATTGTTCCCGAATGCGGGTACGGGGAGGACAGCGAAACCCTCCGCGTCACGTCCCTGAAAAGGGCAGATGGGGAACCGGCCACCGATGAGGACGGCAACGCCGTCTACATCGAGACGGGCTATCGTGGCGAGCACTCCGCCGTCGCTGTCGTCACCGGTTGGAAAGACCTGGGCTTCACTCTCCGCTACTACAGCGGCTACGGCACATCGGCCCCGAAAGGCCCGATGACCGACGAGCAGAAGGCCGAGCGGACGACCCTGATAGAGAACAACAAGTTGATGCAGTCGGCAACTGTTGTCAGGCGTGAATGGGTCAAGAACCTGCTGGCCAAGAAGCAGGCCCCCAAGGGCTGGCAGTACTTCACCCTCCACGCGATCACCCACCACCCCGAAACCGCCAGCGGCTACGAGGGCAAGGTCGCAGCTGAGATGGTCGGAGCCAAGATCGAGGAATCCAACCAGTGGGCGTGGAACCCGCTCCGGGACCACGTCGCCAAAACGACCGCCCGCCCGGAGTTCGGACTTATCGCCCTGATCTGCGCAGGGTATGAAAAGACCATCCAAAAAGACTCGTGGCGCTCACCGTCCCAAACCCACCGGGACTACCTGAACCAACTGGTGGTTTGGGGCTACACCGCATCGGAAACTGAGCAGATCATCATCGACAGCGGCAAACCGGTCGAGGACGAACCAGCGGCATAAAGACCCCTTGCCGGGCGGCCCCCCACCGCCCGGCAAGGCCCCAGCCAATCACCACAGGGTGGGACGGAACCTTCCAGAAGTCGGGCGGTCCGCCGCCCAGGGCGAACCACAGCAACCACTCACCAGGCGGCGGACCGCCGCTTTCCGCCACACCCAGAACCCAGGACAAAAGCCGCGCTGCAGCAATGGAGCTGCACAGCCCGCGGCCCACCATTCAGCTAGACTGACCATAGATTTCTTTGCAGAGAAACCCGAAAGGAGCCGGCACACGCCGGCTCCTTTCCGGGTTAACGGGGCACCGTTCCCATGGTCCACACCATGCACCGCCGGCGCGAGGCTCGCTGTGGTTTGAGTTCCTTCAGCCGGGACGACACCCACCCACTCCCACATTCCACCCACGACCTGCACGTCACCGAACCTCCCTGGAGCCTTCCAAGGCACAGGGGGGCTGCCGCTGGAGGAACCGGCGGGGATGACCACAGTTGCCGGCGGCGTCACCAACCTTTCCTCGGTGGTGACCGGAGCTGTGCAGAGGACTTCTGACATCTGTGCAGTCAGCTTCTGAAATGGACCGAAATTCCCTTGCAATGGATTACACCTATTGCGCGGGTAATTCTTGGAAGCAAAAACCCCGGAAATAAGCGGTAAAACCCCTATTCTTTCAGTTGAATGAATGCTAGAATTGAGGTAGCAAGTCAGCCAGACGAACGAAACTTATTTGATACGAAACCAGGTGCTGAAAATGACTGCTTCGCCCACCGCTTACACGGTCTACACCAAGCCCGACTGCCCCAACTGCGAGAAGACGAAGGACTACTTCGACTCCAAGGGCATCACCTACACGGCCGTGGACATCACCGAAGTGCTGGCAGCGCTGGAGTACATCACCGCCGAATTGGGCTACTCTCAGGCGCCCGTTGTGCAGAACAATTTTGATGACCAGGACCACTGGTCGGGTCTGCGCCGCGACAAGCTCGTCCAGGCGGCCATGAGCCACAAGGCTGCGTGAGGACCGTGGAGAGAATGCGCCCGGTCGTGGGGTTCAACCTCCACCCGCGGATCCCGTTGGAGGTGGACCTGTTCAGGCAGGTCAACCCCAGCGGCAAGATTCCCTTCGAGGCTGTAGACCCCTACCGCGTGGAACCCGCGATCGTGGAACCGCTCAGCGAGGACCTGTACGAGGGCTATGCCATCCCGGGCCAAGCAGGGGATGACCGGTTCTTTGAGGCCATCAGCCGCCGCCAGCTCGGGGAGGGCGGGCTCTGGGACGAACACACCGCGAACCAGTACCAACCTAACGACCTCACCCACGACGAACCGGGCGGGACCGACCCCGCAGACCAACCCGCAACAGAGACTGAGAACATCACCAGCACGCGAGGAAAAGGAACCATCATGGCCGGCGAAACCACCATTACCGTCATTGGAAACCTGACATCAGATGCAGAGCTGAGATTCACGCCCAGTGGATCTGCCGTCGCGAATTTCACCATCGCTTCCACGCCCAGGACGTTCGACCGTCAGTCTAACGAGTGGAAGGACGGGGAGACGCTTTTCCTCCGGGCCAGTGTGTGGCGGGAAGCAGCTGAGAACGTTGCCGAGTCCCTGGCCAAGGGCATGCGCGTGATCGTGACAGGCCGGCTGAAGTCCCGTTCCTACGAAACCAAGGAGGGCGAGAAGCGCACCGTGATCGAGCTGGAGGTGGACGAGGTCGGTCCCTCACTCCGCTACGCGAATGCCAAGGTCATCCGAACCCAGCGCGGCAACCAAGGCACGCAGGGGAACGGCGTCCAGGGCAACGGTAACACCCGGCAGCAGACCGGGCCGCAGGACGATCCCTGGGCCGTTCCAGCCAACAGCAACACAGCCGGCGGATGGGGCAACGGACCCGACTCCGAACCCCCGTTCTAAAGCAGTACAACTGTCGGGGTCAGCCGATACGCTGGCCCCGACAGGCATCGCTCTCAACTTCCACGATGGGACCCAGAATGGCCGAAAATCTGCCCACTTTCGAAGACATGCGCTCCAGGGCGTTCGCACTTCTGGGCGACGTCGAAGACGAACTCCGCTCGGACTGGCGTCCCGGAGCTGGCCCCAACAATGAGCAGGCCGACGCCCTGCGGGACGCGCGCCGCGCCATCCGCGATGCAAAGGCCGCCCTCGACCGGGCCGCCAGGGCCGGCTACTAACCCAAGACCACAAACAAAGGACACAAAGATGACGCATGCAGATGACCTCCGCGCTTGGGCGCGAGGCACGTACACCACCGAGGCAGCCACGGAAATGTTGCTGAAGGCTTTTGGTGGCCGCTTCGCAGCGATCGGCAACCCCTGGGTTCACGCCGCCAGCACCAGCGATGAGGGCTACCAGGAACACGCGTGGATCGACTTTGCGTCCATCCCGGAGGAGGCCGGCGCACTCTCGGGCGGGGAGCGCCGTTTCCTGATGTTGGCCGCCTCCTTGGCTGAGGATGTGCCGGTGGTCCTGGGCGACGTAGTGCCGGGCCTGGACCGGGAGAACCTGGACCTTGTCCTGGCAGCGATCGCACACGCCGGCGGCAGCCACCAGCACGCCGATATCCGCTTCCACGAGGACGGAACGGTAACCAGGGGCAAGGGCTTACTGGACAGTCTCCACCCCTGGCCGCAGGCGCTGCGCGCCGTCTAAGCCAAGGCCTGCTGATGGTGAAACCCAAGAAGGTGCCGGCGTTCACGCCGTACTACACCGAGGATCAGGCCGGGCAGGTGCGGGCCGCGTTCAAGGCCGCCGGTCTGCAGGAGGGGGACGCCAGTGTCTCTGACCTCATTGTCCGGGCGACCATGCGCGAGGTGAAGCGGATGCAACGCAAGTACAACGGCGGCAAGCCCTGGCCTCCGGTGCCGGCGGGCGAGCTGCGGCGCGGGCAGCGGACGATGGATGAGATGCGGCAGCGGGACGAAGGAAAGTAGCTATGGCTCTGTGGACTGAAGAAGTGGACAAGGCGGGGACCGGGGCGTCTCTGCCGTTCCCGAAGATGCTGACGATTGACGAGGTCCAGGAGATCCTGAACCTGGGTAAACCGATGGTCTACGGGCTGTTGCGAAGTGGCGAGTTAAGGGGCGCGCAGTTCGGTCCGAGGGGCATTTGGCGCATTCGCTTGGATGACCTGACCGCGTACATCGATGCCGCCTACGAGAAGACAGCCGAACGTATCGCAGCCGGGCAACTGCCCGCAGGTGAAGCCGAGGAAGAGCAGTAGTGAGCCGGGGCCATAGGGGGCAGTCGTGGCCGGTTCCAGGCCTTTCGTGCGGGCGATGGACGGTTCCCTGGTTAACCGGACCATGACCGACCATGGGCTTGCCCTCTTTAGAGTCCACCCCACCCGTTAGGAGCGGACATGTTCATCATCGTTTTCCTCGCAGCGTTCGCAGCTGTGGCACTAACCGGTTGGATCATTTACGCGCTGACCCATCCCATCCTGGCCGGGCGGGGCGCACTGATCTTCCTCTCGAAGGCCGCGGGGTTCATCGCCCTGCTGACAGCCCTGGCAGCGTGGATTGGACAGAGCCTGCTTCACGCCGTGGTGCCGGCCCTGTTCATGATCGTATTCTTCGCGGCCGCGAACAAGCTCGAATCGCGCTGGCGTCGCTGGTGAACACACCGTGACCGGCTCCCCGGAGGACCGCTTCTGGTCCGAAGTCATCAAAGGCCCCCGCCCGGATGACTGTTGGTTGTGGACCGGCGCTGTCTCCGATGACGGCTACGGAAGGTACTGGATCCGCAACGAGGCCGGCGGCCAGCAAGCCGTCCGCCCACAACGTTACGCGCACACGCTTCTCACGGGTGAGGAACTGGACCCCGGGGTAGTCCTCATGCACTCATGCGACATTCCCTTGTGCGTCCGCTCCACCGGCGGGACCGACAGCCACACCTACCCAGGAACCCAGGCCGCGAACCTTCTGGACCGGGCCCAAAAGAGACGCCACGCCAACGCCCATACCTGGCGATGGCGTGGCGTCGGCCGCGCTAATTTCGCCGCTCAGTCACGCGAGCTCCGCGACGCGCTCAAAGCGCACGGCTGGGACGAGTCAGTGATCAGACCCCTCATGTCCGGCATCGACCCGGACGCCCCCACTCTCTTCTGACCCGGCAGCGGCCGTCTTCTTCTTCTTCGCTGCCGCAACATCGACGCTCCGCACGTAGGACACACTCACATCCAGCAGCTCCGCGACGCCCTGGCGGGTTTCCCCGGTGGCAAGCATCTTCTCAATCGTGGCCTTCGCTTCCTCAGCGGCCGCGGCCGCTTCCTGCTTCGCTTTAGCGATCAGCTCAGCGGCTTGACGCTCTGCTTCCTCAACGATGGCATCCGCCAGAAGATTTGAAGCGTGAAAGTCGGTGGCCAGAGACTGGAGCTCCGCTTCACGCTCGCGCCGCTTTGCTGCCAGCTCTTCGGTCTTCCTGCGTGCCTGAACCATCATCGAATTGCGTGTCTTACCAGCCATCACGGCCCCCCTTGGGTGTGCTGTCGAATCGAACGTGCCTCATCACCATTGTGCCAGAGCCTACCTGCCTCGAACCTAACGGTTAGAGGCCCCACCCGGGCCGTGCTTGCGGGTGCGACCATGACCGGGCGGGCAGCCTAACTCCAATTCCGCTTCAAGGCAGGAACGGCACCCCGTATGTGCCCAGTTAGGTTGCGTTCTAATCCAGCCTGTGGAGAACCGCGACAGCGCCTGCCCACAATCAAAGCTCTGCTTTTCATGATGGACAGCCGCATTCAAAGAATGGACAGCCCTCTGAGCTTTTCGAAAGCCGCTGCGCTCGTACCTCACCCAGCAGAAAAACTCAGAAATCGGTCACACCTCTTGCATTTCGAATAAACGAGGCCGATTCCGTTAGAATCGGGTGATGATGTCGCTGCACGTTCTCAGTGCTGGCACCGGTTACCTGTACTACACACAGGAGACCGCCAGCGGGGATCAGCTGCGCTCCAATGACCGCCAGCTGGGCGACTACTACACCGTAGAAGGCCTGCCGCCCGGGCAGTGGATCGGCAACGGCGCGGCCGCCCTGGGCATGGCCGGGAACGTCACCGAAGAGCAAATGGCCAACCTTTTCGGGCAGGGCCGGCACCCTGACTACGAACGCATCCTTGCCGAGAAGCGCGCCTCCGGACTCAGCGAAAAGGAGGCCACGAAGGCCGCCGATAAGGAAGCAAAACTCGGCCGGAAGTTCTACGAGTACAGCCCCAAAGACAATGCCCTCTCACAGGCCATCAGCGTCCGCGAGAGCGACTTTGAACGCCTCAAGCAGCGCAAGCCCACGCCCGACGAACGGCACCGCATACGGGCCACCGCAGGCGCTCTCATGTTCCGCGAATCCCACGGGCGCAACCCGGTCTCCAAGGAAGAACTCGGCCGGTACATCACCGCCCAGCTCCGCCCGCAGCAGGAAGCCGTGGCCGGATATGACCTGACGTTCACGCCCGTCAAAAGCGTCTCCGTCCTCTGGGCCCTGGGCGACGCCGACACCAGGACCCTTGTCGAATCCGCCCAGCAGGCCGCCCTCACCGACTCCCTGAACTACCTCGAACAGCACGCCCTGGCGACCCGTTCAGGGACCAACGGAATAGCCCAAACCTCCGTCAGCGGCGGCCTGATCGCCACGAGTTTCCGCCACCATGACTCGCGTTTGGGAGACCCGAACCTGCACCACCACGTGGTGGTTTCGAACAAGGTCCAGGACGACGCCGGGAAATGGAAGACCATCGACGGTAAGCTCCTGCACCGCTCCGCGGTCGCCGTCTCCGAGCACTACAACACCCGCTTGCAGGCCCACCTTGAAGCTGCCGGCGTGGAGTTCGAAACCCGTACCGTCAACGGATCCAAGCAGCCCGTCATGGAAGTTTCCTCGGTGCCCAGGGAACTGACCGCCCTGTTCTCCAAGCGCAGCGAAGGCATCCGCACCTCCCTTGCTGAACTGCGCAAAGCGTACGAAGAACAGCACGGACACGCCCCTGACTCTGCCGCCCTGATCAAGCTCGCGCAGGCCGCGACCCTGCAAACCCGACCCGACAAGGAAGCCCCGAAGACACTTCAGGAACAGGGCAAAGCATGGCGTGAGGAAGCGCGTACCCTCTACAGCGACGCCGAACTCGACGCCCTCACCAGTGCCCGGACCCTCGCACCACGGGAAGCAGCTACCGGTATAGACGTCCACGCCGCAGCCCGATCCATCGTCGCTGCCGTCTCCGATAAGCGCTCCACCTGGACCGCGCAAAACGTCATGGCAGAAGCCCACCGGTGGGCCAAGGAATACGCGAGCGTCCACGGCCCGGTACCGGCCGGGACCATCGAAGACGTGGTGTCCGCGTCCCTGGGCACCGCGTCCGTGCGCATCACCCCTGACCAGGTCCACGGCCGGTTTGAAGCGCTCACCCGTAACGCCGGCACCGCGGACTTCAACCACCGCACCGACACCCTTTACACCTCCACCAAAATCCTCGAAGACGAAAACCGGCTGCTGCGCGCCGGGACCCGCGACGTGATTCCGGCTGCATCCAACCAAGACTTCACCGCCGCCGTGGAGGCCTACAACGCCGCTGTGGCCGCCGGGGAAAAGGCGCACCCCCTCGATGCCGGACAGATCGAACTCGCCCGCGCATTCGCCACCAGCTCCAAGCTCCTGGCCGTGGGAATCGGTGCAGCCGGCACCGGCAAGTCGACGGCCATGGCCTTGGTCCGTTCTGCCGTGACGCATGCTGGTGGCGGGGTTATCGGGCTCGCGCCCTCAGCGGTTGCAGCAGCGAACCTGGGCGAACAGCTCGGCATCCTGGCGGCCACCACGGACAAATTCCTGCACATCAACCACGGCTCCGACCCGGCGAACCCGCCGGCGAATCCAGGACCGTTCACGGTCACCCCCGGCACCCTCGTGATCGTTGATGAAGCGGGGATGCAGGGCACTGGGAAGCTGGCAGATATTGTCCGGGAAGTCGAAGCCCACGGCGGCCTCGTCCGGTTGCTGGGCGATGACCGGCAGCTCTCGGCCGTGCAGGCCGGCGGGGCGCTGCGGCTGCTGATCAATGAGATCGGCGCGACCGAACTCGAAACGATCCACCGCTTCACTACACCTGAAGAAGCCGAAGCGTCCCTGGCTCTGCGCACGCCAACGGAGAACGAAGCAGACCCGTTCGCTTGGTACAAAGACAACGGTCGCGTCCAGGCCGGTGCCGCTGACGTTGTTGAAGGACTGGCCTTTGGGCTGTGGCAGGAACGCCTGAACGCCGGGGACCAGGCGGTGATGATGGCCCCGACCAACGAGAGCGCACAACGGCTCTCCGAACGCGCCCAGGCCTACCGGGTTGAAACCGGTGAAGTCGCCCGCGCCGGGGTGTCCGTGCCGCTGCGGGACGGGTCCACCGCGTGGATGGGTGACACCATTGTGACCCGTCAGAACGACTCAGCCCTGAAAACCAAACGCGGCCGCGACGTGGTGAAGAACGGGGACCTGTGGACCGTCGATGAAGCCCACCAGGACGGCTCCCTGTCCGTGACCCACCTTGGCCACGGCGGAACTGTGCAGCTGCCCGCCGCGTACGTCACCGAGCATGTTCACCTTGGCTATGCCCTGACCACGCACCGCGCCCAGGGCATGACCAAAGACGCCGGTATCCCTATCCTTGACGCTGCCACTTCCCGCGAAAACGCCTACGTCGCCGCGACCCGTGGCCGGGATGAAAACGTCCTGTTCGTTGTCCTGGACGAAGGCCAGGACCGGGACAGCGTCCTGTCCACCATCGCGGCAAACCACAGCCACGAAACCTCCGCGCACGAAGGGCTCAGCACCGAATACGAACGCATCAACAACCCCCTGACCCTCGCGGACCAGTACCGCTACGTCACCGAAGAAGCGAACAGGATCCGGATGGCCGCCCTCGCCCGGGAAGTCCTGGGAGAAGGTGCGGAAACGTTCGTGGCCACCGAGTCCTGGGGTGCCGTGGCTACCAACCTGGCTAAGGCCGAACACGACGGCTGGGATCCCGCCCAGCTGCTGACCCGTGCCGCAACTGAACGTGACTTCGACGGCGCTGAGGATAAGTCCGCTGTGCTGTCCTGGCGGATCGAATCGATCGTGGAGAAGGCCCCCGAAGTCCTCGCCGCCGCCGGCGCCCGGCCCCTGGCGAACCTCACCGATGAACAGCTTGCCGCCCTGAAAAAGGACGTTGCAGCCATCGGGGAAGACCGCGCAGCCTCCTACACTGCGGCGTCAGCCGTCCACGGCCCGCACCCGGCGGACCACTGGACCAACCGCCGCCACGGTGGCCTGAGCGACGCCGAGCTCGAACGCCGGATCTTCACTTCACGTTTCACGGCCCGGGAAACCGAATCAATCAACAATCCTGCCCTGGCGCGCAGGAACCAGTACCGCCTCCGCGCCCTGGTTGAAGAGCAGAAGATCCGCGCCGAACAGGCCCGCACCGGAAAGAACAGCACCGAAGCTGCCGAACGCGGCTCCCGGAGCCAGTACGCCGCCGCGCCTAATGTGGCGACGGAGCATAACCGGTCCATGAACCACCAGGTCATCGCAGCCCGCGTCAGGGCAGAAGAACGCCTCCGAGCCATCACCCCCGGCACGCCCGTCCGGGCAGAGAAGATTGACCGGCTGCCTGACTGGCTCGCCCCGGCCCATACGGTCGCCAGCGAATACCTGCCCCAGGAGTGGCGGGAAGAACTCATGGCCCGACGGGAAGTTCTCACCGCACGCCTGGACGAACGCGGCCACATGCTTGCTGCCGAGCCGCCCGTGTGGGCGCAGCAGCTCGGCCCCGTCCCCGCGGACCCCGCCGCTGCACAGCAGTGGCGGGATACCGCCGCCGAACTTGAACTCTTCCGCGCCCGCTACAACGTCCCCGACACAGAGCAGGTCCCCGTGCCCGAAAACCTCCGCACCAATGACATTGGCCAAGACCTCCACGACCGCGCCGTGACCGTCTCCAAACGTGCCCGGGCACTCAAGGACCACGCCACCGAAGCGGAAAAGCTCACAGCAGCAGCCGAGGCCCTGGACCGCGCCAAGGGAACTCACGCCCCCGCCGCACCGGCCCAGGACGCTACGGACAAGGACCGCGCCCTGAACGCACAGGAACCCACTGCCGTCACGCCGGCCCAAAAGGACAAACCACGCCTGCGGACCAAGCTCGAACGCATGATCGCAGAGCAGCAGGCAAAGAACACACCGGCCCGGAAACCGACAGAACAGGCAACGGAAACCGAAGCGCAGCGGCAAGCCCGCCTAGCCAGTGAACGCGCCGTGAGGGAACAGCAGCGGTCAGCGGACGAGATCCGCGGACCTGGGATTGGCCTATAACCCATCAGGATTGTCCCCGGCTGTAGGCAGCGGAACCAATGATCCAAAAAATCATTGGACAGTTGGAGCCGCCGGCGTGAGGGCGCAATCGTAATTGAAGTAGGAGACGATGCGGTGAACTACCCTCTGAAGTGGCGCAAGGATCTGCGCACGGGCGTCCGCACCGCGTGGTTTGCCGACGGAGACAAAGGGCGTTACCAAATCCTCCGTGTCGCTGAAGGCTCTTGGGTCCTCCACCTGCCCGACGGCGGGAAGGTGGCTAGCAGTAAATTGCGGTTAGCAAAGCACTTAGCATCCGCTCACGATGCGTTCGGACTAACGCTGTGAGTTACGACGTGTCAGGTTGAAGCCTCAGACCGTCACCATCTGGTGTCCGTAAGTCCGTTGCGAAATCTTATCCTGACGGTTTCAGGCGCACCGCCTGACGTCAGATTGGGGTGTACGGCAACCTGATAGTGGTTGAAGTGCTATCCATTCGAGCTTCGAGACGGGTACTGCTAGGTCCACTGCTTCAAGTGAGGTGTGGCCGCTCCGGAAGCCCTCCGAGCTACCCCAGCACCTCCAACTCCTGAAGCTTTCCAAGCGCCACACCCGCCATGAATTGTGCCTGATCAACGAGGATACTGTCGTCAAACACTGCCCTGGGCGAATGCATGGGAGCCCACTCCATGGGGTCGATATCTGGAGACCCAGCTCCGAGGTGCCCGTACGCTCCGGGGACCTCCACGAGGACCCGGGAGAAATCGTCAGAGCCGGTCCTGGGGGACGGGCTGGGCACGAACCGGTGCTCTCCGAAGAATGTCCGTGCTGTCCTGCCCCAGAGTTCGGCGTCACTGTCGTGATTGACGGTGGCCGGCATAACTGGAGTGAACGTTGCGTCGGCTGTCAGTTGATGAGCGGACGCCAGTTGCCGGATAAGATCCGGCAACTCCTGTGCGAGCCGTGCTTCGACACCGGGGCTGAAAGATCTGACGCTGGCCCTGAATTCCGCCGAATCAGGTATGACATTAGAGGCGGAACCACCATGGAACTGGCCCACGGAAAGAACCACGGGATCAAAAACGTTGAATCGCCGGGTGATGTACGTCTGTAGCGCTCCAAGCATTTCAGCAGCTACCTGTATGGGATCCAGAGCCTGGAAGGGGCGGGAACCGTGCCCACCACGCCCGATAACCTTGACGGACAGATCTCCGAAGGCTGCCATGTAGGAGCCGGCCCGGGTCGTGAACACGCCTGACGGCATGTCTGAAACGACATGCAGGGCGTAGGCAGCATCCGGTCGCCTGCCGGCTGCATTAAGAACGCCTTCCTCCAGCATGATGCGGGCCCCGTCATGTCCTTCCTCCCCCGGTTGGAACATGAAGATGACGTCGCCGGTCAGGCTGTGACGTACGGACGAGAGCAAACGGGCGGCACCAATCAGGCCCGCTGTATGCAGGTCATGACCGCAGGCATGCATTGCGCCATTGGTCGAGGCAAAGGGTATACCCGTTTTTTCTGCCACAGGAAGGGCGTCCATGTCCCCTCTAAGCAGTACAGTAGGACGGCTCCCAACGGGGGACTGGGTGGCCCCGCCCCGGAGTACCGCAACCACGGACGAGGCCGCTTTTCCCAGGCTTATTTCGAGGTCGAGTCCCTTGAGTGCCTCAAGGACCCGGGCCTGGCTGCGGGGCAGATACAGGCCGACTTCAGGATCGGCGTGCATTTCCCTACGGAAATCGACCAGGTCGCTTCCAAAGGCCGGGATCGCCGCCGTGGCGCCCTCAAGGAAACTCAGCGGTGAAAACCGCACCGTATCTGTCGTTGAAGTATCTGTCATTGAAGGGCTTTCTCGTCTCATGTTGCCAGGCCCTGGCCTGCTGCTTGCCCGAGAGGACGCGGAGCCTCCGCCTTAGCCAGGCGTCACGTTTCTGGAATGTCTGTCGCAGGCCTCGCAGGGCCTCGCTTACGCTTTGGTGGGGTCGGATACGCCGCCTAGAGCGGCAAATCCGTCCTGTCCACGCCAACCACGCGGTCGCCGGTAAAGAAGCGAACGCCGTACTGGGGACCGTGGCCTCCAATACCGCTGGTACCCCAGAAACTCTGCCGCGAATTGCCGGCCAGGTCGCTCATGAACGTGCCGTTGATGCGGACCTCCCCGGCACGAATACGGGATGCCACGTCGATGGCCCGTGTTTCGTCACCGCCGAATACGTAGGCATCAAGACCGGTTGCCGGTCCGTTTGCATGGCTAAGCGCCTCTTCAACGGAATGCACGGGATGTACCGTGACCAGTGGCCCGAAGAGTTCTTCCGCGGCGGCTCCGGCCGGACATCCGACGATCATCCCCGGTGCCAGGAACCAGCCGTTAAGATCTGGTAGATCGCCGGCAGTGACCAGCGTTCCCCCCAGTTCGACGAGTCGATTCACTGCGGCTACCAAACCATCACGCTGCCGCTCAAACGCAAGGGGACCCACTTCCGTTGTCTCATCCAAGGCATTTCCGACCCGAAGCTTACTGAGTTCGAACTTCATAGCTTCAACGAAACGGTCGTGAACCGACCCGTCAACCAGTATCTTGCCGGGCGCCTCGCACCACTGGCCATTGAGACGGGTCATGCCCTGCACAATGGACTGTGCCGCTGAGCTGACATCGGCATCATCCAGAATGATCACGGGATTGTTGGATCCGAGCTCCATCTGCATGACAGCCAGATTGGACGCCGCAGCCTTCGCGACCGTTCGGCCTGCCGAATCGCCCCCTGTAAACGAAAGAGCCTCGATGCGGGGATCCGAGGTCAGCAGTGATCCTGTCTCCGAATTCCCATGAACCAGTTGAAACGCAGCGCTCGGGTAATCGAGTTCGGTCATGGCGGCGACGATCGATTCGGCGAAGAGCTGGCAACCGCCGGGGGCGTTCTCGGAGGGTTTGAGGATGACCGGGCAACCAGCCGCCATTGCTGCCGCCACCTTGCCTACCACGGTGAAGGTTGGAGCATTCCAGGGGCCAACGATGAGGGCCGGGCCGAGGGGCTTGCGCAGGATGACCACAGGCCGATCACCGCCGTCAAGGGTCTCCGACTCGCCAAGCTGCTCCGCTTCAGCGATAGTTCCCCGGACTCTGTCCCCGAGTGCACCGGCAATCAGGCGAGTGGTCCGGATAGGGACTCCCGTGTTGATGCTGTCCTGCAGCGCGATTTCTTCGCTCTGGGCATCGAGAGATGCGGCTACCTTCGTCAGGAGCTCAAGACGGTCCCGGAGTTTGATGTCTTCAAGTTTCCCGGACTCGTGCAGTGTCGCCGCTGCGGCGAGTGCGCACTCGACGTCAGCCTTTCCGGTCTTTCGCATCGGCTGCCGCGGTTCGCCCGTGTTTGGGTTGGTAAGGTAGCGGCCGTTTTCGTCGAGCTGCAGCCATGCGCCATCGACAAAGGAGCGTTGCTCGACAAGGTCGGGGGTGTTAGCGGTCAGTTGTGCTAGTCCTTCAGCAGTCATTCAAGGTGCTCCTCTGATTTTCGTTGTTGTCTTTGTCGTCCAGGACCAGCGACGGCAGGGGCTGGGCATTGACGTTTGACCGTTTATGTTCGGGAGGATTTGCAGCGCCACAGTTCGCAGCTTTCGTTCCGGCGCTGGCCGTGGCGCAAAATCAGATCGTGATCGGCCTGACAGTCAGCTGCCAAACGGTCTTCAAAGTTGTCCGGATCACAGTTGCCTGTCGGTCATGTTCAGCACAACTCGGATCGTCGAGGCTTCCGCCATCGCTTCGAATCCCTCGTTGATACGTTCGAAGGGCAGTTCCTTGGTGACCATTGCATCGAGATCCAGTCGGTTGTTCAGGTAGTGGTCCGTGAACATGTGGACGTCGCTGAGGAACCTGTTCGCGCCCATGTAGGCGCCTTGCAGGTGTCGGTCGCCGTATACGAGTGCATCTGCGGGGATACGCAGTTCGGACCCTGTGGGCATGAGACCGAGGATGGTGGCGGTTCCGTTCGGGCGCAGGAGCGAAAAGGCGAGTTCCGCTGTCTGGCTGCGGCCCACCGCCTCGATTGCATGGCTGACACCTTGGGGAAGAAGTGATCGGACCTGGATGAGTGTTTCTGTCGGGTCGGATGATGAGACAACAGTGTCCGTGGCACCGAAGTTACGGGCGAGCTCCAGCTTCGCCGGCACAGCGTCAATGGCAATGATTCGTCGTGCCCCAGCCAACCTGGCACCTTGAATGGCCGCTATTCCGACACCGCCGCAACCGATCACGGCAACAGTATCCTCTGGTCCTACCTTTGCGCCGTGAATAACCGCGCCGACTCCTGTACTAATGCAGCAACCGAGAAGACACGCCACCTGGGGAGGCAGATCCGAGCCGACCACTGCAACGGATGCCTCCTTCACGAGGAAGGCCTCTGCAAATGCGCCGATACCGCCGAGCGACTCAACGCTTGATCCATCAGGTGAGAGCAGCCTGGGTCGCTGCCGCTCACGCATCGAGTCGACTCGTTCGCACTGGGTCGGGCGCCCGCTTATGCAGTTGCGGCATGCCCCGCAGGAGGGGGTGACCGTTGCCACGACCCTTTCACCAGTCTTAATTCTTGTGACTGCAGAACCGACGCGCTCGACAATGCCTGCGACTTCATGCCCGAGGACCACCGGCAGGGAGATATCCAGCGACCCCTTCAGATAGTGCAGATCACTATGGCAAAGGCCCACTCGCTCGGTCCGGATGAGAACCTCAGTGTCCTCCGGATCATCAAGCAGCAGTTCGCGGATCTGAAGAGGGGCTCCGGGCTTTTCCAGCACGGCGGCAAGAATCGGTGTAGTCACTTGGCTTCCTTAGTGGTTGAGGAGCTGGCAGATGGGTCGCTTCGACCATCTTCAGCCCTGGTCGAGTTTCAAAAGTGTGTGGACGGAACAGCCTTTACGAGCACTATGTGCAACCTGACCAGCGCGGACGTTAGAACAGCCGGGATCAGTGTCAGCTTCCGGTTCCAACTCGGGATCCATGCCGGTTCTCACCTACAGCGGCCCAGCGCTTAAGGTGACGTTCCATGGCGCGGAGGGCGTTTTCCAGCTTCGCCAGCAGTTCCCGTGTCTCCTCTTCAGTGATCACCAAGGGCGGGGACAGAATCACGGCATTGTTCAGCGGGGCGATCCCGGCCGGGTAGACAAGAAGCCCTTGGTCCAGGCATTCATCGACGAATAGGCCAGCCGCTCCCAGCGCAGGATCGGGTGCCTGCTTGCTTTCCTGGTCCATAACGAACTCGAAGCCCCAGAGCAGGCCCCGCCCACGGACGTCGGCGATGCAGCGGTACTTTGTTGCCAGGGAGAGCAGACCCTCTTCAAGCTGCTTCCCCCGTTGCCGGACGTTCGCGAGGATATCCTCGCGTTCCATGAAGTCCAGGACCGCCAGGCAGGTCGCTGCCCCCAGTGGGTTCCCCGAGAAGGTGTGCCCGAACGGAGCGACGCCGCTGCCCTCTCTGAGCGCCTCGACGATGTGGCTCCGCAGCAGGACGCCAGCAACAGGGGAGTATCCGGCACTCATTCCTTTGCCGATAAGAAGAAGGTCCGGCACGACGTCCTCGTAGGAACTCGCGAACCAGTCGCCCGTGCGCCCCATTCCCGTGATGACCTCATCGATGATCAGCAGCACGTCCAGCCGATCACAAATGTCGCGAAGGCGGGCGAAGTAGCCGGCCGGCGGCGTCAGGACGCCGCCGGCGGCTCCTACGATTGGTTCGACGATGACTGCCGCGACTGTGCCGGGGTCCTCGTTCTGAATGGCGTCTTCGAAGGCTTTCGCAGCCCGCGCAGCGTACACTTCCTCGCTCTCGCCTAGCAGGGCGAAGCGGTAGGCGTAGGCCGGCGGGGCGAAGGAGAACGCATGGAGCAAGGATCCGTAGTCGGGGCGGCGTGCTGCATGCCCGGACATCGACAGGGCGCCCATTGTCATGCCGTGATAGCTGATGGTCCTGCCAAGGATTTTGACTTTGCCTGGGAGCCCCCTTTCGCGCCAGTAGCTCACTGCGGTGCGGATGGCGTATTCGGATGCTTCGGACCCGCTATTGACGAAAAACGCCATATCGAGGTCCCCGGGAGCGATGTCGGTGAGCCGGCGGGCGAGTTCTTCAGCGGGCAGGTTGGTGAACTGGGTTCTATACGTGAAAGCTACGCGGCGGCACTGTTCTTTCACCGCCTCCGCAATTTCGTCCACGCCGTGACCAATGCTGGCGGTCATGGCGCCGCTTGAACCATCCAGGTACTGGCGCCCTTCCGTGTCATACAGGAAGATGCCTTCGCCGTAGGCAACTGTCGGGTACTTCTTGTCGATGATTTGCTTCAACAGTGCGCTGTCGGAAATGGGAAGCTCCTAAATATCGGCAGCTGCTCTCGCAGCTCACTATCTGCAGTGACGGGTGGGGAAATCTCTGGAAGATCTTTTGTCCATGGGCGCGAGTGGCCGGCCGCGCCTTGCGCAGCCGGCCACCATTACCGTCGTTCCCAAGAAGGCTCGTGCGACGGCGGCTACGGAGATGAGTCTTTGTTCCTAAATCCCTGCGGAACTTTCTTCGCTGCTGGAACCTGCCGGGATCAGTGCGGCATACGTCACCGGCCGCTTGGATCGCATAACCAGCGCGGTAGTCACGCCGCCCAGGAAGAGTGCAGCCATGAGCGTCAACAGTATTCCCGCCGCCAAGTCGCCGCCGACGAGAAGCCCGAAGTTCTGAAGGACCAGAAAGACAATTCCCCCGAGTCCGAGAAGGGCAAGCGCGGGGGCCAGCAACGTGCCCCAGACCTTCTTGTTGTGTGCATTCCTCCGGAAGAACACGATCACCGCGAGTGACGTGAGAGCCATCAGAACAACGATGCCCAATGTGGCCGAGCCTGAGAACCAGGTGTAAGCCTGCGTTACCGGGTCGAGCCCGATGATCGCCTCGACACCAAGCAGTGCTATCGCAACTACCGAGACGATCAAGGCTGCCCTGGATGGAGCGTGGTGACGTGGGTGGATTGCACCAAGTCCAGACGGAAGAACACCTTGCGTACCAAGGGTAAAGAGGTACCGGGTCAGTACGTTCTGGAAGGTGAGGATGCAGGCGAAAAGGCTGGTGATGAGGAAAACCTGGAGCAGGGTGGCAAGGAGCGGGGACACGTACTGTCCCGCGAGCCCTACAACAATGCTGGTGGGGTCGTTCGTCGCGACTTCGACTATCTGGCTGCTTCCGACTCCCGCCTGGAGTGCCCAGGCAGTGAAAGTGTAGAAGATGCCGACGCCGATAACGGCGATATAGGTTGCCCGCGGGATAGTGCGGTCCGGGTCACGTGCTTCGTTCCGGAAGACGGCGGTGGCCTCAAAGCCGATGAATGAGAAGAAGGCAAACATGACGCCCAGAGGCGGGACACCTTCACCCAAACGCGCGGGGGACAGCGAGTCAGCACTCAACCCTTCCGCGCCGCCGTGGACAATCACCCCGATGTTTACTGCCAGCAGAACGACTGTTTCGATGACCAGGACCACGCCCAGCACCTTGGCGGAGAGCTCGACGTCCCGGTATGCAAGAGCACCGCAGGTTGCCATCAGCACCAGACTGCACAGCCACCAGGGAAGTTCCGGACCGCCCAGATCGTGAACCGTGGTCTGGGCCGCTGACCCCAGGTATGAACACAGCGCAAGAAACAGCAGCAAGTATGTTCCGAGCGCAAAAGTGGCAGCCCCCATGCCAACACCTCGGCCCAGCCCCGTTTGGATGTAGGAATAGAACGCTCCAGCATTTTTTACAAAGGGCGTCATCCTCGTAAAACCAACGGCAAACAGAAACAGAATAGCGGTCGCGATAAGGAAGAACAGCGGACCGCCCGTGCTTCCCGATGCAGAAACGACAACAGGCCAGCCAGCCACGACAGCTGTCATGGGCGCAGCTCCCGCCACAACCATGAACACAATCGACCGGACTCCCAGGCCCCTGCTGAGCAAGCGGTCTGGGCTCAAGATTCCGTTGGGTCCCGCATCCACCGGCTCAAATTTAACATCTTTAGTTGCCATTCGTCCCTCCTGGACGTAGAAGCTGAGTGTCATCGCGATGCCTTCGACAAGGCGGAATTGAGCGGCATCGCGGAACCCACAATCGGGCCGGCCCCCTTGCCGAACGTCACTGTGAGTTGGATTACAGCGTAGGAGTTGCCCCAGAGTTTGCGATGTTGAGCCTGCACATACATCCGTCCTGCGCATGGTCTTGATGCACAGCTATTCGCTGGCAAAAAAATGGACGCAGTCCTATGAACGAGGAGTTTATGGAATGTGCACCGCGCACATACAGCTACTTATCGTGGTGCTCCCAGCACTCGCTGGCCGCAGTTTCCTCAGGCATTGTCGGAACTAACGGAGCTTCCCAGAGTCCATACGGGACTAGGAAATTTTCGACAAATCCCACTTCTCCTGAAGGAGCACCCGATTATGAACAGCGTTATTTCGGTCTACAACCCCGCTACAGAAGAACAGATAGGCGAGGTGCCCGCCTACGACCTGCCGGACGTAAATGCAGCGGTCGAACGCGCAGGGGCCGCCCAGCGCGCCTGGGTCCGCAAGCCACTGGCTGAACGCCGTGATGCCCTCTGGGCTATTGCCGATGCTGTCATCGCCCACAGCGACGAACTGGCCCTTCTCGAATCCACCGACGTTGGTAAGCCATTGGCGGCGGCCCGACAGGAAGTTCTTGGTGTCGCCGAGTGCTTCAAGTACTACGCCGGAACGGTGGACAAGATCCTCGGGGACACCATTCCGGTCGATGGCGGCGTCAGCATGACTTTCCGCGAGCCGCTGGGTGTTGTGGCCGTAATTGCCCCGTGGAACTTCCCTCTGCCTATCGCATCCTGGAGTATCGCCCCGGCTCTGGCCAGCGGTAATTCGGTAATTGTGAAACCCGCGGCCCTTACCCCCCTGTCAACTGTCCGATTTGGTGAGATCGTGAAGGAACTGGGCGTCGTCGGGGACGCGCTTCAGGTTCTCACTGGTTCGGGCGCCCGGATCGGCAATGCCCTCGCTGAACACCCGGATGTTAGCAAGATAAGTTTTACTGGTTCCACCGAGGTCGGGCGGTCCATCGTCCAGGCGGCTTCAACGACGATGAAAAGGGTTTCTCTTGAGCTCGGCGGGAAGTCCGCCAGTATCGTCTACAACGACGTTGACCTCGCCAAGTGTCTGCAGGCAGCCCCGATGTCGGTCTTCGACAACACGGGCCAGGACTGCTGTGCACGCAGCCGCTTTCTCGTGCAGCGGGGAATCTTCGACGAGTTCGTTGAGGGATTCATCGAGACTACGCGCGCACTGAAAATCGGTAACCCGCTGGACGGCAAGACCGATCTGGGACCTCTGGTATCGGCTGCCCACCGCGACACCGTTTCCAGCTTCCTCGAAAACGGTCTCAACGTCGTCACCGCCGGTGAAGCACCGGATGGCCCCGGCTTCTGGATGGCGCCCAGAATCGTCATCGCCCCGGACCCCAAGAGCCGGGTGGCAACCGATGAAATTTTCGGCCCCATCGCCTCGGTGATTCCCTTCGACACCGAAGAGGAAGCCATCGCGCTGGCCAACAGCTCAATTTACGGCCTGAGCGGCTCCATCTGGACCAACGATGTCGGACAGGCCCTGCGGACGGCGCGGGCACTTGAGTCCGGGACTCTGTCGGTCAACTCAAACTCATCCATTCGAATCCAGACACCTTATGGCGGCTTCAAACAGTCAGGCATCGGCCGCGGACTGGGCCAGGCTGCCATCGAGGCATACACCGAACTCAAGACCGTATTTGTAAGGACAGAACCGTGACAACTGATACAGGGGAGCTGGTTCGGACCAACCAAGGCACCTCATCCGAAGTATCCAGTGAGACAGGTACCGCCGTGCAGACCCTCAGCGTCCTCTACGGCAGCCAGACCGGGAACGCTGAGTTCCTTGCGTCCAAGATCGTGGACAAGGCAAACGGCCAGGGTTACGCAGCCGAGCTTATGAGCCTGGACATGCTGACCCCGCAAGATGCGGCACGCAAGGACCGCCTGTTGATCGTTACCGCCACACACGACAACGGCCACATGCCGGACAATGCGCAACCGTTTTGGGACCAGCTTCAAAGCGCCGGTTCAGACCTCTTCAAGGACGTTCCCTTCGCAGTCCTTGCCATTGGCGACTCCATGTACGAAGACTTCTGCAAAGCCGGCAGCGATCTTGACGAGCGCCTTGGCGAACTCGGCGGCAAGAGAATCCTTGACCGCCTCGACTGCGATGTCGACTATGACCTGACGTCAGGCAAGTGGATCAGGGGCATGCTTGAGACCTTCAAGACAGTTGTTCCCAAGAAGCGCGACAACAACCCGGAAGACTCCACTGTTCCAGGAGCAAACCCCGCCGAGCAGCCCAAAGGCACACGCCGGGAACCTGACACTGCCACCGTCGTCGAGGCCCGCCTCCTCAGCGCTCCAGAGTCCGAAAAAGAGGTCTGGCACTATGAGCTTGAGGTAAGCGGCGACAGCCGCAACTACCGGCCAGGTGACTCACTTGCCGTAATCCCCACCAACTCCATCGAACTCGTGGAAGACCTCCTCGGATTCCTTGGCCTCGCGGGCAGCGAGGTATTCGGTGAAGACGGCAAGACCGTACGCGAGACGCTTCAAAACGACTATGAGCTTCGGCTGCCCCATCTGGGCATCGTGGCCTGGCTCGTCGAAAATCTCGCCCCGGATCATCCCGTGCGGAACCTGGTCGAGTCGGGTGACCGCAATGCGCTGGAGGACTGGCTGTGGGGACGGGACATGCTGGACGTGCTGCAGGAAACCCGGACAACGGATGTCGATCCCGGCGAGTTCCTCTCAATGCTGAGGCCCCTGCAGCACCGGTCGTACTCCATTGCCTCCAGTCCCCTCGCTGACGGCGACCGCGTCCACTTGACGGTCTCCACTGTGCAATACGAGACCGCCGGCCGCCGGCACTCGGGTGCATGCAGCGGATTCCTCCAGTCCGCCGCGCAGACCAAGACAACCATAAAAGTCTTCCCGCTGCCGGCGCACGAGTTCCACCTGCCCCACGACAACTCAGCTGACGTGATCATGGTCGGTCCGGGCGTCGGAGTTGCCCCGTTCCGTGGCTTCCTCCGTGACCGCGAAGTCTCACAAGCCCGGGGACGAAACTGGCTGTTCTTCGGGGACCGCCATGAAAAGCCTTCCTGGCTTTATCAGGAGGAAATGGAAGAACTGCAAAGCAACGGCGTGCTGAACCGCCTCAGCGTGGCTTTCTCCCGGGATCAACAGGGCAAGGTCTATGTCCAGGACCGAATCCGCGAAGAAGGAGAAGACATCTTTGCCTGGCTATCGGGTGGAGCCTCGGTCTATGTGTGCGGCGGCAAACAAATAGCACCTGACATTGACGAAGCCCTGCTGGCGGTGCTCAGAAGCCACGGCGCAATGACCCCCGAAAAGGCGCACGATTACCTGCAGTCCCTGAAGAGCGAAGGACGTTACGTCAAGGACGTCTACTAGGCCCCGCTCGACCTGCCCAGCACCATGGCTTTCGTGTCCTGGGTACTGGGCAGAACAGGGAAAAGCCTTGGCCTGCCTACCGCACAGGAATGTGACCTGGCTTACCGAATGCATGTAGCCGGCAATCATGATGTGCACCTTGCACATACGCCAAAAGGACCCCGCTCTTAGTGTTTTTAGTAACCAATATCAATGAGGATAAGAGGTACATAGTGAATCCCATCACACAGGTCCCGGAGGACCTCCACGAACTCGAGGCCATCGACATGCAGGATCAATCCTCAGCCGCGTCAGCGCATGACGAACTGCAAAAGTTCGTCTCCGACAACGACATCAAAACGTTCAAAGTGGGCGTCGTGGACCTGGACGGCGTATGGCGCGGCAAGCGCATCCCTGCCAGGTACTTCCTGGAAAGCGTCGCTGAGCGCGGAACGAATATCTGCAACATCATCTTCGGCTGGGACATTCAGGACGAAATCATTTCTGATCTCAGCTACACGGGGTGGGACACGGGTTACCCTGACGTGACGCTCCTCCCCGATCTCAGTACCCTGAAGGTCGTTCCGGGGGAACCCGGCGTGGCTTCCGTCATTTGCGACGCCTACGAGATGTCGGGCGAGCCTGCGGCAATCTGTCCCCGGAGCATTCTCAAGCGAGTCGTGCAGAAAGCCGAAGACCTTGGATACTCGCCAGTCTGCGCCTACGAGTTCGAGTTCTACCTGCTCAAAGGCACCCCGACGGACCTTGCCGCCAAGGACTGGCGCGACCTGACCCCCATCACGGCGGGCAGTCACACCTACAGCCTCGTCAGGGACACAGGCACCGAGTTCCTCATCGGTGAGATCCGACGCCGCCTGTCTGAGCAGGGCATTTTCATCGAGGCCAGCAACAGTGAAAACGGTCCGGGCCAGTTCGAGATGAACATCCACTATTCGGATGCTCTCGCAGCCGCGGACAACGCCCTCCGGCTAAAGGCAACCGTCAAGGAGGTTGCAGCTGAGGCCGGCTACACGGCATCATTCATGGCCAAGATCAACCCGGAGTGGGCCGGCTCCTCCGGGCACATGCACCAGAGCCTTTGGGATCCGCAGTCGGGCAAGTCCGCCTTCGCCAATGCCGAGGAGCCCGGCGAACTGAGCGCCATCGGATACAACTACCTGGCCGGCGTCGTCGAGACGGCACCGGAGCTCACGGCCCTCTACCTGCCCACCATCAACTCTTACAAGCGGACCGAAGGCGGGCAGTGGGCCGGATCCAGCGCCACCTGGGGCCTGGACAACCGAACGGTCGCCATCAGGTCCATCCCGTCAAAGAGCAGCGCCGCACGCATTGAAAACCGGGTACCGGGCGCTGACGCCAATCCTTACCTGGTCATCGCCGCTAACATCGCTGCCGGCCTGCACGGCGTGGAGCAGGAACTGACCGCCCCGAAGCGGGTGGAAGGAAACGCCTACGCCCTGGAGGAAGGACACCAGGTAAAGCAGCTGCCCGGAACACTCGACCAGGCCATCGAACAGTTCGAAAAAAGCGAGGTCGCCAAGGCGTACTTCGGCGAAACCTTCGTGACCCACTACGTCCAGACGAGGCGCTGGGAGCTCCGCAAGCTTCAGACCAGCGTCACCGACTTCGAGATCGCACGTTACCTGGAACGCATCTAGCGCAGAGTGCAGCGCTAAGAGCTCCATTTCCATTTTTTAAATACTCAGAAAGAAGCACCCAATGACCACTCACCCCGGAAAGATCGCTGCAGTCACCGGAGCCGCGTCCGGAAACGGCCTTGCCATCGCAGAAAAGCTCCTCAAGGAGGGCGCCACCGTCGTAGCCCTGGACCGTGACGAGGCCGCGCTCGAACGTCTGATCGGCCAGCACCCGGAAATGGTGCCTGTTGTTATGGACGTCGCCGACGAAGCCTCGGTCCGCAGCGGCATGGCCGAGATCGACGCAAAATTCGGCCGGCTCGACACCCTCGTCAACAACGCAGGAATCGTCAAGGGCAGCAACTTCGACGACGTGAGCGTAGCGGAATGGGACCAGGTCTTCGCCGTGAACTCCACCGGACCGTTCCTGGTCAGCCAGTCCGCACGGCCGCTGCTGGAGAAGGGCGCTGCCGCCCGGGGCGACGATTCAACCAGTGCCATCGTCAACATCACCTCTGTCGAGGCCCACATCGTCATCGCCAGCAGCGGACACCCCCAGGTCCACTACAACGCATCCAAGGGTGCACTTCTTATGTTCACGAAGGCTTTGGCCATCGAAACCGCAGCTTCCAAAATCCGCGTCAACGCTGTCGCCCCCGGCTTCATCGAGACCCCATTCACCAAGTCCGTGCTGGAGAACCAGGACGCCGTGAAGTTCCTGCTCGACCGCACGCCGCTCGGACGAATCGGACGGCCCTCCGACGTTGCCAACGCAGTCGCGTTCCTGGCCAGCGACGAGGCCAGCTGGGTGACCGGTACCACCATCCACGTCGACGGCGGTTGGCTGGTTTACTGACATGCGGGCGCCCCTTATTGCCATTTCCGCGGCCCGGCAGACCGTCGATACCGCCTTTGGCCCGATGCCTTCAACGGTCCAGAACATGGCCTACGCCAACGGCGTGCTTGCCGCAGGCGGCCGTCCCGCCATTCTTCCGTCCACGGCAATGATCCCCGATGCGGCGCTTGAAGGATTCGACGGGCTGATCCTCACCGGCGGCGGTGACATCAGCCCCCGGCTGTATGGGGAGGACCCGGCCGACACGGTCTATGACGTGTGCGACATCAGGGACGACTTCGAAATCGAGCTTTACAACGAGGCCATGCTCCGCGGCCTGCCCATCCTGGCCACTTGCCGGGGGATGCAGCTAGTCAACGTTATTCGAGGCGGAAACCTCGTCCAGGAAGTGAGCCCGGACAGGGGGCACTGGCAGGACCATCCCTCTCATGAACCATGGCACCAGGTACAACTGGAGCCCGGTTCCGAACTTGCCCGGATCGCCAAAGACCTGACCATTCCCGTGAACAGCTACCACCACCAGGGCTTGGGAAAGCTCGGAACAGGCCTTCGTGTCGTGGGACGGGAAGGCGATGTTATCGAAGCAATTGAAGCCGACGATGCCCGCCTCATCGGAGTCCAATGGCATCCCGAGCACATGGTCGACTACCACGAAGCCCAGAAGGCCCTCTTCGTCGATCTCGTGGAGAAGGCCGCAGCGTACGCACAGTCACAGAAACCACTTCAGGAGCAATTCTCATGAGCACAGAAACTGAGCGGGGACTCAGCCACAACAAGTCAGACTTTGACTTCCACGGACGGTCGCTCGACAACATTTTCGACGAATACCAGGACATCCTAGCCAACGGACCTGTCGGGCACAGTAACAAGTATGGAGGCTTTTGGTACATCACCAAGAGCGAAGATATCTTCAACGCCGAGCAGGACCCCGACACGTTCGCGGTCGGACCCTCAATGCTCCTCCCGGCGTTCGGCACTGACGTCCCCCTGATTCCGATCGACATCGATCCGCCGACCCACGCTGACTTCCGCAAAATCCTGCTGCCGATGTTCACCCCCATGAACATCTCAAAGCTGACACCCGGAATGCGGGAGACCGCTCAGCAGCTGTGCCAGGAAGTCCTCACAGCCGGAGACGTCGTTGATGTCTCGGCAAAGCTTGCCCGCCCGATGCCGACCATTATCTTCAGCCGCCTGGCCGGATATCCGGAACAGGACTGGCCAATCTTCGACCGGTGGATCGACGAAATCATCTATGAGCGGACCGCGCATCCGGAAACCGCATATGCGGCCGGACGCGAACTCAACGACTACTTCGACCGCCTTCTGGACGAACGGGAAAAGGCCGGACCGGAAGCGGACGCCAGCAATGACCTGATCACCCAGCTCCTGAAAGCGGAAGTGAAAGGCCGGAAGCTCACGCGGGAAGAGCTGCTGTCGTACTGCTACCTGCTCTTCCTCGCCGGGCTCGACACGACCGCCTGGGCGATCCGTTCCGCCCTCTGGTACCTGGCCGGCAACCCGCAGGCCCAGCAGCAGTTGCGGGAAGACCCGGACCTGATCCCCACCGCAGCCGAAGAATTCCTGCGGACGCTCTCCCCGGTCCAGGCCATGGCCCGCACCGCGAAGAAGGACACAGTTGTCCGGGGCCAGGAAATCAAGGCTGGCGAACGCGTTGTGCTCGTCTTCGGCGCGGGCAACCGTGACCCGGAGGTCTACGAAGAACCCAACGACATCAAGATTGACCGTGAAGACAACCGCCACCTGGCCTTCGGCGGAGGGATCCACCGGTGCCTCGGCTCGAACCTTGGCCGCGCCGAAATGGTTATCGCCATGGAGGAATTCCTGAAGGCTGTCCCTCACTTTGAACGGGCGAATGACGACGAACCGTGGCACGGCGTCGGCCCGCTTACCCTCAAGATTGGAGCTTGATCACCATGGGAGAACTTTGGGTCGACGGAGGGCGTTGTCAAGGCCACGCCCGGTGCTGGGCTCTGGCACCCGAAACCTTTGAGATCGACGAGGAAGGCTACGCGCACGTCATTCCTGGCCGCGAAAACAGCGGCGATGAACCCAACGTCCGCAAGGCCATCCGGAACTGCCCCGAACGGGCAATCCTGGAACGTGAAACGAACGAGGCCAGCGAGAAAGCATCAGAGGTTTCGGCATCGTGACACATCTGCCAGACCGGGTTGCGGTCATTGGTGCTTCGGTTGCGTCGGCGATGCTGATTGAACGCAGCCGCGAGCTGGGCTTTGCAGGCGAATTTATAGTCGTTGATTCAGACCCGAACGCGCCCTACGACCGGCCCCCGCTGTCCAAGCAATTCCTTCTTGGCACCGGCCCCGTCGAACCGGCCGAGTGGTGGCCGGAGGCTACGCCGATCCTCAATGCAAAGGCCATCGGGCTGCTCACCGACAAGCGGACTGTCCTGACGGACAAGCTCGGAGAAGTAGCCGCTGACGCCGTCGTCATCTCCACAGGAGCCGGCTCAATCCGGCTGCCGAACGAGCCAGCGGGCGTTCTCAGCCTCAGAACCGCGCAGGACGCCCTTGCCCTGCGCAGCGCCGTGGATGCAGGAGCTGCCAGTGCAATCATCATCGGCGCGGGAACCATTGGTGCGGAACTGGCATCTACACTCGCCCAGCGTGGGCTTGCCGTCACGGTAGTGGATTTGGCTCCGCAACCAATGCAGCGCTTCTTTTCAGGACATCTGGGAGAGGAAGCGAAGGCATGGATGCATCAGGCCGGTGTCGTAACTCATTTTGGGGTTGCTGTGGAATCCATTCAGAAAACGGATGCGCAGTGGAAGGTCCGGGTCAGCGGCCTGGACCTGCACGCCGACCTGGTGATCAGCGCTGTCGGCGCACGCCCCCACACCGAATGGCTGACCTACAGCGAGCTCGACATTTCCAACGGAGTCCGTTGCACTGCGGACGGGAAGGCCCTCCTGACCAGTGGTGAAATCGCCGACGGGATCTTCGCTATCGGAGACGTTTCGGCCCGGCGGGCCGAGGACGGAACCTTTCGGCGGTTCGAGAGTTGGACCCAGGCCCAACGTCATGGCGCAGCCCTGGCAGAATACTTCGCAGGCTTCGACTCCAGCGAACTGGAACAGGCTCCGTACGGGTGGACGGAGCAGTTCGGCCGAAAGGTACAGGTGCACGGAATGCTTCCGACGGCAGGCGAACTTGTACAGGTATACGCTGCGGAGGAACGCAACGCCGCCCTGTACCGGGTTGGATCTGCGGAGGAGGACGTGGCTTGGATCGGCGTCAACGCGCCAAGGCAGTTCAGCCGGGCCTCCCTGGGCATGAGCCTTCTAAGCTGAAACGATGAAACCCCCTGCTGAGCCTGCGGCCCCGCAACCGAATGAGGTTCTGCCCGCAGGTTATCGCCGCAAACTCCAAATAGCAGAGCTTCGCGCAGACACCCTGTCCGAGCTCACGCAGCTCATGATGGAAGGACCCGATCCACTCGCGCTTGCCCAAAGAGCAGTGGACTTGGTAGCCAGGGCAACAAACTCAGCAGGGGTTTTCGTCTACCTGTGGGATGAACAGGAACAAGTCCTTGTCATGCGCGCAGGCACCCCTGGAGTGCAAAGCCAGCAAGTGGGACGAATCACCCTTCGCCTCGGCGAAGGTGTAACTGGCTGGGCAGGGCTCACCAGACAGTCGGTTGTCCTAAACAAGAACATTCAGCAGGACCCGAGGTTCGCCAGCATCAGTGAACTGCAGGAAGAAGATTTCAATTCGATGCTGGTTGTCCCGATCGTGGCACCGACCGGGACCCTCCTTGGCGTGTTCAGCCTCTGGTCATATGAGGAGGAAACCTTCACCTGGGAGTCAAAGCTGATTGCTGACGAGGTGGGAGTGCTGCTTGCCAGCGGCCTGCTGCAGGCTGAGACGGTTGATGACTTGCGGCGCCAATCCGCAGCTGCGCACTTCCTTGTCGATTTCCCGATCAACTCCGCCACTTCCGTCCTACAATGCGCCCAAGTGGCCACGCAGGCGATTCTTAAGCACATGAGCTCCGACGGCTGCGTCATTGAATATTTCGGCCGGGGTGCAGCCACATCGCCGCCCACCGCCATCGCAATGGACAAGGGCGAGCGAAGCGGAATCGTAGTTCGAACCACTCACTCACGAACAGCAACGTCCGAATTCATTGAATCCAACTTCGCCGGACACGAGCGGATATCTGTCTCCTTTGGCCTGACGAGCACCCGGGGCATCGTCACGTGCTATCGTCCACGCCGTTATTCCACCAGAGAGCTCGATCGGCTCAGCGCCATTTGCTCTCAGCTGGCCGCCCTCTTTGAAGCAGTAGAACTGGAGTCCGTCGGCTCATCCCATGCTTCACGCCTGCTCCGAAGCGTCGGCACGAGCACATTCGCCCGCATTCTCGAGGAGTCAGGATGGTCCAAGGGCCGCACTCTGCCGGTCCTGGTGCGGGTGAAACGGCTGAAATTCGACTCTGACGCGGTGTCCAGACGCATCGCCCCCTACCTTCAGGAGCTGGCCGGCCCCCGATCCCTGGTCTTCACGGAAGGCCCCCTCAGTTTGCTCTTTATCGATACCCCTTCCGGCTCCGGAGAAGAGATCAAGGCGAAGCTGGAGACGACTCTTTCTGACCTCGACGAACACCGTGGCGTCTCAGCTTTCGCCGGCGTAGGTCCCCTGGCGCGGGACGTCGCCTCTCTGCAGCCAGCGCTCTCAGACGCTGAAACCGCACTGGCCTGGACAGAACTGGTCGGCAGGACATCCGGGAGACGGGTCACCTCTTTCAGCGACATAGAACACCTGCAGGAGCTGCCCCTTCTTGGGGAGGGGATGTCTGCGGAGATCAGGGACGTGCTCGCGGAACTCAGATCCCTCATGCGCTACGACGCGGAAAATGGAACCCAGCTGGCCGAAACAGTCGCCATGCTCCTGTCCAATAAAGGGTCCAGTGCCGACACGGTCTCCAAACTGCACATCCACCGCAACACACTCCGGCAACGGCTCCAGCGCGTAGAGCAGCTCATCGGTCATTCATTCGAAGAAGCCGGCGACTGGCTGCCCACGGGCATTGCTGCGCGACTGGCGATGCGTGAAGGCCACCGTGCTGTTCCTCAATGACTCTTCAATGGCGGCAGCAGCGGCCGGGGTCCGCTGAGGAATATTCGGGTGAGCCCAGGAGCACCATGCTCTCTAAGGCACACACATTCGGATCCTAATGTGCAACCGGCACTGCAACCCCGGCCGTGCTGTTCGCTACGTTGAAGTTGTCCGCCTGGGTCCGGGACTAAAGGCCAGGGGCCTCGGTGTCCGGGTTAACCGCCCAGGAATGCCAACGTCCCTCACAACCCGGGGTTTCGCAGGCTGAAACCCCGACCGCCCGATAAGGAATTTTGAGAATGACCAATGAGCCAAACCTGCCCCGAGGTACCGGTACCCTGCAGGCACTCGTCATACAGCCAGATTTTCACTGCCCGCTGGACCGTCTCGGTGGTTGGCTGCAGGATGAGGGGATAACCACCAGAATTATCCAGCCTTTCAGTGGTGACGTGATCCCGGACGTGATTCAGGAGGACGCTCTGGTGGTTCTTGGCGGTGACATGAGCTCATTGGACGACCGTGACTATCACTGGCTTACCGACATCCGGCGCCTTATGGCGGTCGCCGCCAGCCAGAGGAAACCGGCACTAGGGATCTGCCTTGGAGCTCAGTTGATGGCACAGACGTTCGGCGGGACCGTGGCCAGAGGAGACCAAGGCCTCGAGGCGGGGGTCGTCGAGGTGGCATTACGGCCCGATGCTGCCGAGGATCCCTTGATGGCCGGATTGCCAAATCCCTTCTTCGGAGGCGCCATGCATGGGGACATGATCGACCAACTCCCGCCGTCAGCAGTATGGCTCGGGATGACGGCCCAGTATCCGCATCAGGCTTTTCGGGTAGGCGAGATGTCATGGGGAGTTCAGTTTCACCCGGAGATCTCGCCGGTGGTCTACCGCCAGTGGTTGTCCCTAGTCAATGAGAATGACACGGTTGCCGTGGAGCGTGCCGGCCGCGGAATGAAAGCATTCGAGAATCAAGACCAGATCGTGAGGGAGCATACCGAGGCGATGGCGCGACGCTTCGCCCACCTGGTCCGAACCACGGCAACGGTGGCTACTCAATAACCAACAGTGCGTGGTGGCGCTGCGGCCGCGGGTGGATGTTAGACACTAGTCGATGCAGCAATTCCTGCCCGTGGACTCATTGAGTCTGCGGGCAGGAACAGGCCCTTGCCAGTACCTCGTGCCCGGATCCACCAGTATGGAGCGGGGCAAAGCACGGCGTCTTCATGTCTGGCCCAGGACCTTGTCCCAGCTGGTACCGCCAGTTCACCCCAGAACGGGGTCAGGATACTTCCACAAAGGATGGTGCCCTCATGGTCAGCGGAGCCAGCGTTTCTCCGGCTGAATAGCTATCTGCGAAAACAGCCGCTCCTGCGCTGGTCAGAGCTACTGGGACATTTGCCCACATGTTGATGCCGTCTTCCACAGACACCGCCGGCAAGTCGAGATGGGCGAGGTGCACGATCTCGTTTCCTTGTTCGATGGACAGGCATGCCCCGTCGGGCCCGACTATTATTTTTGGGTTGCAAATCGAGACCGACATAAGCCCGTGATGGGCGAGGAAGCGGGCCTCTCCACCGAACTGGAGCACAAAGTTGTCCCCGTCAGAATGATCCAGGCTCCTGAACGGGAAATAGAACTGCCGGGTATTTGTCACGGCAGCACCCTCGCGCAGGAGTATGCGTCCATCGCGCATAGACTGCACGTACTGTACAAAGCTCTCTTTCACCGCCCAGGCCATGCCGAGATCTGCTCTTTCCACAGTAGGTTCGGACATCAGGGGTTCCTTCTCGTTGCCAGGTTGCACACGGCCGGTGGTGCTCCCGCTCCCGACACAGCAGAAATGGGAGTGGCTTACCGACTCTTCATATTCGACCATTGTCGCGCCGGCACAGATGATCGATATGTACTGCGGGCATAGCGTTCGCACCGGCTGTGTGCCTGGTGCCCATCCGTTAGGGACGGTGGACCCCGGTCGGCTCGTTATTGAGGTCGACAGCCTGCTGGAGGGGCCCCGCCGCCACCGTTGGGGGAGGGGCGGCGATGGGCTCGATCAGTCAGACCGTTCCTGAATCAGTCTCAGCAGTTGAGTTGTTCAGGGGCGACGCACTCGTAGACGAGTCCAGGAGGAATCTGCTGGCTGAGCTCAAGGGTGTAGGACCAGGGGCCGTGCCAGGTGACAAGCACGCCTGAAGCTTCCTCTTGGACTGTTTCAGAGCGCAGCCGAGTAATGGCTCTTGCTAACTCATTTTCGTCATGCAGCTGTTCCAGAACCTGTACGCGTCCAGGCGCAGCGGAGTGTTCGCACCTCATGGTGCAGCAGCATGCTGGAAATCAGGGCAGAGGCTGAACCTGTCGGTTTCCCATCTATAGTCGACCCACACCTTGAAACCGTCTGCCCGGTGAAAGAGACGGCGGGGCTCGGCGCCGTCACTGTCGAGCCACAGGATTTGATCATCATCGGTTACTGCATCGACAACTCCGCGGCGGATCTCCTTATCCAGAAGTTTCACGATGACCAGTTGGCCAACCAGCGGCTGCCATTTGGGTTGCAGGTGAAATGCCATTTAATACCGTGCCCCTTCCTATGGAGCGGGCTGTGCCTGCCTTCTCTCGGGCAGGCACAGCCGATGTCCTAAACCGTTACGAGGTCCTGCCAGTCGGCGAGGTCATGTCCATGGGCATCGCTGACAGACTTGTGGGTGACCTTTCCCGCCGCCACGTTCAGACCGCCCGCCAGAGCGGGGAGCCGGTCGAAAGCACCCTTGACGCCGTAGTTGGCCAAAGCAACCGCGTAGCGGAGTGTGACGTTGGTCAGCGCGTAGGTGGAGGTGTTCGGGACAGCTCCGGGCATGTTGGCCACGCAGTAGAAGATGGTGTTGTGGACCTCGTAGGTGGGTTCCTGGTGCGTGGTGGGGTGGGTGTCTTCGAAGCAGCCGCCCTGGTCCACGGCGATGTCCACCAGGACCGAGCCGGGCTTCATCCGGGCAACGAGGTCGTTGGTGACGAGCTTGGGGGCCTTCGCTCCCGGAATCAGGACGGAGCCGATGACGAGATCTGCATCGATAACTGACTTTTCGATCTCGTACGAGTTCGACGCCACGGTTTTGAGCCGGCCCTGGTACTGGGCGTCGAGTTCGCGCAGCCGGTTGATGTTGATGTCCAGGATGGTGACGTCGGCACCGAGGCCGAGGGCCATGGCGGCGGCGTTGGTGCCTGCGACACCTGCACCGAGGACCACCACTTTCGCGGGGCGGACGCCGGGTACGCCGCCGAGCAGCACGCCTTTGCCGCCGGCGGGCGCCATGAGGGAGGTCGCGCCGACCTGAACGGAGAGCCGGCCGGCTACTTCGGACATGGGTGCGAGCAGCGGCAGCGCCCGGCCTTCCTGCACCGTCTCATAAGCGATGGCCGTGACGTCGGAGTCGACAAGCGCCTGAGTCAGTGCGGGCTCCGCGGCAAGGTGAAGGTAGGTGAAAAGGAGCAATCCCTCGCGGAAATGGCGGTATTCGGACGCCACGGGTTCCTTGACCTTCATCACCATGTCGGCTCGGGCCCAGACCTCTTCCGCAGTCTCAACGATCTCAGCTCCGGCGAGTGCGTACTCCTGATCGCTAATGCCGGAACCAACGCCGGCACCGGTTTCCACGAGCACGTCGTGGCCGTTTGCTTTGAATTCATGTACGCCGGCAGCTGTGATGGCGACGCGGAACTCGTTGTTCTTGATTTCCTTGGGGACGGAGATGATCATGCTCACGCTTTCTGGGGAGATTGATGCTTGTGGGAAAAAGAATGACAGAAACTGCGGATTAGGCGTGTCTCAGCACAGGATCTACGGCAGAATGCCAGTAACCGGCAAATTCCTGCACTGTGAGGAGTATTACATGGTGTCCGACCCGCAGAAACTGCAGCAGGTGACTCTGGACGAAGTCGACCAGAGGCTTCTGGGTCTGTTATCCAAGAATTCAAGGCGAACCAATCAGTCGTTGTCGGAAGCCCTGGGGCTTGCGCCCTCAACCTGTCTTGCCCGCCTTAAGGCGCTTAAAGAGTCCGGGGTGATCAAGCGGTTCACCGTCGAAGTCGCACCCGAAGCGATGGGCCTGCCTCTCCAAGCCCTGGTTAGCGTGCGGCTTAGGCCTGGTGCCCGTCACCTCATGAACGCCTTCGGAAACGAGTTACGGGACCTTCCCGAAATCAAGCAGTTCTTCGTGCTCGGCGGTGCCGACGATTTTTTGATCCACATCACGGCCAAAAACACCGAGCACATCCGTCAATTCGTACTGGACCACTTGTCCTCGAATCCTGCCGTCGCAGGCACCCAGACCAACCTCGTGTTCGAACACGGTCATGGAACCGCCTTCGGGCTCTAGGTGGCCTAGGACAACTCGCTCGCCGTAGATGGCCCAGCCGAGGGTCATCCCGCGGTCACTCAAGCGCGCAGCAAAAACCCACTGGTGCCCCTAAGCCTCTTCAGGGACCGCAACCGTGCCGGCGCCTACGCCACCATGCTCCTGCTCGCCATTGGCCCGATGGGCACTTTCTATGTCATCACCCTCTACCTCCAGCAGGTCCAGCAATTCAGCCCGCTCCAGACCGGTGCTGCCTGGCTGCCGTTCGCTGCCGGACTCATACTGGGCGCCGGTAGTGCCCCGAAGCTTCTGCTGAAGATAGCACCGCGTGTCGTCGCTGCAACGGGGGCACTCCTCAGCGCCGTCGCTGCGCTCTGGTTTTCCACCATCGCCGAGGACGCCAACTACTGGCTCCACCTGGCACCGGCCATGTTCGTACTCGCCGGCGGATTCGGCCTGGGCGTCATAGCGCTCACACAGGCCGCCGTTTACCACGTCGACCAGGACAAGGCAGGGATCGCCTCGGCGCTGCTCAACTCAGCCCAGCAGATCGGCGTCGCTCTCGGTCTAGCCGTGCTGGCCGCTGTCGCGGCCACCATCTCAGCGCCGCACGAACGCGCCGGCGTCAGCCTCGGGGCAGCTCTCACAGCGGGTTACAGTACAGCGTTGCTAGTCGCCGCCGCTATTCTCGTCATCGCTGGAGTACTGGCCCTAACAACGCTCAATGGACACCCAACACCCGAAGCCGAAAACTCCGACACAAGCACTGACGAACTAACAGTCTGAGAGCCACTTTCTCTACGTAACAGCCTTTGGTAGGCGCTGGCGTTGTCAAACGCCAGCGCCTACTGGCTATGCGGCGTCTCCCACAGATCTTTATAAACGCCGATAACAGCGATTCCGTCAACAAGCGAGTGGGCTCCAGTTCTATGGACTCCAGTCAACCGGCGGCGGCACCGTAACCAGCCGCGGCGTGTAGTCCTGTGCCCGGTCAAGGAATGCGTGCTGCCGTTGGCAGTTTTTGAAGGGGCCGGCGGCGGAGAACAGCGTGCGGGACTGTGGGTCCCAGTGCTGGACCCACCAGGCCGACATGGTGTTGTCCTCGTCAGCCTGCTTGTAAGCCTCGAATAGGGACTTTAAGCGGGCTACAGCTTCTGGGTGTTGCCACCACTCAGGGCACCAGTGCCGGCCGGTGGGTTCGTCGGGAACCGCTTCAACATCGTGGACGAACATTTCAACCCACATGACAAACTGCTGGATCAGTTCGGCCTCATCCACTCCATCGTCTTGCTCATGGCCGTGCTGGGTCATACCTGCACCTTCCTGACAATCTCTCCTGCAGCTGCCTTATCTGACTTGATCTGATCCGCATCAGCACGTTCCCACCACGGCATGAGCTTCACTACCGCAGGGGCGACGTTGCTGTAGTGCATGAAGGCCTCCCCCACTGGAAGCTGCTGGATCTCGTTCCCACGGATCACAGGCCGCTCTTCCTCACTGATGGTCCGGGAGGATCCACCGCGGCCCTGGGAGGTGGAGACTCGTTCCTTGCGGGTAGTCCCCGCGGCCCGGGCGATCCTGTCCAGCTCGTCGAGCTCTTCCAGGCCCGGCAGGAACAACCTGATCGAGGAGGTTCCACGGATTGCTGTGGCGGCTTCATTGCCCCAGCGTTGCCGGTTCTGCGCAAAGGACTGGCTGAACCCGATGATGCGGATCCCACGACCGCCGGAATCCGACAGCGCACTGGCCATGTCCGGGATGGCGGCGACGTTCGGCGCCTCGTCCAGGACCATCGTCAGCACCGGCCACAGCCGGCCTCCGGGCATGGACTGGGAAATGCGCTGGGCTTTGCGGAACATGAAGTCGGCGAACATCGCCACCAACGGTGCGACCGGTGAGCGCTCCCCGTCCGTGAGCAGGTACACCGTGTTCGGCTTTTCCAGGAACCTTTCCATATCGAATCCTTCACCCTCCGCAGGGCTGAGCATCTGCATGGCCTTCGGTGAGGACAACGGTTCGAGCAGCCCGGCAAGGGTTTCCTGGATTGAGTCCACCGTTTCGCCGGCCCGTGAGGTGGTGAGGGCCCGCAGGCGGTCCGAGAACGCTGCGGGAGCGCCGTGGTCAAGCAGAATTTCCAAGGGCTCCTTATCCGCGAAGTTGTTCGACCAGCGCACCACGTCTTCGATGTTCTTACCACCCAAAGCAGCGGCGTGCAGGAACCGGCCAAGGACGGCTGAGGCCTTGGAGTTGAAGAAGTCCCCGTTCTTGACGTTGCCCATGGGCTGGGCGCCTGCCCAGGCCTTGGCTCGCGCCAGTGCCTCGTCGGGATCCTCGCACCCGGTGATGACGTTCCACCGGACCTTGTTCGGCCACCCGGAAATGTCCTGAAGGTCGAACACGGACACATCGCCCTTGCGCTGCCGGGCAACACCGGTCAACATCGGCAGGTCATTCTTGGTGGAAGTGGCGATCACGGCACCTGGTGCGTCCAGGACGATCCCGACGGCCAGGAACAGGGTCTTACCGGAGCGCTGCGGGGCGAACACCCACATGGAGTCTTCGTGCTGGACGTAGAGCGTCTGTCCGTCGAGCTTGCACAGAGCGACAATCATCTCTTCTTCGGTGGCGTCGTCCGGGAGTTCCAGTGACTGCTTGGCCTTGGCCAAGGCGGCTTTTTTGCCCATCCGCTTTTCGAGGTCCTTGTAGCGGGGCAGCCCGTCGTCGCGGTGCTTGTTCCCGCCAAAGAGGGCCGTGAGCATTCCCGCGCCGACGAGGGCCAGGACAGCGAGGACGATCAGGATCCACGTGGCTGCACCGGGCCAAGCGAATTCGCCGGCCTTGATCTTTGCCGACAGCGCGGAGAAGTCGGTCCAGGGCATCCCTGTGGGTGTCAGCAACTCTCCCAGGAATGCCGATACCCAGCCGAGAACAACCAGGACGATCACGATGACGGCCAGGCCGATTTTCATCACTGAATCCGTGGACATACGTTTGGTCGCGCTCATGCTGCTTCCTCCTGGGTGTCGGTTTCGTGCTGGTTGATGGTGGCCGTGGATTTCATGGCCTTGTCGGTGTCGGTGAGTTCGATTTCCAGGGCGCTGCGGACGTGGATGGCAATGAAAGGATCCTTCCCGCCGATCCGCATCATGCAGGTGCCTTTGGTCAGGGACGCGATATCGGCCGCGGACCCGGCGGGAAGGTTGAACATCCTCTCGCACGCCCAGGCGTCATCGGATTTTTGCTGCTTGTAGAGCAGGACCGTTCCGCACTCTTTGAGCATGGCGATGGCCGGGGAGTCTCCGGGAATGTCGGAGATGTGGTGGAACGCGAACATGCACGAGAGCGACAGGGCCCGCGAAAGCTTGGTGTTGCGGCGGGTGACCTTCGCAACGGAGCCTTGGACGGTGTGCCAGGCTTCTTCGATAACCAGGACAGTGGGGACAGGTTCTTCCTGCCGGTAGAGCGTGTTCGCCAGCCAGGTGTTGATGATCGTCATGACGATCGCCAGCGCCGGCCCGTCCTCCGGGAGCAGGGACACGTCAAAGACGGTCAGCCCTGCGTTCAGGGAAATTTCGGTGCTGGTTTCGCCGTCGATCAGGCCGGCGAGGTCATCTTCGATCATGCGTTCAAGTTCAAACGCGGGGTCCTGGCCCCACTGCCGGATTTCCTTCACGGACAGGTTCGAGGCCGCCGCGGCGTCCGCGTCGGGTGCGTAGAGCGCTGAGAGGACGTGGCGGATATGGGCGGTTTCGTTGTTCGCGGCCGCCGTGCGGAGCGCCTGTTTGTGGGCTATCCGGACGGCTTTGCCCTCCTTGGGCAGCAGCGGCCGGCCCAGGGCTTCTTCAACCACGGCACGGACCAGCATGGACTGACCCGCCGGGGTGGACAGTGCCGTGTCGTCGTGGCTGTCCTCGTTCAGCCGGGCAGCGATACGCGGGTCCAGGATGTTGATCTTGGCCCCTCCACCGCCGACCATGAACTTCACCGGCGTGATGCCCAGGCGCTGGGCGAGGGAGGTGTATTCCCCGCCGTTCTGGTCCAGCTGGTACTTCTTGTCGATCACCACGACGCGGCGGCCCAAGAGCAGCTGCCGCAGCACCGCCCAAGTCTTGATCCCGGAGGACTTGCCCTGGCCAAGGTCCCCGATGAAGCAGACGTTCGGGGATTCGAGCTCGTTGCCGTAGGACGTGAACGGGTCATGGACGACCATCCACCCGGAACCTGCATCGATCCCGAACGCCAGGCCCCGGTGCGAGGTCGGGGGCGAGGCAATGGCCATGTGCGAAAATTCCATCTGCCGGGTCGAGGACAACACACCAGGGGCGGCCGGATCGTAATACCCCAGCCGGGAGGCCCGCGAGCTCTTCCGCTCGCAATGCCACTGCACGCTCGCTGTGGCTTCGCGGCTGTCTTTTCCTGCACGGCGCTTGGCTGCCAGGGCATCTCCGGTAGCGGCGGCCACGCTGTTCTCTGCGGCTAGGCGCTGTTTCCGGGTCTGGGAACGCTTGGTGCGGCGGGATTTTGTGGTCAGGGCCCAAGGCATCCGCAGGCCTTTGATGAGTTTGGGGGTGTTCATCGGATTCCTCTCGTGAACGGCATGGTGGTGATCAAGGCCAGGTCATTGCGGTGATCCATCCAGTCAATGAATTCGATCCCGGCGTCCGCGGCCGCAGCCTCGATCAGATCGGCGGTGGCCAGCAGCTCGTCCTCTGATTCCACGGAGTAGGAGATGTAGAGCGCGTAGGAAGCGCCGTGGTGCCCGGAACCGGGTTTGAGGTCCAGGAGCCGCTGGGTGGAGGCGCCCATGAGGACTTCTTCGGATCCGTCGGTCACGACACCGGACTTCGCGACTTCCTTGCCCTTGGCCCGGTCCATGGCCGCGTCCGTGCGGGCTTTCCCCCGGGCGGTGCGGGCATCGGCCAGTTCCAGGACCATGGAGACGGTGTGGACCACGGCCGGTTGGATCCCGGAGACCAACGATTGCAGGGCGGAGACGGGGATTGCTTCGGGGCTGAACGCTGAAGCCGGGACGTACCCGGTGCGGGTGTGCCAGTGGCCGTTGATGACCACCGAAGAATCCGAGGAATCCCCGTCCATGTGCTGCCAGCAGTCGGCCAGGTCCGCGTTCTCATCATCGTCAATGTCGAAATCCGGGTCCTGCAGGTGCCGCAGGAGGGCTGCCATCTGTTCAGGTCCCAGGGTGCGGTAATCCTGGATCCCGCCCATCATCTGCGCCTGCGCCAGGGCGGTGCGGATTTCCTGATGGATAGCCAGCCCAAGGCCGGTGTCACCGCCGCCGAGCTTGGAGGCCTTCAGCGACAACGCAGCGGAGCGGGGAATGCGGAACGTCTCGTAGGTGCGGTGCTGCTCGGAACGGGACTGCAACGTTTGGACCAGGTCCCCGTAGGAAGTGATCAGCAGCCGGTTGATGCCCTGAGCCTGCTTGTCCTTGATCCACAGCAGGTGGTCGGTCGAATCCATCGGGACCGCGCGGGAGAGCGTCTGGACGTGGGTGATGAGGGATTGCCGGCGGGCCATCCGGGCCAGGAACTGACCGCGGGCCACGTACGCGGAGTCTTCCCGGTTTTCCTCCCGGATCCCGGAGGAAGAACCCATCACTTCCACGGTCACCGTGTAGTACGGGGTTTTGATCTTCCCGCCGTGACGGAAAACCGTCATCGGCCCCGTCGGGGTCTGCACAGTGAACGGGCGGACCGTCCCGACCATCAGCGGGGCATTGTTCCGGTGCTTCACCGGAACCTCGATCATGCCCTTCTCATCGGCACGGGCCCGATCAGCCTTAGAGGCTTTCACCATGCGGGTCTGGTCCCGGAACTTCACCGGGACAAACGTCGCGGACTTGTTCTTGCGGCGGGACCGCTGGTGCTGCCGTTCAACGATCAACGCCCCCAGAGAGCGGTACCCGGTAATCTTGCTCGGCGTGGTCAAGACCACCCCGAGCCCGACGATGGCCGCGGCCAGGATCAGGCCCAGCACGATCACGTCCTTGAGGGAAATGACCGTCACCAGTCCCAATGCCAAGGCGGTGCTCAGGCCGATCCATTCAGGACCGGTGCGGTTCCCGCCCCACAAACCACGCCGGGAAACCTCACCACCGACAACAACCATGCGTCCCATCAGACCTACTCCCCCGCTTCCTTACTGCCCGCTACAAACTGCTTCATTACCGGCCGCTGATGTGATCGGTATCCGGGGCCATCGAATGCACGCCCTGACGGCCGCGCATCGCAGCCTGCCGCGATGCTTCACGTCCTGCCAGGAGGAACGCTGTCGCACCGCCCGCGGCGATCTTGGCCGATCCCCGTGTGGCTGTTGCCGTGCCCTTACCGAAGGCGGCAGCGCCATTGCGCGCCGCTGCAGCAGCCTTCCCCGTCGGTGTCCCGGCCCGATCGTCCCGCTGAGCCTGGGCGATGGTGCGGGTATCAGGAGTTGGCGTTGGATCCTGGGCGCCGGACGCCTCCCGGCCGGCATGGCCAGCACTGCGACGGCCAGTCCCAGCGCCTGCCGGCGAGCCGGTCATACCGTTGTCAGGCCCGACAGGAAGGCCGGGACTACCTTGCCGCTGCCCTGCGCCGTTCGGGCCGACTGGGCCGCCGCTAGCCGGGCCGGACTGGGCTTGCATTGTGCGGCGTTGACGGATCATCGCGCCGATTCCGGCTCCGGCTCCGGCGACCATCGCCGCCCCTGCAATCGAGGGACGGTTGGCACCCAGCCCGGTAGCGGAAGAGGGAAGGATGGGGACGAACTTGAACAGCAATGCCGGCGAGAACGCCAGGACCACCATCGCGGCGGCCGCAATAAAGACAGATGAAGCGTTCACCAGCGCATCGCTGGTTCCCCCGCCTTGGAACGCGGGGCGGGAGGAAATGAAACTGAACAACGCACCCATGATCAACAGCAGCAGCGGCTTGGACAAAGCGATTCCCAGCCACAGCGACCCGACCTTGCCGACCCGGGCCCGGTGCTCCGGGTGAATCATGAATCCGAGCATTAACGCGATACCTACGCCCAGGAGGTACAGGGCGATCGGCGCCAGAGCGAAAAGCCCCAGGAGTGCCCACGCCCCGATAAACAGCAGGCCGAACAGCAGTACAGCTGCCAGCGGGCCGAAAACCCCGTTCGACTCATACGAGGCGAACCGGGAAATGGTCGTGGAGAAGGTCCCGATCTGGTTTGCCGTCCACGGGCTGATCGACTCCGTGAGACTGATCAGCGCGTTATTTGCCACGTAGCCCAGGACCGGACCGAACAAGGCCAGGAGAATCGCCAACGGCGCATACCAGAGCACGGACTCACGCATGGAGTCCGGATCGATTTTCTCGTCCGAGTAGTCCCGGAAGAGTTTGAAAAACATGAGGGTCAGCAGGATGATCCCAAGCCCGGAAAAGATCGCCCACGTGGTCCGGAAACCCTCATCGACGTCAAACTTCGAGACCTTCAACAGGTTCACCAGGACCTCGTTCGTGGCCGAGACGCCGGCCTCCTTGGTCGAGTTCGCAAACTTCTCAAACCCATCCTTGGCATTGGCGATAAAGGCCACCGTGTCCACCGCACCCAGCACGAACTGCCCACCAGGCTGGACCGCGATGGCGGTCCGCAGAACGGCGCCAGCTACGGGAGCGAACTTCTGAATAATCGACCCGCCCGTGCACCAGGTTGTACCCGTCAGAGGCGCTCCCGCAGAGGGCAGCGCGGCGCAGAACGACGCAGTGTCCCCGCCGTAGTCCAGAGACTTCTCCGGCGTCGTCAGGAACGTCTCAAAGGCCTTTGCCGCGACATTCTCACAATTGCTTCCGCCCATGGCCGCGTAGAAGGCCATGTCACCACAAGCTGTCTTGCCAAGCTCCAGGTTCAGCCTGTCCCGGATCGCATTCCTCTGATCATCGGGCAATCCCGCAAGGCGTTTCATCTGATCAGCGTTCAACTTCTCGGACTTCGTTATGTCGTCCGCTGCCTGAGCAGGTCCGGCGGTGATAACCCCGAGGCTGAGGAACAACGACAATAGGGCCGCGACCAGGCGAATCGTCTTATTAGCGCTTAGCGTTCGCATACTCAATCCACCCATCTCTGCGCACGTCCGCGAACACCGAGTTCACAAGGTCCTGGGTCAACACCGGAAAATCTCCAGTGGGTTCTCCAGGCGTCGCTCCAGCAGGTCCTCTGTCTTGGACGCGGCCGCCGAAATTCGGGTCATCGGCAGACTGTCGGGCGTCCGTGATCTTCCAGTCGCCATCCCAGGTCAGTTCCATCGGAACCGTTCCGAAGCCCCCGGCCGGAACGGTTTTGACCTGGGCATTCAAAGATCCGATGAAGACTTGAACCACAGCGCGCTTCTTCTCTTCGCAGCTGGCAACCCGGTACAGGCCGCCGGCAGCCACGTCGGAACGGGAAACCCACCCGCCATCGAAAGCGCCGGACGGCAGATTCTTGGTGGTGGTCATGAGGTCTCCCCCGGAAGTCACCTTTTCGAACCAGGGGCCCGGAACGGAAACCTCAGTCAGGGTTTTCTTTTGGTCCGCCCAGGTCTTCAGATTGACTTCCGATAGCAGCGGAGCAAAGTTGGCCGCTGCCTGGGCGGCGGAATCACACGTGCCGCTATAGCCGGTGATGGTCTTGCCATCACCGGCCGTTTTTGTTCCTCCTTCACCGATCTTGATCGTGGAGACGGGAAACCCGAACTTCCCGGACGCCTGAAGTGAGCTGGGTTCTTGTTCAGCGGAAGGTGTCGGACGGCTGATGAGGATTACGGCCACGGCAACGGCGACGATCACAACTCCTACCGCCGTAAGCGCCTTCCAGTGCTTCTGCATGGACTAGGCTCCCGCTGCTGCTGTGAGGGCAAGGATGCCGCCGATGATGACGCTGGCGCCGGCGACGGCGGCGAAGGCGATGCCGCTGCGCTTGGCGCCGTCTGCGCCGTCTGCAATGTCGTCGGAGTGGCCGCGCTGGCGGGCGACGCCCCACTTGCCCAAGTTCATCAGGAATGCGGCGGTAACCAGGATCAGGACCAACGCCCAGATGCCGCCGAGGATGAGTTGGATCGCGCCTTGGAACTTGACGCCGAAGACGTTGATGTTCGGTGTCACCCCGTCCAGGGGGTTGTTGGCGGCCGCGGGAACGATGACTTCGTTGACGATGCTCATGAACATGATGGGGTTTCCTATCGGTTGGTGAAGTGGTTAGGGGCGTGGGCAGTGCGGTTATCTACCTCGAGCAGGCCAGCAGCGATTTCGGCGGTCACGCGTTCGAAAGCGCGGCGGGCAGGATCGCCCACGAGCTGCCAGTCGATGATGGAGCCGTTATCGAGTGCCGCGTCGTATGGGATATCGATGATGGCCCGCACCGTACCTTCGAGCTGGGCACGGAGGTCCGCCCGATCGGCGGCTGAAACTTTCGCCCCGCCGCCCTGGGTCACGACGACCACGGCGTTGTTCACCAGGTCTTTGTAGTGCCGGTTCCCGGTGCGTTCGGTCATGGATTCGAGCTGTTCGATCATCCGGAGGGCTGAGACGACAGCGTTGCGCTGTAGCCGGACCGGGATCACGAGCTGGTCTGTGACCTCGATTGAAGCCAACCAGTTCTCGGAGCGGGTGTTGTTGCCGGTGTCCAGGACGATGGTGTCGTAAAACCGGCTAACCACTGTGTGGATCCGGTTGAATTCTTCGGCCCCAATGGACTTCATCCGGTCAGGGTCCTCGTCGGAGGCCAGGACGGAGAACTGATTCTTTCCCTGGTGGCGGGTGTAGTAGGAGAAGTCGCCTTTGCGGGCTTCGATGGTTTCGAACTTTTCCAGGACGTTGAGCAGGTCCCACACGGTACGGGTGGAGCCGTTTGCGTTGGTCCGCACACCAAGGGTGCCCATCATTTCGTTGTTGTCCCACACGATGGCGTGCTGGCCCGAGTGAATCCCGAAGGTGGAGCCGATCCCGACGCTGCACATGGTCTTACCGACCCCGCCCAGAGGCTGGGCGACCATGATGCGCATGGGCCGGGAATAGACCCGCTGGATCGCGGAGAGGTCCGTTCGGCGGGCCAGCTCGGCCGCGCCGACCTTGGGCTTGACCAGACCGAACGTCACTGCCCGCAGGAACGCCTGCCAGCCAGTGGCCGGGGGCAGTTCATCGTTCAAGTTGTCCTTTTGCAGCACCGAGGCGCTGCGCCGGCCGCTGACCAGCGGGGCCGGCGCAGCTGTTGCTGCAAGTGCCTTATCCGGTGCTGACTCGGAGACGGCGGCCTCTGCCGTTTCCGGGGTGTTGTCCTCTGCGCTGGTTTCCGGATCGAGCAGGCTGATGGGGGCGCGTGACTTCCGCTCTGCGCCTGACCAGTTGGTACTCATCGGGTCTTCCTTTCATTCGCGGGGTTCTGACTTCTGGAAATCTGTGGGACAGGTTCCTGGAACAGCAACGGGGCAGCCGTCGCGATTGCTTGTGCCGGTCCCGGACTGTCCGGGTTGGTGAGCGGATCTGTGAACAGCGGTGCCGTGCCGAACTCATCCGCGCCGGTGGCCGGGGCATTCATGGGGCACTCACCGGGCTGATCGAGGTCACAAGCCAGGGATCGTCCTGGCCGATGCGGTGGAGCATCATCGTCCAGGGCCCGGCGTCCGTGTCGAAGGTGGCGGTCACGGTCATGGGGTTCTGTGCTTCCCGGCTGATCGCCGGACCGTCGGTGACGGTGGAGAACGGGACTTGGGCCGGGTCGATGTAGCGGGCATCCTCCTTGTACTCGGCGGCGAGCATGGGTTCGAGATCCCTGAACCAGGTCTTCTCTTCCACAGTGGGACGGCCGAACAGGGCCATGGCCTTTCCGGCGGTGTCCTTGACTGTCTGCTCTGCGCCGGCATCCCAGGTGACGTTAGGGCCGTCATAGTGCTCCGTGGCTTCGTCGTGGTCATGACCGTCACCGGTGGAATTCCCGTCAGCGTCGGCTGTGATGGTCGGCGCGGCCGTCGCGGTGGCCGTGCTGTCTGCGGTGGGGGTCCCGGCGCAGGCCGTCAGTAGCGCTGCGGCCGCGAGCAGCGCCGGGGCGAGTGCGGTTCTACGCATCACAGGATGCCTTTCTCTTGAAGGATCGGGGTGGGGTCGATGGTGGCGTTGATCGGGATCATCGGGTTCGGCAGAGCCCCGGCATAGAACTCCATGTGCGTGTGCCGGCCTGAGACGTTTCCTGTGGCCCCTTCGATCCCAAGTGGAGTCCCGGCAGCAACGATGTCGCCTTCCTTGACCTTCAGGGACCCGGCCTCCATGTGGTACATGCCGATGGTCAGCTTCCCGTCGAGCGTTTGCCCGGTGACACCGGTCCCGAACTGGCCGTCGAGGTTGCGGATCTTCACGATCTTCAGATCCGTGATCGCCAGGACCGTCCCGGCATGTCCCGGGGTGGAGAAATCGATGCCGTAGTGGAAGTTCGCCAGCACTCCCCCGGCAGTGCCGGGCGGGGCCGGCCGCGGGCCGTAGCCGCTGGTCATGTCAGCCCCTGGCAGAGGCTTGACCCACTTGCCGGCAATGTCCCCGACAACCTGGTTCCCCTCGGCCGGGCACACCCCGGAGGGATCCACCAACGCTGCGGATTCCCCGCCGAGGGCTTTCACGATCTGCGTGGCCTGCTCCCGGAAGCGGGTGTAATGGTTCGGGTCCGCGTTCCGCTGCGTGCGGTGAATAGCGATGGTCGGTTCGAGGGTTTCCCAGCCCTCGACCTTCTGCAGGGCCTTGAAGAAGTTGGTCGCGCTGGTGTGAGGGTCCATACGGTCCTCATAGGAACCCCACGCACCGTTCGCCCGCTGCTGGAACAGCCCGCGGGAGTCAGGGCCTGCGCCGTCCCCGAAATCAATGACCCGTAACGATGACTCACCAATGGCAGCCTGGACACCGATCAACTGGGCAGCCACCGGCAGCTTCAAATCAGCCGCAGCCTTCATAATGGCGGCCGCGTTTTTCATTTGCTCACCGTCGAACCCGGCCACTGTGCTGCCGGAAATCGTTGAGGATGCCGGTTCAGCTGCGGTCCCAGGAGCGACACAAGCAGAAGCCGCCTGGGCCGGAGAGCCGCCATCGTCAAGGACCACGACAACGAACCCCAATGTAAGGGCGGTAGCGACAGCAACAGTGCTAGCAGCTCGACCGACTGTCAAAGACATGCCGCCCCTCCCCTGGGCTAATCCGGGGCCTATTCCCCCGAGCGGAAAACCCATCCCGGCTAAACTCAGCCCTAAGGCTAGGATGGAAAATAAGACCATTAGTTAAGTGTGGTTGAAAACTTAACTATTGGGAGCATCTTAGCAGAATCTGTTGCGCCCGTCTTGTCATGTTCGGTCCGTCCAAGGAGTGTTTGTGCCCGTCTCAGCCTCAGAGTTCAAGAGCTGGCTGGACGCCCAGTCCATCAGCACTTCCCCTGCCGCTCTGAGCGCCCTGACAGGCCTACATCGCGGCACTCTGGGCAACCAGTTGCGGCGCGGAAACGTTGCGGAATCGACAGTCGTTGCCGTGGCGCGGGCGTCCGAAATGAACGTGCTGGAAGCGCTGGCTGCCTTTGACCCATACAGGGACATGTACACCCGGCCGATCGAGCCCACACCAGCAGAAGTGCTAAGCCAGGTCCATCACGCCGATCTGATGGCGGAGCTGCAGTTCCGCACCTCCAAGAAGCACTATCCACGGGATCTTCGGAAACATATCCCGCTCATAGACTTTCCGCACGAAGGCTCCAACCGGGCCTGGATCGATGCCATCGACCCTGGCGAACTGCGGCACCGCATGGCCGAAGAAACGGGCATGGCCCTGACCTACATCTTTACTCAGCTGACCGAAAACAAGCTGACACCGCCGCTGGCAGTAGCAGCCTCCAGAGCAGCGGGGACCTCTTTCGCATCGGGTCTGGTCGTTATCGGCCTCGTGTTACCGGCCGAGGGTGGTTGGCAACCCCGTGCGCGCGAGGATGAGCTACTTGAGATTTCCGATGATGCCCTAGTGGAGCTGATCTCAGGCAGGATCAACCTGCTGCAGCGACGGGTCAAACAGCGCAAAGAGGCCCGGGAATACGCGGAGAAAATGACGGAGCTGCTCGGGTGAATCCACTGTCCGTTGTCCCTGTGACGCTGATGCTCATCCTCTTGGGAAGCCTGACTTTCAAGCGCATCAACACACCGGCCACCGGCTATCAGCACGCCCTACGGGGCAAGGCCAGCAGCATTGCCCTGTCGGGAATCTTCCTCACGATCGGTTACCTGCTCCTGCTGCCGCCGGTGTATTACCCGCTGGATTCGATGATGCCGATCCACAACGCAACCGACCTCATCTCGAAGTATTGCGCCCTGGTAGCTGTTGCGTTCCTCGGCGGCCACCTAAGCCTCGCCTACGGCTCGTCCTTTGCACGGCGCTGGACCGTCGGAGCGCCTGGGGCTGCAGTGCTGGGGCTCGTGTCGGCCGGCCTTCTCTGGACCGTCCTGGCCACAGACGCCCCCTATTCATCGCCCCAGATGCTCGACTTTGCCACCCAGCCCAGCGTCCGCATCAACATCTGGCTGGTGCTCTTCTATGTGGCTTACGTCGTCTTTCCTCTTGTGCGGCCGGCCTACCTCGATTCCAGAAACAACCCACTGCGCACAGGCCGCACGGCGTCCGGAATGATTGCCGCGGGCTTCACACTCTCGCTGCTGCGCGCGGGTGCCTACCCCATCGAGTGGTTTGGGGCCGGAGATGTGGTTTACCTCTACATGCTCGTTTCCTACGCATCCACCGCCCTGGTCGTCGTAGGCCTTGCACTCTTCGCTTACGCCCGCAGAAAGCGCAAGGTTGAGGCCGACCTGGGCTCCGCCCTCTCCCTCGATTAGGAAGGCAGCAGCAGAATGACCACTCCAGAAAAAGCGCAGAAAGCCGTTCAGAGCGTCCTGGCGGAAGTCCCGCGGGAGCATGAGGCTGCTTATCGCGTCATCTATGAGGCTGTGAAAGTTTGCCTGCTGGCCGGCATGGACCGGCGCGCAGCTGCCAGCTACCTTGGAATTTCCCGATGGCGTATTGACGGCCAGGGGCGCTATTTCAGGTCACTAAAGGCTACGGGGGACCTGTTTCGCAGCGCATTCTCCGGCGGAGCAGGAGAGAGCGAGGCGAGCCCCAAGGCGGTTGATGCCATCGTACGGCGCGCCTGGAACAGATAATCGAACAGCGGGTCGTCCCATATCTAAATTTTCCAGTTTTTATGACATATTGGAGCAATGAGCTCACGCAATCTGTCACACGGCGGTCAAGAAAGCTGCGCGCGCACAATAGTTACAACGGGACGCCGAGTCCCTGCCCGAGACGTCAGCCACACGTTTAGCAAAGCACCGGGGCCCGAAAGAATCCCCGAGCCCACGGGCGTGTCTGGAAACCTTAGCCCTAGGGCTAAGGCTAGGGTGAGCCATATGGGAACCGTTCTTCGCCGCCAACGCGGCACTGGCATGAACAATGTGCAGGCCAACTACTCGATCCCGCCCCACTGCAAAGACCTCGTACGCGAAGTCTCAAGGCGGATGGGCCTCAGTGACTCGCAGGGCTTGGAACAGATCCTGATTCACCTCGAACTCGAAGCAGACGGCCTGCCCGCATGGGCAGACCGCGACAGCCTGCAGGAGGCATTGCCTATTGCGAAGGCCAGTTAAATAGCTGAAGGCCCGCACAAGGCGGGCCTTCACTAAGTATCCGTTCAGATCCACGTTTCCTGGCAGTTACAGCGATCTGAACTATTCAGCAGCTTCCTCATTCGAGGACGCTCCCGTTTTCACACCCTCCTTACGGAAAGGTCTTGTTCCCCATGGTACCGGAAGTCAATTCCGCGTCAACGCATGCCCGTGAGAGTGTCGCCGCCGTACGTCAAGTCACGCCACAAGACGCCTGGGTCCTGGCACCACTGATTGCCGGTCAGCCGTCCTACCGTCTGGGTCGGTGGATCGGCGCACGGTTCCAGTACCCCCGGCCCGCGACCCCGCCCACGATCACGGCATCACTGCCCGAACGACCGGCAGCAGTGATGATCCACGGCGTGGACGGCTCCGTAGCCACGCTCTGCATCGACCTAGATACCTCCAAGGCAGTGAAGGGCGTCGTTGAATCAGACGCGGCACGGCTTGGAAAGCTTCTCCAGGAAGCAAACGTCAGCTTCGTGGAGGACTTCTCCCCCAGCGGCGGCAGGCACATCTACATCCCACTGCAGGAACGGCTTACCGCGGCCAAAGCCCGAGACCTCATCGAGGCCCTCGGCCTTCTGGCGACGAGCCTGGACCCAAGCCCGCACCAGAACATCACCGACGGGTGCATCCGTGTCCCTGGCTCCAAGCACAAGGCCGGCGGCCACCAGACTCTCCTCACTCCCCTGTCGCAGGCCTACGCCACCCTCCGCGTCCGCAACTCCCCGCGCGCACTAGCAGCCCTTCGAACTGCGTTGGCGCCGGAGCTGGCCCGCCTCCGCGTCCTCAAAGAACGGCAGGCCAAAGCAGCGCCAACAGCCAGGTCTACTGCTGCGCAGCTGCCCATCGCTGGTCACAGCGAATCTCCGCTGCGGCGAATCGCACGTACCGGTCTCTACGACACAGCCAAGTACGCCAGCCCCTCAGAAGCACGCATGGGCGTACTCAATCACTTCTCCGCGTGTGGGTGGGCCCTGGAAGACGTACAGAACGAACTCACCGGGCAGTTCCCGGGCCTAGCTGCCCTGTACGGCACGCCGGCCAAACAGGCACGGCTGCTGCCCACTGAATGGGCCAAGGCCCAGGCCTTCACCAATGCCCGCGAAGCCCAAAAACGCAGTCCCCGTAAAACAGGGAAAAACAATGCCCTTATTAACAACACAAGCCCCACTAAACCCACAGGGGGGGCACTCAACGCTAGCTCTGCATCAATCCACCAACTGGTCAACGATCTGGAAAACATCCTGTTCGCTGTACTGGATCACCGGCTGGCAGCTAGAGGCCGGGAAGGCCTCAGCCTCCGCCTGCTGATCCGTGGACTGCTGGGGTACATGCGCGCGAAAGAAACCGACCTTCTCGACGTTGGGTGCCGCACTCTCGCGGTCGCCCTGGGCAAACACCACGTCACCATTGCGCGGCTGCTGCCGATTCTGGCCCAGGCCTCAGATGGCATTCTCACCAAAGTGGCGGACGCGCGTCACAAGGCAGCCGACGTCTATCTCATCCAGCTGCCTCAACACTATGAACAACTGGCCAGGGAACTGATGTGGCGCAAGGGCCGCATCCACGCTGTGCGGCCCGTGTTCCGTGCCCTAGGAGACGTCGCAGCTCTCGTATACGAGTCCATCGAACGAGCCCGCCACTCCCCCACCACCGCTGACGTCGTGCGCTCCACCAGCATTAGCCGCAACGCCGTGACGGCAGCCCTTACCGAGATGGAAGCTCTCGGCATGATCCGCCGGGACAACGGCCAATGGAAGACCGTTGCCATCGATCTCGCCAATCTGGCCGCGCGACTGGGCGTCTTGGAGGATTACCAGGCGCACATACGTCGTAATCGGCTGCAGCGGGCCTCCTGGCACGCGTATCTGGATCGTTTTCTCACGAGTCAGGTTGGCGAACATGAAGCCTGGGACCAGGAGCGGGACGAATACTGGCTGCCCCCTGACGAAGTGACGCTGTGGCGGGTGGCCTGACCGTGCCTGGGTGTAATAAATCCATTAGGTATAAAAGGTATATAAGCTTCACTGCGTGTCCACGAAGCTTCAACCGCCCGATTGTCGGGTCATGACCGAGGCCTTGGAGACTTCACCCGCCATACCCGGGATCACGGCGGGGATCACGGCGGGGATTTATATCCGTTAGGGGTATTAGGTATAAAAGCGACAAAGGAGCTACTATAGTTTTTATACCTAATGACTATATAGCGGATGCTCATCGTGGTCCCCGTCGAGCCGGTGACTCCACAGCGGTCCCGGGATGTTAGGGCCAATGGCGATATTGTCTCCTATGGACACCGTGTCGCTATAAGTCCTAATAGGGATATTGGCTATATTCGTTCCATCACTGATTGGAGATTCCATGGCAGCGACCATCTATGCGCTCATCAACCAAAAGGGCGGCGTCGGCAAGACGACGGAAACGTACAGCCTCACCAGAGCTTTGGTTGCGTCCGGAAAGCGAGTCTTGGCCATAGACGCCGACCCGCAGGGAAACCTCAGCGGCATCCTGGCAGCAGACAACGTGGAAGCGGACCAACTCACCTTTGCTGACGTGCTGCTGGGGGAGAGGGTCCAAGACGTCGAAGTCGACGGCATCTGGGGAGGACTCGCCGTTCTCCCCGGCAACTCCAACACGACCAAAGCAATCCAGCAGCTACACACCGAGCACGGCCGCGAGTACCGGCTCAAAGAAGCCCTGGCGGACAGCCTGGACCGCTACGACATAATCCTCATTGACTGCGCACCCAGCCTAGAGCTGCACACCATCAACGCGCTTGCAGCGGCGCACCGCGCCCTGGTGATCTGCCAACCCGGCAAATTCTCCCTCGATGGGTTGAGCCAGCTGCAGCTGAGCTTCGACAGCGTCTCCCGGTACTACAACCCCCTGCTGACAGTGGCGGGCGTGATAGTCAACGGAAACCGCAACACCCTGACCCACAAGGCATGGATAGCTGACCTCGCCGAAGCCTCACCGTGGCGGGTCTTCACGCCCTACGTGCCGTATTGGAGCGTCATCCAAGACGCCATGGAAGCCGGCGTCGGCCTCGACGAGTGGCCCGGAGACGACAAAGCGCGGCAAGCCTACGAAATCTACGCACGACACCTCGCGCATCTGGATGAAATCGAACTTCGTGCACACCTGGAAAAGATGTTCCCAAAGCACGACTACAGCACCCTGGAGAGCTGACATGGCACAACGACCCGAACGCCGAAAGAGCACCCTCGGGGCTGCTCACCCAATCGAGCACCAAAACAACCAGGCGCCTGTGATGAAAAATCAAGAGGATCCGGGGCCGCAGCTCATCACAGACCAGGCTCCTTCGCCTTCGCGCGCGCAGGATCCAGCCGCGCCGGCTGCTGCGCCGAAGGTTGCCAATAAAGCCGGCAAAACCCAGCCGAAAGGGGCCTTCTACGCGGACGAGGATGAACTAGAACGCATCCGAGCCGCATGGTTTCATACTCCGACCACCGCGGCCGAGCGGGAAGCCTCCTTCTCGGACTTCCTTCGGGAAGCCGCCCTCGTGAGGATGCAGGGACGCGAGAAGACTTACAACGGAGGCAACCCGTTTCCCCGCGTACCGTCTGGAAAAATCGCACGCGGCCGAAGGTAGGCAAAAGGTCTTTTGTCGCTATTAGGTCTAATGCCGACAATAGAGCTGCTGCTAGGGAATGTGGTGCCTGGCTCACAGCCACAGAACCAGAGTCCCTTAGAGAGCGCTGTAAAGTTTGGCCCGTAGATTGGGGGACGCCATGGTGGCGAACAGTTTTGAAACGCTGAAGAAGGTCATCGAGGACAACTCAGAGGCTGACCACTTCTTCCGTGCGGTGCACGAGTGGGGCGTAGTAGCGGTGGAGGAAGATCCCCTCCAGGAAGGCGAATGCGTCTGCGGGCAGCAGGATCTCCGATACATGTACACCATCCAAAATCGCCACAATGGACGGACGCTGGAATACATCGGCAGCACGTGTGTAGAGCACTTTGAGAGCAGCGAACTGAACCTTCAGATCACCACGTTCAGGGGTCTGTTCGATCTCAGAAAGAAGATTATCGCGGGAGAGCGGATCTTTCTCGAAGCGGATTTCTCCCGCGACATTCTGCGGTGGCTGTACGAAGCGGGCGCCTTCCCAGCGAACCGGTTCAACAACAACAATGGTGAAAACGACTACCTGTTTCTTCTAGACATGTTCAACAAGCACATCAAAGACAACATCACGCAGCCGCAACAGAGGAAGATTTGGGGATTGCTGAACTATACGGTGAAGCCGTTTGTCAGCAATCACCCAGCCCTCGGTTAAGTCGGGGGAGCGCGGAGCGCGGCCCGATCTGGCTAAGGCGCCATTTCGTTTCTGGACGAGTTCAGTTTGCGGTGGGGGAGCGGGGCGGCAGGTGCCGGTACAGGCTGGTCCGCGACAGACCCGTCTTGGTGACGATTTCGCGCATGGTCTTCCCTTTGTCCCGCAGCATCACGGCATGTTCGAGCTTGTCAGGATCTACGACGGATGGCCTGCCCGTGCGCCGGCCGTTGGCTGTAGCCACGGCCCGGGCATGCGCCGCGCGTTCGGCTGCATAGGTTCGCTCCATTTCCGCGAACAGGGCCAGCAGGACCACTGCCAGTTGCGCCATGGGACTGTCGGGAGACGATGTATCGATGCGCAGAGGATCGGCTAGTGTCCGGATCCCCACTTCACGCTCTTTGAGCTCATGCATCAGGTTGAGCGTATCCCGCACTGTTCGCCCCAAGCGGTCCAACGTATGCACAACGATTACATCGCCGGCCCTGGCATGCTGCAGCGCAGCGTGAAGGCCGGGCCGATCCCTTGTGGCCCCCGACCGCTTATCGGAAAAGACCGTCGTGACGCCGGCGGCCGCCAAGGCGTCCAGCTGCCGACTCAAATCCTGCTTGGCGGTTGAGACCCGCGCGTATCCGATATCCATTCCCGCACGGTACCGAAAGTTGTTCTCGTGACGGCACATTATGGCGCACGTTTTGGCATAACATCCGGGACGATCAAGTTACGTGCAGCTACGCGGGTTGAGCCGCCGGGGAATGTCCCGCATTGTCCTGTCCCAGTTCTAAGGAAGTGGAACGCTAGATCACCAAGGGGTGTGCCAGGAAGCCGATACGGTGCTTGTGGCATGAATGCAGACAAGACAAACCCCGAGTGGTTGTTCGGCAACTTCTCAACTAGTGGTCAGAATTGGCCTGCATCCGCTTCATAAAGTTGTTGATTGTCTTGACGGCTTGTTCTTTTTCCCATCGTGGGGAACTGAGAGGTACTCCCCGCTGATGTAGGTGCTGATCAAGAGGATTGCCAGGGTCGGTTTGGCGCCAAGAGCGAAGGAGATCGACGACGTCATATCCGAGTGAGGCAGCGTTCTCCAGGATCATGAGGTCCTTACTGGTTATTAAGGCGACAGGCGCGCAGGATTCTTGAGACAACTCGGGCATCGATGAGAGACGTTCAATTACTCGATGATGGACGGTGGGGTTCCAAGGTAAGCCTGTCTGGGCTGTTACGACGAGTGGTATGAATGTGAGCTGCCCCGGACGAGATTGTCCTTGGCGGTCAGGCTCTGCCTGCTGAAGCAAGCTAATGGTGGATGCTAGCTGTTTGGCCTTCCGCTTCGTCAGTACGCGATCTAGCTCGGAGTCCAGGTCATCAGCGTTGGCTTTTGCAAAGACCACGGGCACCGGAATGGGCGTGTCTGTCACCTCGAAGAGAAGCCAAGTTTTTCCTACCCGCACTGCGTAGTCGCAGATCTTGGGCATATGTCTCCTAGAGCCAAATCTTCGTTGCAGGTGGATCTCGTCGAGAACCTGGACCTTGGCTCTTGAGAATATGCGCCGCAAGGTAACGCCTGTTTCATGCTCGAGAATGTCGGTCGTGCATTGATGGAATGCTTCATCCCGCTTGGTGCCGTGTTTTTTGTCGAATGCTTTGAGGTGGTGGCGGACGTCGAAGAAGGTGACCTCGCTGAGGGCCCTCTGGATGACGAAGTTGGGGCTAAGTACCAGGAACTCCCCAGATGCCAGCTGGACGAGCGGAAAGCGTCGGAACGTGTTGAACGCGTAACGGGAACCGCCGGAGGTTGTTATGTCCTTCTGGATCTGGGCGCGGAGCTCAGGCACTGTCCGAGACGTGGCGCTGAGAAAGTGTTCCGTTGCAGCTGGCGGCAGCCCGAGCGTGTCAAAAAACTTGCTAGGGAAGCGGACGAATTTGTGTAGGGCTGCTTGGGCGTAGACGTTAAATGCGACTGCGGCAAAATCGGCTAGTTCGACCCCTGTTGCCTCTTTGAAGAGGTCACGCGGTTCTCCGCCAACAGCGTCCGTGGTGGGCGTCCGTTTCGGCCAGTCTTGAAACCAAGTGCGTTCAATCCAGGAGAGCTGATGCCCAACCCACATGGACTTGTTGAAGTGGAGGTTTGCGATTATCTCACCCGCAAGTTCTGCATTCACTCCTCCCCAAGTTTCGCCGGCGGGATCTCCGGCGCCGCTTTCGTCGCCAATTCCGAGCAGACAGCAGATCAGGGCGTCGAGGCCATCAGTGGTGTCAGTCGGCGGACCTGGCGGGCAATAAGAGAGAGCTTCTCCTGCCGCGAGCAGCAGGAGCTGTGGGGCAAACATTTTGTCGCCCAGCGTTGACGCGATGCTAAGGCGGGTCCGGATTTCTGGGTGCACTATGGAGGCGATCCAACGTTGATCTACCTCTGTGTCAGCGTCGGCTGTCGTGCTTATGTCTATGTCGGTGAGGATTTGAGCAATCAAGCTAAGTGCCTGCTCGTCCGCAATCCTGCTCCAGAGCTGAATCCGGTCTTTCTTCCGTACCTCGACACCCATGACGTCGGTTGCTGCTGCATACACGCGGACAACAGACCCGTGAGGGGGGAATGGTGAGATTGCCTGAGCGGATACCACGCTCCATGGATTAATCAGTGAGAATGGCAGGTCTATCTTTGTTCGAACAGACATGTATCTCCCCGGTATCTCCTTCATTCAGACCTGGAGGGGTCCAGGGAAGCCATGGCGGCTGTTCCATATCCAGCCATCGGCCAGTGCAGGAGCCCCTCATCCTGCACCCACGCACTACCTGAACCAAGGAAGGCGAGCTTGCAGCGTCCCCGAGCGACTCTTGGTCAATCACCCCGGTCAGCTCGGACCGGCATTTCCCATTCCTTGGGGATGTCCACAAAGATTGTATCGGGTCCCCTCCGACGCGAAAGGGCATTGATGACCCCAAACAACAGCATTAGTAACCCTGAAACTCTCAGTACGGCAGATTGCCAACGTGATCTGAGATGGTTTCATGCGGTGGGACGGACTCAGCGTGGACCCCAAGTACCTTGAAGCTCTCTTCGCCAAATACCCGGAGCGTCTGACGACTCAGCACCTCGAAGAACTCTTCGGGCTCTCTCGAAACACGGTGTACCGCTGGTTGCAAACCGGAGTGATTCCTGCTTACCAAGTCGAGAAGACGTGGTTGGTCTCCAGAGACCAGGTCAAAGACTGGGTTTGGGAAAACCGGAACACACTCAGGAAGGGCCAGGCGCCGGGAGTGAATGAGGACCAGCCATAGAGTGAAGCGGCTGAGTGTTTCAGATGTACGTCCTAATATCTGAATCATGACCTTTACGTACACCTCCACCGAGCTGGCAGAAATCGGTGAGAGCATTCCGGCCCGCGCCTACGAGGCCGGCATTTTGTTCGTGCCTGGTGCAAAGATTGAGGGTGAAAGCCATATAGCTCTCAATGGCAGCGACCTCAACGTCGACGAAGCCATCCGGATGGCAGCCAAGGTTGGGGCGGCATTTATCAGCTCTAGTGATTCCACCTTCGAAGTGCAGAACTATCTAGATGAGCTTGTCGATGACCAGGAAAATTTGTCCGCTCGGGCCAAGAAACTGATTGAAGCTGCCCGGCAGTACAACGGACAACACCAAAGTGTGACGGTAGTCTGGGCCGCCCAAGGGCTGCTTTATGAGTGGCACGCTGGTACTGATTGGCTCGTTCCGTTCCTCAACGAGCTGCACGACGCGGTTGAAGAGTCAGAGGAAGAATCCAATGAAGCCCAGCGGGAACGCCTGACCGAGTATTACACCAACATCCAAACGGCGGCGACAGTTCTGGCTGAATCCCGTAAATACCGCGGCGAACAAGTGGGCAAGCGTCGGCACCTCATGGCAACTATCATCGCTGAAGCTGGAATGGACGAGATCGACGACATCACCTTGTCCCATCGCGTCATGCCCGAAGCTAACAGGATAGTAAGTGCCAAGGTTTACGAGTTTGAGCAGGACTTCCGAGCTCGCAAGGCGGAGATAGCCGAGGAACTTAGGAACTTCCCTGCATGGCAAGTGGTCTACTCCAAAGCGGAGCGAAAGGCTGCGGCCATGAAATTCCTGACCAAGAAAGCCGACGGCCATCGGCTGAGCACGGACTTGGCCGTCGAGATTAGCGATGCTGCAGCGAACCCCGTCTACGTATCGCGCTACTGACTGGATATCAATGAGGACCAGAATGGCCACGGCTGCACAGTCTGCGTCTGGCTTCAGTCGGACTACCCAGAGCAGTTACTGACAAGCTCTGCAGGGGTTCACCAGTGGGCGAAAGAAGTGGTCAAGCAGCCCGTAGCCCCCATCTAGACTTGGAGGCGTGTTTGCCTTCCTTCAGCTTAGAAAAGCCTGTCTTCCAGCATGGGCGAGTCTATGAGGGTAGGCGAGGCTTTCACTGTCGGTGGTCATTGGTCTACTGGCTATGAGGAGCCGCAATACCGCAGCCACAGGCTACAGAGGGCGTGCCGCCCCTTTTTCCTTTCCGTATGTCATCAAAGGGGCGCGTCGTGGACGATGTAGCAGAACTTGAGTCGCTGCCAGTCGAGCAGCTGATCGAAATGATCCGCGAGAAGACCGGCGCTGGCGTTAATCTTTCGTTTCCAGGCAAGGTCCTGGCGCGGCAGCTTGGCCGCCGAGTGCGTCCGCGCAACCAGCGCACTGTGAAATCCCTCAGCGCCGGGGACGAGCACGGCAAATCTCGGAACTTGGTAATCGAGGGGGACAACCTTCAAGCCCTTGCCTCGCTTTACCGTGAACGCGGGCAAATCGACATGATCCTCACCGACCCGCCGTACAACACCGGCGGTGACTTTCGGTACAACGACAAGTGGGATAAGGACCCCAACGACCCCGACATGGGCGAGTTCGTTGGGAGCGACGATCCCGCGAAACACACAAAGTGGATGAAGTTCATGTACCCGCGGCTGCAGATGATGCGCGCGATGCTCAAGCCCTCAGGCGTGCTCGCCATCTGCATCGACAGCCGTGAGCTGTTCCATCTCGGCCAGATGCTCGACGAATTGTTCGGCGAAGAAAACCGGTTGGCGATCATCAATTGGCAGAAGTCTTACTCGCCCCGCTCGGACAACCGTCACGTTTCTACGGCTACAGAGTACGTCCTCGTGTACGCGAAGGACGAGCGGATCGCGAAAACCGGGCTGCAGCCCCGCACAGCCAGCATGGATGCCCGCTACCGCAACCCCGACAACGACGCGCGCGTGTGGAAGGGCGAGAACTTCTCGGGCCCTAAGGCACTTACCCACCAGGGAATGGTCTACGGCATCCAGTCGCCGTTCACGGGCGAAGTCCACTACCCACCTGCCGGCAAGTGCTGGCGGGCGCCGCAGACGGACGCCCTTCGATGGCTCTCCGAATGGGGCATCGACTACGAGCTACGCGATGTAGACGACGCGGAGATTCGCGCTGGCATCATCGGGATCTCCCCGGCAGAGACGCGCATGGTTCGCGCGGTCATGGTGAAATCCGACCTCGACGACACCCAAGAAACAGCGGAAAAGCGTCGTGAGGCTGGCGACTGGCCACGTCTCATATTCGGGCTCGATGGAAAGGGCCGGCCCCAGCAGAAGAAGTACCTTGAGGACGTAAAGCAGGGCCGCGTGCCGATGACCTACTGGGCCGACGACGATGTAGACGAGCCGGACGCACTCGGCGACGTCTCCTGGGACCATGAAGAGTCAGGCCACAGCCAATCCGGCGTCAACGAGCTGACGGCGATCGTAGGGCCCGGGCACGGATTCGAAACCGTGAAGCCGATGAAGCTCATGACCAAGCTCATCCAGATCTGGTGCCCCCCGGCAGGGACGATCCTCGATCCCTTCGCAGGGTCCGGCACCACGGGACACGCGGTCCTGAAGCTCAACCACGATCAGGGTGCCGACCGGCGCTTCATTCTCATTGAGCAGGGCCGCCCGGACAACGGTGACTCGTATGCGAAAACCCTGACCGTCGACCGACTCAAAAGAGTGATCGACGGTGGATGGTCGAAGAAGAAGCACGCACCGCTCGGTGGCGGCTTCACCTTTAAGACGCTTCAGAAGAAGGTCGACGCCAAGACGCTCCTGCTGATGGAGCGGGACGAAATGATCGACACCGTCATCGCGTCCCACTCAAGCACCGGCAGCCGTCGATCGGCCTCGCTCATCCCGTTGACCGACGGCGAGGACGATGAGCCATATAAGTATCTGGTCGCTAAGAACGCGAGCAACGAGGGAATCTACCTGGTTTGGTCGGGTGCAGGGTCTAACACTGATCTGACCGAAGAGGTTTACGAAGCGATCACGGAGGAAGCCGACAAGGCCGAACTGGCCGAGGTCTACCACGTTTACAGCCGGCGCAACCTGCTCGTGACGGACGACGTGGTCTGGTACCAGATCCCTGACCGGATCCTGTCCGACTTCGGACTGGACGTCCGCACCGAGTCGTTCACCGAGGAAGGCTGAGCATGGCGATCGAACTGTTCCAGTTCCAGCAGGACGCGGCCTCTCAGATGGCCGACCGTTACATCGAGTACAGTACGGACCCCATATCTTTCGGGCGGGGTGCGAAGCGCCGTGACGTTCCGTTCTATCAAGCGCTGGCGTCCATCACGGGATCCGGCAAGACCGCGATACTGGCCCAGGCGGTCAGCGAGATCGTCGCCATGTCGGAGATCCCGCCGGTCATTCTCTGGCTGTCCAAGGGCAAGGTGGTGGTCCAGCAGAGTTACGCCAATCTGGCAGATGGCGGGAAGTACGGTCACCTCCTCTCTGACATTACGGTTCGCCTGCTCAGCGAGTACGACCCCGAGGACGTCGCAAATTCGAAGGAAGCACTGCTCTACTTCGCGACCGTCGGCACCTTTAACCAGCGTGACCGCGAGAACAGCAACCTGAGGATCTTCGCGCTCGATACCGACAATATTGAATCCACACGCTGGGAGGCGCTTAAGCTCCGCGAACTGACCGATGGACGGCGAAGGCCACTGGTCGTCGTCTATGACGAGGCACAGAACCTGAGCGACCAACAGACGACGCTGCTCATCGAGCAGCAGCCCTCTGTCTTCCTGCTAGCAAGCGCGACGCTGAGGTTCCCGGCCCAGTTCGACTCTGAGGTCATCCAGCCTCTAAGGACGTCGGGTGGTTACAAGGACACGGATCTGATCACGCCCGTGAAGTCTTCCACAGTGGTCGCCTCCGGACTCGTCAAAGGCATGATCTCCCTCGACGGGCTCAATGCCCCGATGGAGGAGACCATCTCCGAGATGCTCGGCGACCTGGGCGAAGCAGATGACGCCGCCAAGGCGGAAAACCTGGGTTTCATGCCAAAGGCGATCTACGTCTGCAACACGAACATCCTTGCCGATGATGCGAGCCAGACGGACGACCCCAAGCAGCCTTTCGACCAACGGCAAGCCCCACCGATCGCGATCTGGCGCTACCTCACAGACCAGTGCGGTGTGCCGGCAGATGAGATTGCCGTATACGCGAACCTCAAGACGGACAAGGATTTCCCTCTACCTGCCGACTTCACACTGTTCAACGGCGGTGAGAGCGACTACGAAGACTTCATGGCTGGGGATTACCGGCACATCATCTTCAACAAGACCCTCCAGGAGGGCTGGGACGATCCCAGCGTTTATTTCGCCTACATCGACAAGACCATGGAGTCCACTGTCGATATAACCCAGATTGTCGGACGCGTACTGCGCCAGCCAGGCGCGACTCACTATGAGGCCGACCGCCTAAACACTGCGCACTTCTACGTCCGCGTGGACCGAAACGACTCCTTTGCGCAGGTAGTAGAGGAAGTCAAGAAGGGGCTTGGAGGCGATGCGCCCGAGGTTCGGATTCTGACGTCTCCCCCCGGGACTGAAGAACCGGAGAGCTTGCCCGTGAAGCAGCAGCTAACCGTGCCCCGAACGTTCATCAACAACGCCCCAACCGTTGAACCGGTCGAAAAGGTCATAGCCAAAGTCCACGACTATTCTCAGGATTCGGTTAATACCCGCGGGGTGGGTCGGCGCCGGACCGTCCAGCAGACGATCGGAGCTGGGGAAGCGGTGGACTCGGAGTGGGTCGACTTTGAGCAGTCCAACCGCGTTAATGCCCGCTGGGTCTTCCGTCGCGAGGTCTCCCGCCGCTACCGGCCTGCACTCATGGTTATGAACACCGACACGCAAAAGTTTGACGCCAAGGTCGGGGTCGGCAGCAGTGCCTACGCAAGCCTGACCGATAACGCCGCTGAAGCTGTGGACGAGTACCTCAGGTACGCGGTCGTCAAGCAGCACAAGCCAAAGCCGTACACGATCGGCAGCACACTCGTGCGCCGTGGCAGCATGGAGACCTTCAAGAACGCCCTTCACGAAGGCTACGACGGCCTTACCGATCTCGAACGACGCTTTGCGCGGGCGATCGATGAGACGGGACTCCCGTGGGCTCGCAACCGATCGCAGACGGGGTACAAAATCCCTCTGGTCTCGCTCGGCCAGACGGTCTGGTTCTTCCCCGACTTCCTCGTATGGTCAGAGGATACAGTGATCTGCGTCGACACCAAGGGCAACCATCTCGTCGAGGGTGACGGCCGCCGCAAGCTGCTCTCTATTCAGCCGCACAAAGACGTTCCCACGACGGTTCAGGTCAAGTTCGTAACGGAGGGGACTTGGAAACCCGACGGCACGCCGGACGGCAAGGATGGCTTCTCGATCTGGGAGCTGGGTAGTGGTCAGACCCTTCGGGCTCTGCCACACGAGGATATGGAATCGGTAGCGAAGTCATTTGTCGCCGCTTCATGACCTGAACCGAGCCGCTGAGCTGAGTATCGCGCCACGCTCGTAGTGGTACCGCCGGACAGTGCGGTCTCAGCCGGGATGCAAATCCCGGCTTGGCCAGGGCCAGCGACACGGGCGGATGCAGGGGGCGCATCTTGTCACAGTGCCACGCTACCACCGCCAGCCCTAGCGGGCTTAGGCGGCGGCAGCTCCTTCGTCCATGATGGCCACCAACAGCCATTGCTCCGACAGTGGCTCACGGCGCAGCTCCAGCGTTCGTAACGCTGAGGTGGATGTCAGCCGTACCTGCAATTGCCAATGCTCAACACTGACCAGATCACCACAACCAACGGGGGCGCGTTTGGCCGTGTTCCACCAGTCCGCACGGGTGAACCAATGCACTGGCTCCGCGGCCACAGCCCAGATCCGCCCGTCATACCGGACGGCCAAGGGAATGCCCTTGGCGGTAAACCTGACCTGCACCGGCACGTCGAGTGGTTCATCAGTTGCTGTTCTTGCCACGGGTCCGCTCTCCCAAATTCCTGTTCATCATTTCTTTCCGGCGGGTAACCGCGGAACTCCACACCCAGGTCCGGTACGTGACCGGCCCGTCCTTCCACGTCACTTCGGCCGCCTTCGCTGTCCAGGCGAACACTTCGCCGTCCACCAGCTCGGCACAGTTCGGGAACCGGATCCACGCCTTCACCAGGATCCCCGGATACCCGTTCTTGACCGGGAAATGCTCGAAATCAAGCTCCTCCACAGTCAGTCCGATGGGGCCGGCCCGCCGCGCGTACTGCGCCTGCAGCGCGGCCGCGAACTCTTCGGAGGACATACCACAACCTTAGAACACATATTCGAATAGACACGCCAAAGAACGGCGGCCCAGGGTGCTGGCCGCCAGCTTTCATCTTGGGGGAGGGGTCCGACAAAACAGGCAAGGGCCCGCATTCCATCGGAATGCGGACCCTCAACTGTGCAAACATCCTGCTGCTTACGGCTCCAAGCATGCCACACCAGAGGTTCGCCAGGGCTCACCCCCATATGGGCGTCCGCTGGCGCGGCCGGCTGTTGGGTCCAGGGCGTGCCGTCGCAGAGCTCCGGACCCCCTGGCCCTGTCTTGTCTACGACGTTTTCTGGTTGCTGTCCTGCGGATTCTAGGCGTCCGCTC
>NZ_JAAOXO010000016.1:0-123046 GCF_011605365.1 Paenarthrobacter sp. MSM-2-10-13 | reverse complement strand
GACTGCACCATGCCCGCACCCTGGTGCGAAGCCCACCACACCACCTACTGGTCCCACGGCGGCACCACAGGCACAGACAACGGCACCCTGCTCTGCAGCCACCACCACCACATCATCCACAAAGAACTATGGCGCATCGACATGACAACCGGCGCCCCCTGGTTCATCCCCCCACCCCACATCGACCCCCACCAAAAACCCCGACGCAACCACCACCACACACCCCAACGAACATAAACCCAACCCACAACAGCCCCACGCGGGTCTGTCTGAATAGGCTCAATGGGACTGCCTGAACGGGATTGCCTGAAAACGGTGTGCGGGGCCTGACCCGAGGGGACGGGCGCCTGACGCGGATTTTGGGGAGGGCGATCGGTGCATAGCCTGTACCGGGCCCTCATTTCCTCATCGCCGCTAGCAGCTGACTACCGCCTACTGCCCACTGCCCGCCGTCCACTGCTTACTGCCCGCCGCCCGCCGCCCACTGCCCGCCGCCCGCCGCCCGCCGCCCGCCGCCCACTGCCCGCCGCCCACTGCCCGCCGCCCACTGCCTCTGTTTTGACGTGGGTTCTCCGGCAACACGCACGCCCGCGGGTTGTTCCGGTTTTCCTAGGACTCACAGGGCCTGCCTTAAGGGCTGCACTCAACAGATGTGCCACCTAGGCTGGAAAACCTAAGCCTTGCTGAACCGGCGAGGAATCGCGGGTTAGGTTCGGCCCCATAGCCAGGAGCACAAAATGTCCAGGAGCACCAAAAGTCTAGGAGCACAAATGTCGAGGAGCGCTAAATGAGGATTGCTGTCACGGGCGGAAGCGGGAAACTGGGCAGAAGCGTGGTTCGGCGGCTCACGCATGACGGCCACCAGGTGCTCAACATGGACCGAGCCGGCACCCGCGGGAAGGGCTACGTAAGCGTTGATCTGCGCAACTATGGGCAGGTAGTGGATGTCATCCTTGGCCTGGACGACCAACACGATGGCTTGGACGCAATTGTTCACTTGGCCGCCATCCCCGCTCCGGGTCTCGCCCCCGACGCCGCGATTTTCGAGAACAACATGGTGTCCACGTACAACGTGTTTCAAGCGGCACGAAGGGCAGGCATCAAGAAGGTGGTCTATGCCTCCAGCGAGACAGTCCTAGGGCTCCCCTTCGACACTGCACCTCCTTACATTCCCGTGGATGAGGAGTACGCGGCCCGTCCGGAAAGCACCTACTCGCTGGTCAAGCATCTTGAGGAGCAGATGGCCATCCAGCTCACACGATGGGATCCGGAATTGAGCATCACGGCGCTGCGCTTCTCCAACGTCATGGACCCCGAGGATTACGATGCCTTCCCGTCCTTCGACTCTGACGCAAACCTTAGGAAATGGAATCTGTGGGGCTACATTGATGCCCGCGACGGTGCCCTGGCTGTGGTCAGGGCCTTGGAACATGGTGAACCGGGCTTTGAAACTTTCATCATTGCCGCGGCCGATACTGTGATGAGCCGGAGCAGCGCTGATCTGGCTGCGGAAGTATTTCCCGGCGTCGAGGTCCTCAAAGAACTGGGCGAGCACGAAACCATGCTGTCCATTGACAAGGCGCGCAGGCTGCTGAGTTTTGAACCGGAGCACAGCTGGCGCACGTACCACTCCAACCGGACGACCCCCACGGAAGACTGAGCCACCGACGACCGAGCCAGCGAAACCGACCCGCCGAAGACTAACGCGGGCTTTAGTTCAGGCTTAGCGCGCGACGGCCCACCCCTTAGCTGCAGTTTCCTGCAAGCACTCGTAAAGGGATGGGCCGGCGCAGCTTCGGTTACCGCTAGATCATGGTCATCACCATTGCGGGGTCGGCAAGGATCGCCCCTAGGTCGGCAAGGAATCGCGATCCCTGTTCCCCGTCCACCAGGCGGTGGTCGAAGGACAGGCTGAGTGACATGACCTGCCGGACAGCGAGTTGGTCATTCACCACCCACGGCGCCTTCCGCACAGCACCCAACGCCACAATGGCGGCCTCGCCCGGGTTCAGGATGGGGGTCCCGGCGTCGATTCCGAACACGCCGATGTTGGTGATGGAGATGGTGCCGCCGGACAGCTCCGACGGCGACGTCTTGCCTGCACGCGCGGTATCCGTCAGTTCAGTCAGCGCCGTGGAAAGCTCACGAAGGGTAAGCCGGTCCGCATCCTTGATGTTCGGGACCGTCAGGCCTCGGGGCGTGGCGGCCGCTATGCCCAGGTTGACGTAGTTGTACTGGACAATCTCCTGGCTGGCGTCATCCCACCGCGAGTTCAGCGATGGATTGTTCCGCAGCGCCACCAGGACCGCCTTGGCCGCAAGGGTCAGCGGAGTGAGCTTGTAGCCTTCGAACGCCTTGTTGCCCTTCAACCTTGCCAGCAACTCCATGGTGGCCGTGACGTCCACCGTGAGGAACTCGGTAACGTGCGGCGCAGTGAAAGCACTCTGCACCATGGCCGCAGCCGTGAACTTCCGGACTCCCTTTATGGGAGTGCGGGTTTCGCGCTCAGCCCCTGCCTCAGAAACCCGGCCCTCGGCCGGGGCTGCGGCTGCCGTTGCACCGGAGAAGTTCTGAACATCCTCGCGGGTAATGAGCCCGCCCATCCCGGTTCCGGGGACGAGTTTCAGATCAATGCCAAGATCGCGCGCCAGTTTTCTCACCGGCGGGGTTGACCGCGGACGTTCGGAGGTGTCCCCCTCTGCCAGACGAGCCACCGCAGGCTCGATTGGCGCCGGAGCCGCTGGCGGTGCGGAATGCGCGGCCAGAACGTGACCGCGGGCACGGCGGGCCGGGCGGCCGCTGTGCTCGACGACGGCGCCATACCCCACCAGGTTCGGCTCACGTTTCGCCGGGGTCCCCACCGCTTCAACGCCGGCAGTTGCCGCCGAACCATTGGCAGATGTTTCGACGGCGACGCTGACTCCAGCGGATGGAGCGCCAGCAGATCCAGCACCAGCAGACCGGTCACCGCTGTCCGGCAAGCTGCGCCCGCTGGAGGACCCGGCGTCGTCAACCTCGAACGACACGATGGGCTTGCCAACTTCCACCACCGTGCCGGGCTGCTCATGAAGTTCTGCTACCACTCCCGCGAACGGAGAGGGTAACTCCACAACTGCCTTGGCGGTTTCAACTTCGGCGATGACCTGGTTCAGTGTGACGGTGTCCCCCACCGCTACCTTCCAGCTCAGGATTTCCGATTCGGTCAGGCCCTCGCCAAGGTCCGGCAGCCTGAATTCCTTGATCATGGTGGCGGTCATCCTTCCAGTCCACTCAACGAGTTGCGCCGACCCAGGGCGCGGTCCACGCCGTCGAGAATCCTGTCCAGATCCGGCAGGTGGTGCATCTCGAGTTTCGAGTAGGGGTATGGAACATCGAAACCGGTGATGCGGACCGGGGCGGACTCCAGATAGTGGAAGCAGCGCTCCGTGATGCTGGCGGCGATCTCGGCGCCCAGGCCACCGGACTGCCCCGCCTCGTGGGTGATCACCAAGCGTCCGGTCTTGCGGACAGAGGCTTCCACTACCGGGTAATCCACGGGGGCCAGCGAGCGCAGATCGATGACCTCCACGGAAATACCTTCGTCGGCGGCAGCCATGGCAGCATCCTTGGCCGTCTTCACGAGGGGACCGTAGGCCACCAGCGTGACATCCGAGCCGGCGGTCACCACGGCAGCCTTGTCCAGGGGAAGGGCAGTGGAGAGGTCAAGGGTCTCGTCCACATCGCCCTTGTCGTGATAGCGGCGCTTGGGCTCGAAGTAGAGCACAGGATCATCGGAGGCAATGGCCTGCTGAATCATCGTGTAAGCATCCTGCGGGTGGGAAACCGCCACCACACGCAAGCCGGAAGTGTGCGTGAAGTACGCTTCGGGTGATTCGGAGTGGTGTTCCGGCGATCCGATGCCGCCCCCGAAAGGAACACGAATGGTGATGGGCATCTTCACCCGTCCCTGCGTGCGGTAATGCATCTTGGCTACCTGGCTGACAATCTGGTCGAACGCCGGGTAGATGAAGCCATCGAACTGGATCTCGCACACCGGCCGGTAGCCGCGGTAGGCCAAGCCAACCGCGGTGCCAATAATGCCCGACTCGGCCAGAGGGGAATCGATGACCCGGTGCTTCCCGAAATCTTTCTGCAGCCCGTCCGTGACGCGGAAGACGCCACCGAGCGAGCCGATGTCTTCCCCCATGAGGACCACTTTGGGGTCGTTTTCGAGGGACTTCCGGAGACCGGCGTTGATGGCCCGGGCAAAAGTGAGCTTGGACATCAGAGTGCACCTTCCTCGGCGGGCTGGTTGAAGCTGTTCAGGTAGCGCGAATAGTGGTCCTTCTGGCGTTCAATCCAGGGGTTAGGGGTGCTGTATACGTGGTTGAAAACATCCAACGGCTGCGGGTCCGGCATATCAATACAGCTGGATCGCAGTTCCGCGGCCACGGCATCGGCTTTGGACTTCACCCTGGCTTCCAGGTTGTCAGTCAGCAGGCCCTTGGCTTCGAGCAGCTTGCGCAGCCTCAGAATGGGGTCCTTGGCAGCCCAGTCCTCCAATTCGATGGGGTCACGGTACCGGGTGGGATCATCGGCGGTAGTGTGCGGACCCATGCGGTATGTAACAGCCTCGATAAACGTAGGTCCGCCACCCTTGCGGGCTCGGTCCAACGCCACACGGGTTGCAGCCATGACAGCCAGGACATCATTGCCATCAACCCTCATACTGGGGATGCCGAAGCCGGTGGGCCTGTCAGCCAACTGGACATGGGACTGCACGCGGACGGGCTCGGAAATGGCCCAATGGTTGTTCTGGCAGAAGAACACCACGGGAGCCTGGTAGCTCGCTGCGAAGACCATGGCCTCGTTGACGTCGCCTTCACTCGTGGCGCCATCGCCGAAGTAGGCAAGTACCGCGGTATTGGCACCATCCAACTGAACGCCCATGGCATAGCCGGTGGCGTGGAGACTTTGCGAACCAATAATGATCTGGGGCGTCGCTAGGTTAATGCGCATTGGATCCCACCCATAGGAGGCGTTTCCGCGCCATACCCGGGCAATCTCGGACAGGTGGGCGCCACGTACGTAGGCCACCCCGCTTTCGCGGTAGCTGGGGAAAACGAAGTCATCGTCCCGGAGCGAGCGGCTTGAGCCGATCTGCGCTGCTTCCTGACCCAGCAACGGCGGCCACAGTGCGAGCTCTCCCTGACGCTGGAGGGCCGTGGCCTCCGCATCGATTCGGCGAATGACTGTCATGTCCTCGTACAAGGAGCACAGGTGTTCGTCGCCAATGTCCTTGACCCAGATATCGAATTCTGGATGGCTGATGCGTTCGCCCTCGGGCGACACCAACTGGAGCAGCTCTCCGCCAGTCCTCAAGGGAATTTGTGCACTATGTTCCGGGCTTGGAGTGTGGTGGTGCACTCCCTTGCCCGCCTGATCCGTCAACACAGGTGATCGCAACCTTCCGGCTCGTTTTCGTCGGCGCTGGCTGGACTTGTGATCCTGCCGCAGACCGGCCCTCCGGCACCTTCGCCGGAGTTAAGTGTGACCCTACTCACAAGAGGCATCGGGTACAACTACCCTCGCCGAAGTTGAGCATTCTGCCCTGTTTCAGACTCAGCGGCCGTGCTAATCTTGCGCATTATGCAACCCTTGGATGGCACTGATACCCGTCTCCTTTCGGCCATGGCCAAGGATCCCCGAGGTACTGTAGTGGCCTTGGCGCAGAAGCTGGGCCTGTCCAGGAACACTGTCCAAGCCCGGATGGCACAACTGGAGAAGAAACACGCCTTTCTCTCCTTCGAGCGGCGCATCAATCCCGCGGCGCTGGGGTACCCGCTCACCGCCTTCATTACTGTCCATGTGCAACAACAAAAACTGGCCTCGCTCTCCGAAGACCTCGCAGACATCCCTGAAATCCTTGAAGGCTTCGGCCTGACCGGCTCCGCGGACTTGCTATTGCGCGTGGTTGCCCTGGACGCGGAGGACCTCTACCGCATCAACGGAAAGATCCTCGGCTGTGATGGGGTGGAACGGACAGACACGGCACTGGCTATGCGGGAGATGATCCCGTACCGGGTGCAACCGCTGCTGGGGAGACGCTCCGGCGAAGGAAAATGACTCTTCACCTGCAGTAATGGGCGGTGCATCACTTGCCCGCAGAACCGGCATGCGATTTGATGCAAGTGGACGCATCGGGGGCCGGCCAGAGGTCCCCGGCCAGGTGGTGGCGCTGCCGAAGGCTACCGAAAGGGGCACTACCGTGAGCAACCCGCAACAACCCAACCAACCCGAGCCGAACAACCATGGCCAGAACCCGCCGCCGGTTCCCCTTGGCCCCGGGTATCCCCCGCAGGCAGGCGGCCCGTATCCCCCGCAGGCAGGCGGCCCGTATCCCCCACAGCCCGGCGGCCCGTATTCCCCGCAGCCCGGCGCTCCGTATCCCCCGCAGCCCGGGGCATCGCCGCAGTGGCAACAGCCGCCGTCGTCCGCTACTCCCCAAGGCGGCCCCCACTACGCTGCACCCGGCCACGAACCGTACGCCCAAAACCCCTACCCCCAGGGACAGAATGCGTATACCCAAGGCCAAACCCAGCCCGGGCAGTACCAACCCGGCCCGTACGGTCAGCAGCCCCCGAAGAAGAGCCGGAAAGTATTGTGGATTGTCCTCGGCATCGTCGCGGGAGTGATCGTCCTGGCAGTGGTGGGTGTACTGCTGTTGGTCAACCTGGTAGGGAATGCGACGTCCAAAGCCAGGTCACTGGCGGACGAGTTCACTAATCTGGTGGTCTCGGGCCAAACAGAGCAGGCCTATGACACCTACCTGAGCCAGCCCTTGAAAGACGAGCTGGACAAGCAGTCCTTCCTAGACGGCATCGCCAGCCTGAACCTGGATAGCTCGTGCAAGCCGAACTACAACTCAGTCAACGTGAACTCGGAAAACGGAAACAACAAAGCCAACCTCGGGGGCACGTTGCAATGCGACGGCAAGACAATCGACCTCCAGTACGTTTTCGAAGGCACCGACGACCTCAAAATGACCAGCATCCGCCTCCGCCCCTGAACGTCCGGGAATTTATCCGGTCCACCACCCATCCACCTGCGCATATGGTCCGAATCACTGCTTGAGAGCCCCAACCGGGGCTCAGCAGGACGGCCGGATTTTCCGGCCATCACCGGAAGGTTCGGACCATGCGTACTTCGCCCAATCGCCTGATCGCCACCATCTTCGGAGCCGTCTACCTTTTGGTAGGCGTCCTCGGATTCTTTGTCACCTCGGGAATCGGCTTCTTTGCCACCGAGGGCGCCAACCTGATCATCTTCGCCGTCAACCCGCTTCACAACATCATCCACCTGGCCATTGGCGCCGCACTGCTCTACGCCGGAATGAACAGCGTCACGCTGTCCAAGGGCGTCAATACTGCCGTGGGTGGCGTCTACCTCCTGGTGGGCATCCTTGGACTCTTCCTGGTGGGTTCCTCGCTGAACATCATCGCCCTCAACGGTGCGGACAACGTCCTGCACCTTGCCAGCGCCGTAGTCCTGTTGGGCGTTGCCCTGTCACAGGACAAGGCCGCCGTAGCGTCCGCCCGCGCCTGATCAGCTTCTGAATCGTCTGAACATCATCTGATCACCGCTTGTTAAGCGAGAGGACAGCACAGCCATGGAACGCAAAAATCACCCCACCCTCAGCGCAGCGACCCTTCTGTTCGTGTACTTCGCGTCAATGGCCGCCGGGATGGTTGAGCTTTCCCTTGCTGCAGGCTACCTCGCCGGAACGGAAACGGTGACACCCGGCCAGGTGGTGGCCGGTGTAGCAACCCTCGCCGGCGGCCTCGCATTCTTGGCTTGGTCGCTGTGGGGGCTGCACCGGAACACCCTGGTCCTTGCCCGCTATGCACTTCCTGTCCTCGCTGTGACTGCTGCTGCCCACCTTGCAGCAACGGTGGCCGGGATCAGCACCCAGCGCTCACTGAATGTGAGCCACTTTGCCGCTCTAGGCCTGACACTCATGGCAGTTGCCGGGGCTGGCTGGCTGAGGCGGCAGCACAAGACCAACGACGGCGGCGCCCACGGCCAGCCAAGGACCGGGCGGCTTCTGGCAGCCGCGTTCGGAGCCGCCGTCGTTGTTGCCTCTGTAGCAACACCCGGCCTGGCCGCCTCGATGGCGGGCCAGCATGCTGTCCCCCACGGGGAGCATGGCCAGGCACCCCATGAAGAAAGCGGCCAGGGCTCCAATCCCGCCCTGGATCCGGGTCGCCACCACTAGCTGGCAGTGACCGAACCGGCGCACCATCAACACTGCCCACTGTTGATGGTGCGCCTTGTTCGTGGATCATGGAGCCATGGATCCCCTTGAGGCGCTCGACGAAATCTCTTTCTGGCTCGAACGAAGCCAAGCCCCCACTTTCAAGGTCCAGGCGTTTCGAAAAGCAGCCGACGCCGCACGGCAGCTTTCGCCCGAGGACCTCAAGAAACTCGTGGGTTCCGGACGCATCACCAGTCTGAAAGGCGTAGGCAACCGCAGCGCCGAAGTCATCACCCAAGCCATGGACGGCCGGGTTCCCGACTATCTGGCTGATTTACGCGAGCGCGGCACTGAAGCCCTGGCCGCCGGAGGTGACACGCTGCGGGCAGCACTACGCGGGGACCTTCACAGCCACAGCAACTGGTCCGACGGCGGCTCCCCCATCGAAGCCATGGTTGCCGCCGCGCGCACCCTCGGACGCGAGTACCTGGCCCTGACTGATCACTCCCCCAACCTCACTATCGCCAATGGCCTCAGCGTGGAACGACTGGAGAAGCAATTGGATGTGGTGGACGGCATCAATGCCTCCCAGGATGGCTTCCGATTGCTCAAAGGAATTGAAGTGGACATCCTTGAAGACGGAACCCTGGACCAGACCCCGGACATGTTGGACCGTCTGGACGTGGTGGTGGCCAGCGTTCACTCAAAACTCCGATCAGACAAAAAGACCATGACCACACGAATGTTGGGTGGCATCAGTGATCCGCACACCAATGTGCTGGGGCATTGCACGGGCCGTCTGGTCCAAGGCTCACGGGGCACCCGGCCCGAATCCGAATTCGATGCCCCCAGAATCTTCAAGGAATGCGCGGAGTGGGGTGTCGCCGTCGAAATCAACTCCAGGCCCGAGCGCCAGGACCCACCGGACAACCTCATCACCATGGCCTTGGACGCCGGCTGCCTGTTCAGCATCGACAGCGACGCTCATGCACCCGGCCAGCTCGATTTCCTCCAGTACGGGGCGGAGCGGGCCGAAGCCATGGGTGTGCCCAAGGAACGGATCGTCACCACCTGGCCGCTGGAGCAATTGAAGGAATGGCTGAGCCTGAAAAAGTAGGTCTTCGGCCCACAACAAAGGGCTCCCCTGCAACGCTTAGCAGGGGAGCCCTTCGTGTGATGGCGTCGTCGCCGCGAGGTTAGTGGTCTACCGCCTTCTCAGCTCCAATGCCGGTCAGTGAGCGCACTTCCATCTCCGCCTGCTTGGCGGGATCTTCGCGCCGCTTGTCCAGGACCGTCCCGAGCCAGCCGAGGAAGAACGCCAGCGGGATGGACACAATGCCTGGGTTGCTCAACGGGAAGAGGGCGAAGTTCGCTCCCGGGATCATGGAGGTCTTGGCACCGGAAACCACAGGTGAGAACGTGATCAGCAAGATGGCAGCAGCAAGGCCGCCGTACATGCTCCACACCGCGCCCTGGGTGGTGAACTTCCTCCAGAACAGGGAGTAGACAATGGTGGGCAGGTTGGCCGATGCTGCTACCGCGAAGGCCAGGGCCACCAGGAAAGCCACATTCTGACCGTTGGCGAAGATTCCTCCCAAGATGGCCAGTACTCCAATCACCACCACGGTGCGTCGGGCTACCTTGACCTCAGTAACCGCGTCGGCTTTGCCCTTGGCAATGACATTTGCGTAGATGTCGTGCGCGAAGGATGCCGCCGCAGTGATGGTCAGGCCGGCCACCACCGCCAGGATGGTGGCGAAGGCGACTGCGGAAATGAAGCCCAGGAGCAGCGGGCCACCCAAGTGGAAGGCCAGCAGGGGTGCTGCGGAATTGACGCCACCGGGTGCGGACTTGATGGTCTCCGCACCTACCAGGGCTGCGGCACCGTAGCCCAGTACCAGGGTGAACAGGTAGAAGAGGCCGATCAGCCAAATGGCCCAGACCACGGACTTGCGGGCTTCCTTGGCGGTGGGGACGGTGTAGAAGCGCATCAGCACGTGCGGGAGCGCCGCCGTTCCCAGGACCAGGGCAAGGCCAAGTGACATGAAGTCGAGCTTGGACGTTTCGGTCTTGCCGTACTGCAGTCCCGGGTTCAGGATGGCCGGGTTGTTGGCGGCCTCGGCTGCAGAACCAAGCAGGCTGGACAGGTTGAAGCCGTAGATGGCGAGCACCATGGCCGTCATGACTGCGGCACCGGCGATCAGCAGGATTGCCTTGATGATCTGTACCCAGGTGGTGCCCTTCATGCCGCCAATCAGAACGTACATGATCATCAGGGCGCCGACGACCATGATCACCAGGGCTTGTCCGCCCCAGTCGCTAATGCCCAGCAGGAGCGAAATCAGGCTGCCCGCGCCCGCCATTTGGGCGAGGAGGTAGAAGAAGCAGACCGCCAAGGTGGACAGGGCCGCCGCAATTCGCACAGGGCGCTGGCGCAGGCGGAAGGACAGGACGTCAGCCATGGTGAATTTGCCGGTGTTGCGGAGCAGCTCAGCCACCAGGAGCAAAGCCACCAGCCAGGCAACAAGGAAGCCGATGGAGTACAGGAAGCCGTCGTAGCCGTTGATGGCAATGGCACCGGTGATGCCAAGGAACGAGGCAGCGGAGAGGTAATCGCCGGCAATTGCCGTGCCGTTTTGGGAGCCGGTGAACGAGCGCCCGGCAGCGTAGTAGTCCGCCGCGGTTTTATTGTTCCGGCTGGCTCGGAAGACGATCACCATGGTGACCGCCACGAACAGGGCGAAAATGCCCATATTCAACAGGGTGGTGTCTTTGAGGGCTTCGACGTTCACTGCCGCCGGGACCATGGTGTTCATTTGGTTACCCCGCTGTTCACATTGCCGTCCTTATCGAATTCGTGGCCCTCGATCTCGTTGCGGATTTCAGCAGCGATGGGGTCCAGCTTCCTGTTGGAGTAACTCACGTACCAAGCCGTAATGCCGAAGGTGGTGGCGAACTGCAGCAGGCCCAGAATCAGGCCGACGTTGATATTGCCCCACACTTTGATGGACATGAAGTCCACTGCGTAGGCGGCCAAGAGAACGTAAGCGAAATACCAAAGCAGGAATACAACTGCCATCGGGAAGACAAAGCTCCGGTGCCGCTTGCGCAGTGTCTTGAACCGTTCCGTCTGCTGGACTTCCTGGAAGTCCACGGACGCTGTTGCGTCCTGGGGTTGGGCCTCATTACCCATGGTTCCTCCTGATTGTGATGTGTCCACATCAGCTCCACGCGCCTTGCCAATGTGACTGCAATCACTATCGAACGCGGTGCTGTACCTGATCCAGAGGATCGCCGACCGCCGTCGCTCAGCGGTTATGATGCTGCGCCAAACGGCACCCGGGAGTGACCAACCGGGGCAACCGGCCGGCCGCGGAGGCGCATCCGGCTACGCTGGCCTCATGCCTGATTCCCCGCTCTTCACCGCAGCCGCGATCGCCGTGATCGCCCTGGCAGTCGCCGTCGTGGTGGGCGTTGGCCTCAAGGTGATCCGTTCCTTCAGGGATCTGGGCACGGACGCCGAGCGCGCAACCTACACCACACTCCATGCAGCTTCCCGGGCCGGGCAGCACCTTCGCGGCGGCCTCCACCCCGCCGGAGCAGCCAAGGCGAGCAAGCAACTGCGGGTCCTTCTGGGCTGCGATGCGTTGGCCATCACGGACACGGACTCAGTGCTCGCCTGGGACGGCGCCGCCGAAGAACTCCGGCCTACACTGATGCAACTCGCGGCGGAAGTTCTGACCACGGGGCGCACGGTAGTGGTTCCCCGGGCCGGTTACCCTGCCACCTCCGACCATGGACACCACGACTACAGCGCTGTGATCGCACCCATCCGGGCCGGATCCAAGGTGGTTGGCTCCGTGGCCGCGCTGGCCCCTGCGGCCGGGGCCGGGCTGGTCAGGGCCACCAGCGAAGTGGCCGACTGGATTGCCGCGCAGTTGGAGCTGGCAGAGCTGGAATCTTCGCGCACCCTCCTCATGGAAGCCGAGGTCCGGGCACTTCGGGCGCAGATCAGTCCGCACTTCATCTACAACTCGTTGAACGCCATAGCCTCTTTCATCAACACCGATCCAGCAAGGGCCAGGGAACTCGTGGTGGAGTTCGCCGATTTCACCCGGTACTCGTTCCGGCGGCACGGGGACTTCACCACCGTAGCGGAGGAACTACGCTGCATAGATCGCTACCTGCTGCTGGAACGGGCCAGGTTTGGCGAGCGCGTCCAAGTGAGCCTTCGGATCGCTCCCGAAGTCCTCAGCACCGTCATCCCGTTCCTCAGCCTCCAACCCCTGGTGGAAAACGCCGTCCGGCACGGCTTGGAGGCCAAGGAAGGCCCGGGACACATCACCATTTGCGCGAATGACTCCGGCGCGTTCGCCGAAGTGACCATCGAAGACGACGGCGTGGGCATGGACCCGGAACATCTGCGGTCAGTGCTCGCCGGACATACAGACGGTGACCACGTGGGACTCCGCAATGTGGACGCCCGCCTCAGGCAGGTCTACGGCGACGAGCACGGGCTTGTCATCGACACGGCGCCGGGCGAAGGCACCATGATCACAATGCGGGTGCCCAAATCCCAGCCCGACCACGACGCCTGATGCTGCGGTTAGTCTTTTAAACATGATCAACGTGCTCGTCGCCGATGACGAACTACCCGCAGTGGAAGAGCTCGCCTTCCTGCTGGGCCGGGATGACCGCATAGGCGTCATCCACCGTGCATCATCCGGTGCCCAGGCGCTGCGGACCCTGGAAACAGAGTCCGTGGATGCTGTCTTCCTCGATATCCACATGCCGGCGCTCTCAGGCCTGGACATCGCACGCGTCATTTCCCGCAGCGCCCGCCCGCCCGCCGTCGTATTCGTCACCGCAGATGAAGATTGCGCGCTCGAAGCGTTCGACCTCGCCGCCGTCGACTACTTGCTGAAGCCACTCCGGGCGGAACGGCTTTCGCGTTCCGTGGACAGGATCAGCGATCTCATCAAGGATGGAACTCCAGCGCCGGAAATGATCACGGTGGACCTCGGCAGCACCACCCGCATGATCCGCCGCGACGACGTCACCTACGTGCAGGCCCAAGGGGACTACGCAAGACTGCACACCGCCGAAGCCAGTTACCTCATCCGGGTTCCCCTCAGCGATCTCGAACAAAAATGGGCGGGAGCCGGGTTCATCCGGATCCATCGCTCCTATCTCATCGCCCTGAACCACGTACAGCACCTCAAGCTGTCCGCCACAGGGCCGAGCGTCGCTGTGGCCGGCGCTGAACTGCCCATCAGTCGCAGGCACCTGCCCTCGGTCAGGGAAAAGCTGCACTCCACCCGCATCCGGCCGCAAGGATGACACGCGTCCGTGTCACGGCGCCACGGCAGTCGGCCACAGCTGCGCCGGGTAGGTTGCCCTATCCCCGGGAGGTCAGCGAAGACTCCGACGCCGGACGTCTTTTCATCCGCTCCCTGATCCGGTCCCAACTACGGTTGGCTTTGGTGGTGGCCTGCGGGTTCCTGATTATCCTCGCCGTGCTCGCACTCTTTCTTGTATACGGCCCCGGGGTGGCGGAGACAAGAATCGCAGGGATTCCCTTGGATTGGCTGGTATTGGGCGCCGGCATCTACCCCGTGATCGGGCTGAGCGCCTGGCTTTACAATCGTGCAGCAGCCCGCAATGAGGCACGCTACAGGGACCTTGTGGAGGACAAGTGAACCCAGCCGTGGGCCTCTTCGCTTTCCTCGCCGTTTCCATCGCGACGGCCGTCATTGGCTTCTACGGCCTGCGCATTTCACGGACCACCGGCGATTTCTATGTGGCCTCACGAACCGTTCCGCCCTGGTGGAACGCTTCTGCAATCGGCGGCGAATATCTCTCAGCCGCCAGCTTCCTGGGCGTCGCCGGGCTGATCCTGCTTTCAGGGACCGACGCACTCTGGTTCCCTGTGGGATACACGGCCGGCTACCTCATGCTGCTGCTCTTCGTGGCCGCTCCCCTGCGTCGCTCCGGCGCCTACACCATTCCGGATTTCACCGAAGCACGGTTGGACTCACAGCTGGTCCGCCGGGTGACCAGCCTGATGGTGGTGGCCGTCGGCTGGCTATACATCGTGCCGCAACTCCACGGCGCTGCGCTCGCTATCCGGATCACCACCGGCCTGCCGTCCTGGGTCGGTTCGACGGCGGTAGTGGTGGTGGTGTGCTTGACGGTGGCTGCCGGTGGCATGCGCTCGATCACTTTCGTTCAGGCTTTCCAGTACTGGCTGAAACTGACTGCGCTGGCGGTGCCCGTCATGTTCGTCCTACTGGTGCTGGCAGGTAACGGCACGCAACCACAAGCACCTCTGCCCGTCAATCCCACCGGCCAAGGGGCTGCCGGGGCGTACCAGCACATATCACTTCTGGTGGCGTTACTCTTCGGAACCCTGGGCCTCCCCCACGTCCTGGTGAGGTTCTACACCAACCCGGACGGCCAATCGGCCCGCCGGACAACCCTCATTGTGCTGGGGCTGCTCTCCGTCTTCTACCTCTTTCCTACCCTGTCCGGGGCCTTGGGCAGGATGTTCGCGCCGGAACTGGCACAGTCCGGTCAAGCCGACGCCCTGGTCTTGTTGCTGCCCGGCAAACTCGTGGGAGGCATGGCCGGTGACCTCCTGTCCGCCTTGGTAGTCGCCGGTGCGTTCGCCGCCTTCCTGTCCACGACGTGCGGGCTGGTTGTTTCACTGTCCGGCGTCATCAGCCAGGACCTCTTTGGAGGAAGCGTGAGGGGCTTCCGCCTCGCTGCGGTGCTGGCCGCCGTCGTACCTTTGGGTTTTGCGTTGATGACAGACACTCTTGCGCTGGCAGGAAGCGTTGGCTTGGTCTTTGCTTTCACAGCGTCCACCATCTGCCCGCTGTTATTGCTGGGGATCTGGTGGCGCGGACTGACCGACGCCGGCGCCATCGCGGGCATGCTGACAGGGGCGCTCCTTTGCGGGGGCGCCATGGTGGTGGGCACCCTCATGGGCCCCGGGAATGCGTCGGCGTGGTTGGCTCAGCCTGCGGCATGGAGCGTGCCTGCAGCATTCGCGGTGACCGTGACGGTGTCGATCATCACCAAGAACCGTGTTCCGGCGTCAGTGAACCGGGTGATGTCGCGGCTGCATGTGCCGGAGAGGCCCGTAGCGACCGAAAGGTAGCGGCGTCAAGCCGTTGTCCGCTGCCCCCGCAGGGTGGACAATGGCGCCATGTCCGAGGAACCGGGCGCCGCCGGTCCAGAACCGCCGCCCACACCGGAGTTATCTCCCAGCGTTCGCGCGCAGTTGTTGGCCACGGAACACTGGAGCCTGCTGGCATCAAGGAGCACCACCCAAGGTGAAGTCCTCACCCGCATCAGCATGTTCCTGACTTTCACCTCGGCAAGCCTGCTCAGTGTGGCACTCGTGGGCAATGCCACCCAGTTTTCAGACGCATTCAGGGCCTTCGCGCTGACCATCCTGTGCATCGACGTCATGGTCGGTTTTCTGACTCAGGTTCGCGTACTGAACGTCGGCATGGAAGACCTGATGTATGTGATCGCCATGAACAGGCTGCGGGCTGCGTATGTGGAACTCGATCCGGGGATGGCCCGCTATCTTATGGCGGCGTACCACGACGATTTGGCCGGCTCCGACCAGACCTACTACTTTCTGGGCCCGCGGAGCTCGTTGAGCCAACTGGCCGGCAGCAGCATGATCTTCATGATCACAGCCAACTCGGCCTTGATGGCGCTGTGGTCGGGGTCCGCACTCCTGGCAATGGGACTCCCCATACCAGTCTTCGTCTCAATCGCGGTCTTTGTAGCCTTGGCCTTCTTCACCGGGTCCATGCTTGTGGGCAAGCGCGCCTACGACCAGGCTTACAAGAACAACCCGCCAATCTCGCCGACTCCCCGCAAGGCCTAAACCGACCCAGTGTTACTGATCAGTCGATGGCCGCCATGAGCTCGACAACGCGGGCGAGGAATGCGTCCACCTGGGCTTCCTCATACCCCTCGGCACCCTTGGCTGGCCGGAAAACAGCCCGGCGCACAGTGTCTACACTCAGGGCCTGATCGTGCTCCAGGTACCCGATGAGCTCGGCACACAGGGCATCAACATCCTCGACGTTGTAGCTGCGGGTCCGCTTCCCCGACGGGCGACGGAACCGCTCGCCGTCGGGCCTGTGAAGCCTGCCGCGGAGAATGCCGGAGAGTTTGCCGATCTGCCGCAGCCAGGCTTCTTCGCCCTGCTGGCTGATGAGGTCGTCCCTCTCTCTGCGCGCAAACGCGTCCTCCAACCGGTCCAGTGCGGCATCGACGCTGTTGGCATCGTAGCCGCCCTTGACGGGATCAAAAGCAACGGCCCTGACGTCCACGCTGGTCACTTGGTCCGCCGTGCCTACCGGGTTCTCAAACGATGTCCGGGCGCGCTGGAGGAACTCGTCCACCTGCTTGGCGTTATAGCCGTACTTGCTGCGCTCCACGCGCTCAAACGTTGCGGGGATCTGGCGTCGAATATCCAAGGCCACTAGTTTTCCTTCATTGGGTTGTCAGACGCCGCTCAGCAGCGCGAACAGAACATAGGCTACGGGGGCTGCGAACACGATGGAGTCCAGGCGGTCCATGATGCCGCCATGGCCGGGCAGGATGCTGCTCATGTCCTTGACGCCAAGTTCGCGTTTGACCATGGACTCGGCGAGATCACCGGCGGTTGATGCGGCTACCATTCCCACGGCCAGCACAAGACCCACCCACCAAGGCCTGTCCAGCAGGAAGATGCACGCAAGGACGCCAATCAGCATGGCCCCGGCGACGGACCCCGCGAAGCCCTCCCACGACTTCTTGGGGCTGATCTTTGGCGCCATGGGGTGCTTACCGAAGGAGGCGCCAACAATGTACCCGAACGTGTCATTGGATACCACCAACAACAGCATGGACGCGATCTGCCAGGCGCCTTCGGGAATTCCGTCGGGCCAGAAACCCACAGGAGTGGGCCCGCCGGCGGTGTGCAGGGAAAGCGAGGCGAAACTGATGAGGAAAGGAATCCACGCCAGGGTGAAGACACCGGCGAACACGCTCCGCGGCGCCCCTGCAGCGCTCTCTATGGAGCGCCACAACAAGACGGCCACGGAGCTCGCCGTCATAGTGAAAAGCAAACCTTCAAGTCCGCCGAAGTAGGCAGACACCGGCATCACCAAGCTGCCGATCATCACGGGGATGACCGGCATCCGGGTGCCCTGCGCCTCAAGGGCCCTATAAACCTCCCAGACACCCAGCACCGCAAAAGCGGTAGTGAGGAGGACGAATCCCAGCGGGAGGAACAGCAAGCCGCCCAAAACGGCCAAAAGCATGGCAAGCCCGACGCCGATGGCGGCCGGAAGATTCCGGCCCGCCTTGGGTGTGGGGTTCTTGCGCACGCGCCTGGCGCGCTTGGGGGTATCGCGTGTCGGGACCCGCTCAGCGGGCGCCGGCTCAGCCTGGTTCATCAGACCTCGAGCAGCTCGGCTTCCTTGCGCTTGAGCAGTTCGTCGATGCTGTCAACGTGCTGCTTGGTCAGGGCGTCGAGTTCCTTCTCAGCGCGTGCACCCTCGTCTTCGCCGGCTTCGCCGTCCTTGACGAGCTTGTCCAGCGAATCCTTGGCTTTGCGGCGGATGCTACGGATGGAAACCTTGGCGTCCTCACCCTTGCCCTTGACGATCTTCACGTACTCTTTGCGGCGCTCTTTGGTGAGTTCCGGGATGGTCACGCGAATGACGTTGCCATCATTGGAGGGGTTGGCGCCAACCTCGGAGTCGCTCAGGGCCTTCTCGATGTCACGCAGGGCGGTTTTATCGTAAGGGGTAATCAGGATGGTGCGGGCATCCGGCACCCCGAAGGAGGCCAGCTGCTGCAGCGGAGTAGGCGTGCCGTAATACTCGACGATCACCTTGTTGTAGAGGGCGGGGTTGGCCCGGCCAGTACGGATCGAGGCGAAATCGTCCTTGGCTACCTCCACCGCCTTGTCCATCTTCTCGCCGGCTTCGAGCAAGGTCTCTTCGATCACGGGTTTCTCCTCAGAAATAGTTGCTGCCCAACTGCAGGCGGCAATGCACAGTAAAGCAATGCACAGTAAAGATCCGCCACCAGGGGCGGACGGTCCTAGAAATATCCTAGCCCTTGCTAGGGAGTAACCAGGGTTCCCAGCGTTTCGCCGAGGATGGCACGGGTTACGTTGCCTTCACCCTCCATACCGAAGACCACCATGGAGAGACTGTTGTCCTTGCACATGGTCATTGCGGTCTGGTCCATGACCCGGATGTCACGGCGCAGGGCGTCATCGTAGCTGAGGACATCCAGCTTCTCGGCCGTGGGGTCCTTTTTGGGATCGGCGGTGTAGACGCCATCCACGCCACTCTTGGCCATGAGGACCACGTCTGCGTGCACTTCGAGGGCACGCTGCGCAGCGACTGTATCGGTGGAGAAGTAGGGCAAGCCCGCGCCCGCGCCGAAAATGACCACACGGCCCTTTTCCATGTGGCGGATAGCCCGGCGGGGGATGTAAGCCTCTGCCACCTGGCCCATGGTGATGGCGCTCTGGACGCGGGTTTCCACTCCGGCTTGCTCCAGGAAGTCCTGCAGGGCCAGGCAGTTCATCACGGTGCCCAGCATGCCCATGTAATCGGCGCGGGAGCGGTCCATGCCGCTTTGCGACAGTTCGGCGCCGCGGAAGAAGTTACCCCCGCCTACGACGATTGCCACTTCGACTTCAGTGACCGCGGCAGCGATCTGCTTGGCGATGGCGCGCACTGTCTCGGGATCGACGCCGAGCTTGCCTCCGCCGATGACCTCGCCGGAGAGCTTCAGAAGTACACGGCGGCGGGTCTTCTCGGGCTGGATAGCAGTGTTGACGGTTTCCATGGTGCCTTCCCGTTGGTGGACTCTGGCTAGATTATCGTGCTGTGGGTCCGCGCAGGTACTACCCGGACGGGTGCATGAAAAAGGGGCGGCCACCGAAGTGACCACCCCTTTTCATGTAGTACTAGTTTCCGACGCGGAAACGGGTTACTGCGGTTGCCTTGACGCCGGCTTCTTCGAGGACCTGTGCAACAGTCTTCTTTGAATCCTTGGCGAATGCCTGGTCAACCAGAACTTCGCCCTTGTAGAAGCCCGTCACGCGGCCTTCCACGATCTTGGAGAGCGCAGCTTCGGGCTTGCCTTCAGCCTTTGCGGTCTCTTCGGCGATGCGACGCTCGGACTCGACCAGTTCGGCCGGGACATCCTCGCGGGTCAGGTAGTTCGGAGCCATGGCTGCAACGTGGACAGCGATGTCGTGTGCGGCGGTGGCAGCGGCTTCGCCTTCACCGTCGACAGCGAACAGGACGCCGACCTGGGCCGGGAGGTCCTTGGACGTCTTGTGCAAGTAGGCGTCAACCGTGGTGCCCTCAACGCGGGAGATACGGCGGACAACAACCTTCTCGCCGAGGACAGCGCCCTCTTCGACGACAACCTCGGACAACGGCTTGCCGTCAACCTCGGTGGCCAGCAGGGTCTCGAGGTCGGCTGCGCCGGACTCGACTGCAACGTTGAGAACCTTGTCAGCCAGCTGGATGAACTTGTCAGCCTTGGCGACGAAGTCGGTCTCGCAGTTGACCTCGATCATTACGCCAACGCCGCCGTTGACCTTGGCAGCAACCAGGCCTTCAGCAGTGGAACGGCCTTCGCGCTTGGTAGCACCCTTGAGGCCCTTGATGCGGATGATTTCGATGGCCTTCTCGGCGTCACCGTTGGCTTCGTCAAGAGCCTTCTTGACGTCCATCATGCCGGCGCCGGTGCGCTCGCGCAGGGCCTTGATGTCAGCAGCAGTGTAGTTCGCCATGTGAACCCCTCTGTCTAGAAATTTTTGTGTTTACATAACTGACAGGACGGCAGCCCACCGCGTGAGCCACCATCCTGTCAGTTGCCCCTGGTGCCGTTTCGGGTATCAGGGAAGGTCCAGATTTACTTGGCTTCTTCGGCTTCGCCGGCTGCAGCTTCAGTTGCCTCGGGAGCCTCAGCTGCGGGAGCTTCTGCTGCCGGAGCCTCGGTTGCCGCTGCTTCTTCGGCCTTGCTGCCTTCGAGGAGCTCGCGCTCCCACTCAGCCAGCGGCTCTTCCGGAGCTTCGGTGGTGCCGGTTGCGCGCTGGTTGCGGGCGATGAGGCCCTCAGCCACGGCGTCGGCAACAACGCGGGTCAGCAGGTTGACGGAGCGGATGGCGTCGTCGTTGCCCGGGATCGGGAAGTCAACTTCGTCGGGATCGCAGTTGGTGTCCAGGATGGCAACAACCGGGATGTTCAGCTTCTTGGCTTCGTCAACAGCAAGGTGTTCCTTCTTGGTGTCAACAACCCAGAGGACCGAGGGAGCCTTGGTCAGGTTGCGGATGCCACCGAGGTTGGACTCGAGCTTGGTGAGTTCACGCTTGAGGAGCAGGAGCTCCTTCTTGGTGTAAGCCGAACCGGCGACGTCGTCGAAGTTGATCTCTTCGAGTTCCTTCATGCGCTGGATACGCTTGGCGACGGTCTGGAAGTTGGTGAGCATACCGCCCAACCAACGCTGGTTGACGTACGGCTGGCCGACGCGCGTAGCCTGCTCGGCAATTGCTTCCTGAGCCTGCTTCTTGGTGCCGACGAACAGGACGGTGCCGCCGTGGGCAACAGTAGCCTTGACGAACTCGTAAGCGCGGTCGATGTAGGACAGCGACTGCTGAAGGTCAATGATGTAGATGCCGTTGCGCTCCGTGAAGATGAAGCGCTTCATCTTCGGGTTCCAACGACGGGTCTGGTGTCCAAAGTGGACGCCGCTGTCAAGCAGCTGGCGCATAGTTACGACGGGCATGCCGACGCTCCTTCCGGCAGGTCATTCATGAGAGAGCCCATGGGACTGCTCTTACCCTGCCAATAGTTGACGGTTGTTTAGCCTTTGCCCGGATGGGCGCGGCTCCTGGCATCCATTGCGCTTCTCATCCGGCATGGAGCCTAAGCTCTGCCGGACCGCAAGAGGCACAATCCTCCGCAGCACAAAACCGTGAGGCTTCGCTGGTGGAGGGCTGGATACGCGTAGTCAGCCTGGGACCCTCACACATCTGAATGAGACATGCTCCTGAACAAGCTCGAGGGCACAGCAAACTGCTCCACCAAGTGTACTACAGCGACCCCACCGCTTTGACCGTAGGAAACCACGCGTTATCCACATACGGAAGCCCGGGGATCGATCCAGGGGGCGTTCGGCAGAAGGCTTGGTCCATGACCCTTTTGAAGACCCTGATGGCCGCTGTTGCCGCCCTGACCGTCGTGGCGACCACTGCCATGACGCCCGCGCCGGTCAACCCACGCTGGAGTTGGCCCCTCTCCCCCAAACCTGCCGTGCTGCGAACGTTCGACCCGCCGGACAAGCCCTGGCTCAGCGGGCACCGGGGTGTTGATTTGGGGCCACCGCCCGACGGCGGCCCGGTCACCGCGCCGTCGGATGGCGTGGTGACCTTTGCCGGCGTCGTGGTTGACCGTCCTGTAGTGACCATCGATCACGGCGATGGACTCAAGAGCAGTTTCGAGCCGGTGACCAGTGAACTCAAAGCCGGCGACACCGTGCGCAAGGGTCAGGTTATGGGCACCGTAGAGCCCGGTCACTGCAACAGCACCGCATGCCTTCATTGGGGCGTGCGGCGCGGCGAGGACTACGTCAATCCCCTGGGTTTCGTAGAGGACATGCGGCCATCCGTCCTGTTGCCGCTGCACTGATCGCCGCCGAAGATGGGTCCCCGCCGCGCAGCAAGCGTCTTAGACGATGGCAGAAACGCCCGTAATGGCGCGGCCGGTCACCAAAGTGTTGATCTCGTGCGTGCCCTCGTAGGAGTAAATGGCCTCCGCATCGGAGAAGATCTTGGCCATTCCGTAGTCCGTAACGATTCCGTTGCCGCCCAGGATGCTGCGCCCCAGGGCAACGCTTTCGCGCATGCGGGCCGTGGTGAAAGCCTTCGCCAAGGCCGACTGCTCGTCCCTGGCCACGCCAGCGTCTTCAAGTTGGGCCAGGCGAACCATCATGCCCATGGAGGCTACGGTGTTTCCGAGAATCTGGACCAACTGGTTCTGCACCAACTGGAACGCCGCCAGCGGCCGCCCGAATTGCTGACGCTCCACGGCGTAACTGCGGGCGACATCGAAGGCAGCCATCTGCAGCCCCACAGCCTGCCAGGCCACAGCCAGACGGGTCACCTTGAGCACCTTGTTGGTATCACGGAAGCTGTTGCCGTTGGCAAGCTTGAAGAAGTCCGGCACCACCACGTTGTCCAGAACGATATCCGCATTCTGGACCGTACGCAGGGAGATCTTGTTCTCGATCTTGCTGGCCGAGTAGCCCGGAAGTGCGGTGTCCACCAGGAACGCCTTGACCTGGTTGTCCTCCACGTCCTTGGCGTAGATGACCACCCAGTCGGAGAACGTGGCATTGCCGATCCACCGCTTGGCGCCATTGAGAATCCAGGTGTCGCCGTCCCGCTTGGCGGTGGTGCGCGTTCCACCAGCGACGTCGGAGCCACCCAGGGGCTCGGTCAGTCCGAAGGCGCCGATCTTCTTCAGGGAGTAAATGTCCGGCAGCCAGGCGTCCTTCTGCTCCTGCGACGCCAGGGCCTCAATCGAGCCCGTGAAGAGCCCGTCGTGGACACCCATGAACGTGGCGATCGAAGCGTCAGCACGGGTCACTTCTGCGTGGAGCATGCCGGCGAACAGGTTGGAGTACCCCTGACGCCGAACCGGGCTGACAAGATCCAGTTCGCCAAGCTTGGGGATGAGGTCCATGGGGAACTCGCCACGGTTCCAGCAATCCACGGCAATGGGCTTGACTTCGCGGGTGAGGAATTCGCGGACTTCCGCCAGACGGTCCTGCTCTTTTCCTGTCAGCATCTGCTCGAAGGCGTAGAAGTCGCCGTCGGCATACGGGAGGTTGGTGGCGTCGAATGCAGCGTTGGACATATTCGCTCCTTCAAAGGTGGTCGCCTGCGACCACATCAGGTCCGGAAGAACTGCACAGCCTCGATGGGAAACGGTGCAGCCAAGGTACCGGCAGGTAGTAAGTTACTGCTCAGTAACATACCGCAGGTTCTACGGTCCCCGCAATGGAGGGCACCCCATTCCCGGTCACCAATGCACTGTTCCCAGGCGACCGTTCTGTAACGTCGGTTGTGATGCGCCGCACTCAACTGGGGGACTTTCCGATGATCAATCCACGACGCGAGGCGATTCTGGTCCGTAGCCGCCACCACAAAGGCCTTGATGACAAGACCGCTGAGGTGGTGGAGTACCGTGCCGACGGCGCCTTCGTGCGGCTGACCTTTGGTTCCGGAAAGAGCTACAAGTACTCCGCGGAAAACGTCATCATCCTGCGGAATCCGGCGTCGACAAACCTTGGGCGCCAGGACACGGTGACCATTCGGGGCAGGGTGCTTGACGGCGTTACAGAGGTTCTCCGCTTCGAGTCGCCCCAGGGAACATGGTGGCGTGTTTTTCACGCGGCTGGTTCGGGAACCGGGTATCAAAGTTGTCAGGACACTGAGATAGCCATCGCCCGGCCGTCCGATGAAGAACTAAAGGCCCAAGCAGTCCTTGAATATTGGCGGGATGTGTCGTCGAAGCTGCGGGAGGATGACCCACTCCGCCGGCAGTATGAGAATTTTCGGAACATCCCGAAAGGAAGCGCGCTGGAACTTTACCTCCAGGGTCAGTCCATTGATTCCGCAGGGCAGGATCAACAGCACCCCATCCTGCCCTTCCCCTCTAACATCAGCCAACGTGAGGCCCTGCTGAAGGGCTTCAGCCACCGAATCTCCGTGATCAACGGTCCGCCCGGAACAGGAAAGACGCAAACCATACTCAACGTCGTCGCCAACATTGTCGCCGTTCCGGGCAAGACGGTTGGAGTCGTCTCCTTCAATAACGCCGCAGTTGAGAACGTTCGCGACAAACTCGTGCAAGAAGGTGTGGGCTACATCGTGGCGGACCTTCGACGCAAGGAGAAAATGGACGAATTCTTCGCCCGTCAGGAAAGCAGAAATGCCGATGTCGATCGCTTCCTCAGCAGACCCCGCCACGAAGCGCCTCCAGCGGAGCAGGTAGCTGCCCTCGACAAACGCTTGCGCGGCTTACAGGAGACGGCCCTGCAGCTGGCGCAGTGGAAGCAGGAGTTGGAAGCGTTCAAACTCGAGAGGCGCCATTTCTTCCTTCGCGCGACCCACCCTGACTCCGATGGACTGAGCGCAGTACCGACCCTGCCCGGCTCGTCCCGCCGCATCCTCGAATTTCTGGCCGAGACGTCCTCCGTCCCTCAGGATGAGGGTCCGCTGCGCAGGTTCTTCAGACGCATGGGACTTCGACTGCGATACGGGGCACTGGGCAAAGCGAACAGCAGCGACACTGATGTTGTCCTGGGTCTGCAGGGCGCCTATTACCACAAGAAAATCGCAGAGCTGGGGCGCCTCATTGATAGAGGGAATGAGATTCTGGCTGCTGAGGACTACCCGGCTCTGGAAGAGGACCATCAGCTGGCCTCCAGGCAACGGCTCGACGCGGCACTCCATCTTCGATATGCCCGGAAGCGGAGAAGGACCTACACGGAAAGCAGTTACAAGACTGCCTTCGCAGAATTCACCTCCGACTATCCGGTAGTACTCAGCACCTGCCACTCCTTGCGAAGAAACGTTCCCACGGGAACGCTCCTGGATTACTTGATCATCGACGAAGCGTCCCAGGTTGATCTGCTCGCTGCCGGTCTGGCGCTCTCATGTGCCCGGAACGTCATCGTTGTGGGCGACCTGCAGCAGCTCCAACACATCACCGACGAAAAAGCCTCAAGGAACGCCTTTAAAGCACCGTCACCAAACGTCGACTACACGCTGCACAACATTCTGTCCTCGATGATCGGGCAATTCGGGGCCGACCTTCCGCGCACCATGCTCCGGGAGCACTACCGGTGCGATCCTGCGATCATCGACTATTGCAACAGGAAGTTCTACGGCGGGCAACTCGTTCCCTATACCACCGGCGACGCTGAGGGCCGGCCTCTCGTCGTAGTCCGCACTGCTGCCGGGAACCACATGCGTCAGCACCTCAGTGGTGGCCGAACCAACCAGCGCGAGGCAGACGTCATTGCCAAGGAAGTACTCGACCAGTTCTGTTCAGGCATTCCTGACCACGACATCGGCGTGGTCACACCCTATCGGCGGCAAGTGGACAAGGTCACAGAGGCACTGCTCAATAACATCCAGGCCGATACAGTCCACAAGTTTCAGGGGCGGCAAAAGTCCGTAATCATCATGAGCACTGTCTTGGACGAAACGAACAGCGGGCAATCTGGCATTGGCTTTGTGGACGACCCCCATTTGGTCAATGTCGCAGTTTCCCGCGCGGTGAAGCGGTTCGTGCTGGTAACCAACCATCAGATGCTTCCAACAAGTCGCCACCTTCGGGATCTGGTTCACTTCATCCGATACCGAAACCCGGACGATGGTGTTTTTGACAGCAGCGTGTTGTCTGTCTTCGACCTCTTGTACACGGAGTATTCGACTCTTTTGAGGCCCTTTGCCAGCAGGGTCCGGGGCACCTCACAGTTCCCCTCGGAAAACATCGTATGGACGCTGCTGACTGAACTGATCGGGGATGAGCCTTTCAGCGACTTGGCCATAGCTCCGCAGGTCGTACTGAGGAGCCTGCTGCCGGACCTGTCGATGCTCACGCCCGACCAGCATTCCTACGTCCAAAACCGCGCAACTTTGGACTTTGTGGTCTACAACCGCATCAGCAACATTCCCGTTCTTGCCGTTGAGGTGGATGGTTATGCGTTCCATGAGAACAATCCGATCCAGCGCGCGCGGGATGCACTCAAAGACGCCATCTGCCGCGCCCACAAGATCCGCCTCGTGCGTTTACCCACCACGGGCAGTGGCGAGGAAGCACGCCTTCGCCACGAGTTGTCAGCCGCTCTTAGCGACCAGTGACAGCAAGAGCCGTGGCCGACGATGGATCATCAGCCACGGCTCCTGCATGAAATGTAGGGCTACTCGGACTTGAACCGAGGACCTTAGGATTATGAGTCCCGCGCTCTAACCAGCTGAGCTATAGCCCCTTGATGCCCGGTCCGGCCACCGCAAAGCAGCAGTTCCGGGCAAAGCACTCCAGCAATTCTAATAGGTCCTGGAGAGTGCTTTTGTCACACCACCATGTCCTCGTACGTAGCGCCCCGGTAGAGGTCCTCGAAGGTATGAAGGGTGCTGTTGATGCTGTGCGGCTCCACCATCTCGCGGCTCAACTTGCCCATGACCTCAAGCTCGTCCCGGGGAAGTTCCACCAGTTGGGTGATCTTTGCCGCCAACTCGTTGCTGTCATTGGGGGTGAAAAGGTAACCGTTCTCCCCGTCGCGAACCAAATGCGGCAGCGCCATGGCGTTGGCCAGCAGCACAGGAGTGGAAGCAGACATGGCCTCCAGCGTCACCAGTGACTGAAGCTCGGCTGTCCCGGGCATGCAGAAGATGTCGGCCTTGATGTAGGCCTCACGCAAGTCCTCGTCGCTGGCCAGCCCGAGGAACCTCACCCGGTCGCCCAGCCCAAGCTTAGCGACCTGGGCTTCAAGGGCTGGGCGAACTTCGCCGCCACCCACGATTTCGAGGTTCACGTTCAGTTCCCGTGGAGTCTTGGCCACGGCATCGATCAGCACGTTGATGTGCTTTTCTTCGGCAAGCCGGCCCACGAACAGGACGGTGGGGTTGGCATGCGGCTCAATGACTTCACCTGGCTGCAGCTCGTACGCGGACGAGTCGATGCCGTTGGAAAGGGGCAGGACCTTCCGCAGGAAAGCGTGCTGGTGCATGGCCTTGGCAGCGAGCGGTGTGGGTGTGGTGACCACGTCGGCCTGGCCCATGACCTTGCCCATGTCTTTCCACGAAACTCGTCCCACAATGTCCTTGAACCACTGCGGGAAGGGCAGGAACGGGTTGAGGTTCTCGGGCATGAAGTGGTTGGTGGCCACAACCCTGATGCCGCGTTTCACGGCCTCGTAGAGGACGTGTTCACCGATCATGTAGTGGCTCTGGATGTGAACGACGTCAGGCTGGACTTTGTCGAAGAGGAGGCTGATTTCCTTCTTGATTTCCCACGGGAAGCAAATACGGAAGTACTCATGGGTGAAAACGCCATGCGAGCGGAGCCGGTGAACGGTGGCTTCATCGCGGAACTCGGTATAGCTCTTGCCTGTGTCCGGACGGCAGGCCAATACGTGCACGTTGTGTCCGCGTGCCGTCATCCCCTTGGCCAGGCGGTAGCCGAACTGGGCGGCACCGTTGACATGCGGCGGGTAGGTATCCGCGGCAATCAGAATAGTGAGGGGCTTGTTGGTGTCGGGAATGGTCACGTGGAGAACTCCTGATGTTCACGGTGCGGACAGCACTGCTTGTGGCAATGCTGCGGTGTCGCCGGGTTGCCGCCCGCAACAGCGGTGGCGCAAGGTCAAGCTTTGCCCTGGGCTTTCCGGTTGGCAGCCGCCTTTGCATCCTTCTTGCGTTTGGTGACTTCCGGATGGTGCCGGCTTAGGGCAATAACCCCCACGATAGCAAGCGTAGCGGCCGCCGCCATGGCGATGGCCATCACGGCGTGGACATCGGGACGAAGCTCACCCAGAATCACAATGCCAATTGCGATGCCCACCATGGGGTCGATCACGGTCAGGCCGGCAATGACCAGGTCCGGTGGGCCGCCGGAATAAGCGCTCTGAACGAACCATGACCCCAGTCCCCCGGCGGCCACGATCGCTATCAGCGTGTACCACTGCACGTTCAGCAGGAACAAGCCGTTGGGGTCCAGCAGGTGCTTGCCGATGATGCGGGTCAAAACGGCGACGAAGCCGAACAGGACACCGGCTCCCAAAATGTAGATGAAGGCACTCATCCGGTGTTTGAACAGAACCGCAAGTGTCCCAAAAATGCCCACCGCAAGGGCCAGGAGGAGAACGATTGTCAGTTCGTCGTCGCTGTTGACGTGATGGTTCTCCTGCGTGACGTTGACGGCCAGGAGCACGAACAGCGCCGAACCAGTCACACAGGCACTGATGGCCACCACGGTTGCACGGTTGATACTCAAACCTTGGTCCTTGGCATTGACCACCGTGGTGATCACCAGCGCAATGGCACCAATAGGCTGCACCACCGTGAGAGGTGCTGAGACCAAGGCGATGGCGTTCATCACCATTCCGAGGGCGAGGAACAGCAGGCCCAGCATCCATCGGGGATTCCGCAGGAGCCGCAGGAAACCGTTGGAGCTTAGGGCCAAGCCGCCGGTGTCGGCTTTCACGGCGCTGCCCTGCCGCTGGGCGCCGATGGCGAGGAAGAAGGCACCAAGTACCGCGAGAAAAACCGCCAGCCAGACCATCAGCCTCGTCCGCCGTCGTCGGTTTTCAATTCTTTTCCTTTGCGCAGGATGGCCCAGTAGTAGTTGTAAGCGGCTATCCAGTGGCCGATCAGGCCCAGGCCCAGGAACGTCCAGGCGGCCACGAAGTAGACGTCGGTGAAGGCAATGGGCAACTTGGACAGGACCAGCAACGGCGTACCAATCAGCAGCAGCCCCGTGCGGATCTTGCCGATGATGCTCACCGGAAGGTCCGGGTGGCTCCGGAAGTAAATCAGGGATGCAACAGCCAGGACGGCGTCCGGCACCAGTAGCGCGGCCAGGTACCACCACTGCACGACGCCGGCAATCGCCAGTGTGAAGGCGACCGCCAGCAGTGCGGCCCGGTCTGCCATGGGATCCAGGATCCGGCCAAGCTTGGAAGTCTGGTCGAAGCGTCTGGCGATGTAGCCATCCACCCAGTCGGTACTGCCCATGATGACGAGCACCAGGACCGCGAAACCGTACTCCTGTTCGGACAGGACGAGCCAGACGAACAGTGGCACACCCATGAAGCGAAGTACCGTGAGGATGTTGGGGACAGTGAAGATGAGGTCGTGATCAACCTGCGGCCGGTCAGGGTGCGACCCAGCTCCGATCAATCTCATCTTCTCCCCCTTCCTCGTCTTCAGTGTTGGTGGCGCCGCTGGCTGCTACTTCTTCAGTAACTTCCGCAGTGCAACAACGAACACCACTGCAGCCGTGGCAAACGCAGCAAGGTCCTTCCACCGGGCGGCAAGCCGTTCGGTGAGACTCTCAGGGACGGAGTCTCCAAGGTCGGCAAACTTCGCCGCAGCGAATTCCCTGCTCTCCTGGAACTTTCCATTGGCGCTCTGCAGCAGGGCCTGGCCCTGTTTCTTGACGTCCAGCTGCTCACCGAGCTCGTCGCGAACGCCCGTGAGGTGTTCGCGGCGGCGCTTCAGGCGCGAGCGAAGCTCGGCTTCGGTGGGCGCCTTGACGGCATCGGCTTCCTTGGCGGCTTCCTTTGCAGCCTTCTCTGCCTTGGCCTTCTCAGCAGCCGCTTCCTTTTCGGCCTTGGCTGCCTTGGCGGCGGGCGAGTTGGGATCGAGGATGGACTCGTCGAAGTCAGAGCCTTCCTTGGCGATTCCCAGATCATGTTTGATCCCCCGGATGGTGTCCTCGGGGACCAAGGGCATGGCCTTCTTGAACTTGGCAATACCAATCAGGGACGCGATGGCCACAATCACCAGGAAAAAGGCGGCAACAATCAGAGCCGCCAGCCAGCCAGGCATAATGGTGGCCAATCCCAGGATCGCCGCGACAACCAGTGCAATGACCAGGAGCGCCATGAACACAAGCGCTACTCCGAAGAAGGCACCGGCGATGCCAACCTGCGTGGCTTTTCGCTTGAGTTCAACCTTCGCCAAGGCTATTTCGTCGTTGAGTTGCCTCGGAGCCAGCCTTGCTACGAGCTTGAGGGTCTTCGGCAAAGTACGAATGGCTGGTCCTTGACTGGGCCGGCCGGTGTGACGTCCACTCATGGGTTCCGCCTAACTGCTTCCTCTGGGCATCGTGTAAGGCGAACGCGGCGAAAAACCATCCCCGCGAACACCTGTCCTCAAAGCTATCATTCAGGTTCCTGCTGAACTTTCGGCATCATGCCCCGGCGCGCCCGTCATACGTCCAATAAATATGATCCGGGCCATAGGATAGATGATCGTGACCTCTCCCATTGCTCCGGGCGATTCTCTGAGCCGACGCGAAAAACTCGTCTACATTCTCTTGTTGGGTGCACTGACCGCCCTCGGTCCTTTCACCATCGACCTCTATCTTCCGGCGTTCCCCGCTTTGGAAGAGAGTTTTGATGTCTCGGCGGCGGCGATCCAGCTCACTCTGACCGGTACCACGGTTGGCTTCGGGCTCGGCCAACTGCTGGTGGGACCCTTCAGTGACAAGGTGGGGCGTCGGCTTCCGCTCATTCTGGCCACAGCCGTGCATATCGGCTCATCGCTGGGTGCGGCGCTTGCCACAGACATCGGGATGTTGTCGTTATTCCGCGTGCTCATGGGGATCGGTGCTGCCGGAGGTGGCGTGGTGGCCATGGCCATGGTCCGGGATCTCTTCCACGGCTACTCCATGGTCCGGATGTTCTCGCGGATGTCGCTGGTTAACGGATTGGCCCCCATCCTGGCGCCGGTCATCGGCTCCCAGCTGCTGTTGGCTTTCCCTTGGCCGGGCATCTTTTTCTTCCTGGCCGCTTATGGACTGCTGGTCATCCTTGCTTCGATCTTCTTCATCCGGGAAACACTTCCGGCTGAGCAGCGGGGAAAATCCACTGTCACCGTGCGCCAGCGCTACAAGACCGTCCTGACGGACAGGATCTTTGTGGGCATGGTGCTGGTGGGAAGCCTGAATTTCGGTGGACTTTTCGCTTATCTATCAGCATCGACCTTTCTTTTCCAAAACGTCTACGGCTTTTCGCCGCAGGAATACGGCATCCTGTTCGGTATCAACTCCTTGGGCATCGTGGCAGGCGTACAGATCAGCTCCCGACTGATCCGACGGGTGGCTCCGCAGTGGATCGTGGCCGGTGCTACGGCCTTCATGCTGTTCATCGCCCTGCTGATCGTGGTGCTTGACCTGTTCCATGTGGGTTTGTGGGGCATCCTCATCCCTCTGTGGTTCTACATTTGCGCCACTGGCTTCATGTTCCCGTGCGTTCAGGTCCTGTCCCTGGCCAACCACGGCGCGCAAGCGGGCACCGCTGCATCGCTCCTGGGCGCATCCCAATTCATGATGGCCGGTATTGTCCCGCCGGTGGTGGGTTGGCTGGGCGTCAGCTCCGCTGTACCCATGGGCGCGGTCATGGCCGTCTGCATCACTGGCGCTATTGCAGCGCTTTGGCTGGTTGTGCGGCCGCGGTCGGTTCCGTCTATTCATTAGGCCGACTCCTGAGGACCGGCTCTTGAGAACCGGCCCCGTAGGCTGTGACCATGACTAATAAACCGCACCGCAACGGTAGGGGCCTCTTCCTTGGCGCCTTGCTTGGAGCCCTGGCCGGTGCTCTTCTCGGTCGCGCCGCGGGAAGCGCACTGTTCGGCGCCATCCTGGGCGCCGTGATCGGCGCCGCTGTGCTCTACCGCGTGAACCCCGGCCCTTGGAAGCGGGACTAAGCCAGCTGCAAGCAGGACTAAGCCGGCCCCGCAGGCGACCCGCCGACGTCGGGAACCACCAACCCCTCCCCTAACCGCGTACCGCAGGGCAGAATGGTGGCCAGCCGGGTAACCGGTGCTTGAACCGGTGAAGGGGACATCACATGAGCACGGCTGTTGTATTCCGGGGCAGTGTTCGCGGCCTGGCAACCTTACGGAGGTTGCCGCTGACGCTGGCGCTGGTGGTGCTCCTTTGGGTGCTGGGCGCTATCTCCGGCAGCCTCGTCAACGGCCCCGGCCAGGATCTGCTGGATCAAGTGGGAATTGGCTTGGCAGTGGAGCCAGGACCGTGGTGGTCAATCTTCACCTCGGGGTTCTTCGCCTCCTCCTTGCTCGACTACCTGGCCTGCACAGCGGCGATCCTGGTGGGTGTGGGCATCGCCGAACGCGTTATGGGGCCTTGGCTGGCCCTGGCTGCTTTCATTGCCGGTTCAGCCCTCAGTGCCCTGGTACTTGTGGTGCTGGTGACCTTCGGAACGGATGCCAGCGACCAATGGCTCAGTTTCCTGGGCGGCGAATATGTAGTGGGCGCCTATGGTGGCGCCGCCGCAGCGCTGGGATGTTCGACGGCGGCGCTTGATGCACTGTGGCGTCGGCGCCTGAGGACGTGGTTGCTGGCCGCCACGCTGATGTTTGCCTTGTTCGTTGGGGTCGCCCAAACCCTGCAGGCGCTTGCCGGGGCCGTGATCGGCATCCTGGCAGGTTGGGCCATCCAGTCGCTGGCCCTGCGCCGCAGGGCAGGCTCGTTGCACTCCTCAAGCCTTCGCGAAACACGATTCCTGGTGGGTACCGTGGTGGGTGTCTTCGCGGTGGGACCTTTGCTGACGCAACTGACCGGAACGTGGGAAGTCGGCCCCCTGTCGGTGGTTTCCGAGGTGATGCTTCAGGCAAGTCCCGACGCCGATGAGGTTCAGGAAGCGTGCAATAACGACAACAACTGTGTCACCCTGCAAAGCATCGTGGGTGTCCAGAGCTTCGGCGCGGCCATTCTGACGCTGATTCCTGTGCTGCTGTTGCTCGTCTGCGCTGAGGGTCTGAGGCGCGGCCGGCGGCTCGCATACCGGCTGACCCTTGTGATCCAGCTGTATCTGGCAGCCGTAACTGTCCTCTCCATCCTTCAGTACGTGACCGATCCGGGGGTCACACTAGGCGATGACGACTTCGCCTACCTTCTGCTGTACGCGGTCCCCGCAGTCCTCGCGCCTGTCATCATCGCGGTGCTGCTTCTGGTGAACCGGCATAAGTTCCGCGTCGAATCCAGCGACGCCGGGTACCGGGTTCTTGGCCGGACCTCGCTCGTTCTCGCTGTGGCCGCTGTGATCTTCTATGTGATCTTCTGGTTCCTCGAAGGCAACCCGGGCCGCTCCACCCTGTTGGACCTTGCCGGGCAACTGACCCACATCCTGGTACCTTTCCCGGTCCCCTTCGTGGTGGCCCTGCCCCAGGGCCTGCTCAGCACAGTGCTGTACGGCCTGGGCGGGGACATCATCTGGCTCTGCATCCTGGTGCTGGTCCTGAACAACTTTCGGCGGTTCAGGATGCTGGCCACCGATCCGGCGGCGGATCTGGGACACGCCAGGGAACTGCTGCATGATGGCGGCGGCACGTTGTCCTGGATGGCTCTCTGGGACAACAACCAGTACTGGTTCACCCCGGACAGGAAAGCTGGAATCGCCTATCAGGTCCATAACGGGGTGGCCCTCACAGTTGCCGGCCCTTTCGGCGCTGAGGAGCACCATGCCGAGGCAGCGACTGGTTTCGTCAAGCACTGCGCCAATCTGGGCCTGATCCCGTGCTTCTATTCGGCAACGGCAGAGCTGGATGTCCCACTGCTCCCCCACGGCTTCAGGAAATTGGAAGTAGCTGAAGAGACACTCCTCAACGTCCAGGCCATGACCTTCAAGGGGAAAGAGTGGCAGAACGTCCGGACCGCACTCAACCGCGCAGACAAACTTGCCATCAAGGATCACTGGTACCCCTACCCTGAGATGCCTCCGGGAATCAGGGCGCAGCTGGCTGAGATCTCCGAAGAATGGGTGGCCGACAAGGCCCTTCCGGAGATGGGCTTCACCCTGGGCGGCTTGAACGAGCTCAAAGATCCCGAGGTGCTCTGCTGCGTGGCGGTGGATGACGACGGATTGGTCCACGGGGTAACCAGCTGGCTCCCGGTCTTCACCCACGGGGTCATCTCAGGGTGGACCTTGGACTTCATGCGCCGCCGCACCACAGGTTTCAAGGGCGTCATGGAATTCCTGATCGCCTCTGCCGTGACCCACTTCAAAGAAGAAGTACCCCAAATCTCCCTATCCGGCTCACCGCTCGCCACTGCAGGGGACGGTGCCGGCGATGGAGACCGCAGCGCTTTGGACCGCGTCCTTGCGCTCCTGGGAAACGCCCTGGAACCCATGTACGGCTTCAAATCCTTGGCCGCTTTCAAATCAAGGTTCCAGCCCGAACACAGGACGCTATACATGTACTATCAGGACCCGTTGGCCTTGCCTTCTATCGGCATCGCGGTGGGTTCGGCCTACCTGCCGGGACTGTCCCCCACGCAGAGCGCCGGGCTGTTGCGGCAAATGGTAGCCAAGGAGCCAGCCGCATGAGGCACGAGCGGACCTCCCGGTCATGAACGAGCTCTTGAAGCTCGAGATCAGCGGCCCCGTCGTCATGATCATCGCCGGGGTGATCGGCGTCGGCTTTTTCCTGCTGTTGTTCCTGAGGCCGTCAGCGCGTTGGGCCCGTACCGCGATCACGGCGATTGTGGTGGCGGGACTGTTCGGGTGGTTGACCGTGTGGCTCGTGGAGGACGTCATGGACGTCTTTCATGTGGGGCTGACGCCGCGGGTGTGGTTCTGGGCGATTTCCTGCTTTGCCGCCGTGGGTCTGGCCGTAGTCAGTTTCCGCCATAGTCAGCGCTGGCGGAAGGTAGTGGCGGCTCTCTCGATTCCGGTGTTCGTGGTGGTGGCCGGTCTGGGCATCAACACCGAGTTCGGGCTCAACAAAACCTTGGGCTCAGCGCTGGGAATCTCCACGGAGGACGCCATTCAACTGGCCAAACCTGACCCGGACGCCCCTGTCCCGGCCGGTCCGCTACGGCAGAGCTGGAAGCCCCCTGCCGACCAGCCGGCGAAGGGCGAAGCAGGAACCCAGGTCATACCAGCCACCGTCTCCGGTTTTGTCGCCAGGCCGGCGGGCATCTACCTGCCCCCTGCCGCCCTCACGGCACATCCGCCCAAGCTGCCCTTGTTCGTCCTCATGATGGGCCAGCCGGGACTCCCTGATCCGCAATACGTGTCGGCCGCCCTGGACGAGTTCGCAGCCAGGAACAACGGCCTTGCCCCCATCGCAATCGTGGCAGACCAGATCGGCCCCGACCAGAATGACACCCTCTGCCTGGACACCGCCAAGTACGGCAACGTTGAGAAGTACATCAACCAGGACGTGGTGAATTGGGCCAAAGCGAACTTGAACATCCTCGAGGACCGCGAACACTGGACCATAGCCGGCTACTCCAACGGCGGCCAATGCGCAATCTCGTTCGCGGTCAAATACCCGAAGATGTGGGGCAACGTGGTGGACATCTCCGGCGAGGAATTTCCCGGCGCGGAGGACCCGGCCGGCAACCTTGCATCGATCTTCGATGGCAACCAGGCTGCCTACGATGCCCAGAAGCCCATCAACATCATGAAAGGCAAGCAGTTCCCTAACACAACGGCAGTTTTCACCGTAGGCTCGGACGACACCACGTACGTGGCAGCCGCCAAGGCAGTCTCCGCTGCCGCCCGGGATGCTGGGATGACCGTGACGTACTACGAAGTGCCTAACGGCGGTCACGTTGGCTTGGCGTTGAACGCGGGCCTGACCAAGGGTTTCGAGGTGCTGTACCCAAGGCTTGGACTCTCCAAATAGCCTTTGCCCTTTTGCCAGCCCGGGACCGGCGATAAAGTTGAGCTGTGCCACATGGGCAAGAGCTGCAGCCGCTTCCGGCACCGTGGCAGCGTCGGGATGAACGCATCCTGCCGCTGTGGTGGGACCGCCTGTGCTCGGTGACCAGCCCTCAGTCGGCTGCACTTTACGCCGCCGGGCTCTTTACCGATGACCGTCGCAGACCCATTGCCCAGTGGTACAACCCCGAAACCGACGCCGCGCTGTTGGTCGCACCGGAGACCTCGCCGGAATGGCCGGTCCAACGCTTTGGCATCTTCTATGCCCCGCCAGGAGGCGGCTTTACCCGCGTTTATTCGGCGCCCCACGAATGGCATCCCCGGGAACCCCGGACTCCGCCCACCGAGCAGGATTCCTTCCTGGCGGCGGTGGTCGAGGCGGCCCGGTTCCTGCAAGTGGAGATGGATTTTGTGTGATCAAAAAGCAGACCCCGCACCAGCTGAAAAGCCGGTACGGGGTCCTGTTGCTCCTCCGACTGGACTTGAACCAGTAACCCTTCGATTAACAGTCGAATGCTCTGCCAATTGAGCTACGGAGGAATGAAGCGGTTATGACTTTAGCAAAGGTTCTACCGGAATGCGAAATCGACTCACCATACCCCTCGGGGGTATAAAAATACCCCCGTTTCGAAGACTCGAAACGGGGGTATTGCGCGCTCCTCCGACTGGACTTGAACCAGTAACCCTTCGATTAACAGTCGAATGCTCTGCCAATTGAGCTACGGAGGAATGAAGCGGTTACTAGCTTAACAGGGGCCCGCCGGAAAGTGAAATCGGCGCTTTCAACCGTCCGAACGCAGCGACCTGCGCTCCATTTCGAGTTGCATCAGCTCCCGGTTCAGCCGCTGGAACTCCTCCGGATTGGCACCTGCATCCAAGCGCTGCAGCTGACCCATCTTGTCTGCCTTGATCCTGGTGATCTGCAATTCGAAAAGACGGGCCAGGATGTCACGGCAGTACCGCTGCATGGCCTCGGCAGTGCTCGCCGGCAGGGGCGTCACTGCCAACTCCGAGACCAGTGGCCTCAAGGGCTCGGGGACTTCCTGACGGACCTGCTCCACCCACGCCACGGGGTCATCCGAGTGTGCCAGACCGGCAGCCCGCACGGCAGTGTGGACGGCGGCGTAAGCAGGAGTGGTGAACTGCGAGGCCTCGAAACGCTCCCAGGCTCCCCCGCCCAGCACTGATGGCTCCTGGAGGACTACTTCAAGCGCTTGGCGTTCCATACCGGCTATGGGGTCCCGGGGATCGGGCCGTTGGAAGACGGGACCGCTCGACGCCGGCGCCGTCGACTGTTCTCCCGCGCCGCCCGCGGCGGCGCGCTTGGCAGCTCCGCCAACGAATCGACTGACCTCTTCGATGGGCATGCCCAGCCACCCGGCAAGTTCGCGGGTGTAGCCCGGCCGCGCGGCAGAGTCCCTGATTTGCGCCACCACGGGGGCGGCTTCGCGCAAGGCGGCCACACGCCCTTCCACGGTGTCGAGGTTGTGCCTGCGGAGCGAGGCCTTGATGGCGAACTCAAAGAGGGGTTTCCGGCTGCTAATCAGATCCCGCACCGCGGAATCGCCCTTGAGTTGACGAAGATCACAGGGATCGGCGCCGCTGGGTTCAACAGCCACGTACGTCTGGGCTTGGAACCGCTGGTCTTCTTCGAATGCCCGCAGGGCAGCTTTTTGGCCGGCGGCATCGCCGTCGAAGGTGAAGATGACCTCTCCCCCGCTGCCGTCGTCCGAGAGCAGCCGCCGGGCCACCTTGATGTGCTCGGTACCGAAAGCAGTACCACAGGTGGCCACCGCCGTCGTAACTCCGGCGAGGTGGCAGGCCATGACGTCCGTGTACCCCTCGACCACTACCAATTGACGTTCCTTGGCGATGTTCCGTTTGGCGATGTCGATCCCGTAGAGGACTTGGGATTTCTTGTACAGCGTGGTTTCAGGAGTGTTCAGGTATTTGGGGCCTTGGTCGTCCTCGTAGAGCTTCCGGGCGCCGAAGCCGATGGTGTCGCCTGCGATATCCCTGATGGGCCAGATCAGCCTTCCACGGAAACGATCGTAGATTCCCCGGTTTCCTTCCGAGAACATGCCTGTGAGCTTCAACTCAGCATCAGTGAACCCACGGCCGCGGAGATGCTTCAACAGTGCGTCCCAGCCCTGGGGCGCGTATCCGACGCCAAAATGTTCGGCGGCGGCGCGGTCGAAACCGCGGCCGTCCAGGAAGTTCCGCCCCTCGGCAGCTCCGGGCGTCAGCAACTGCGCACGGAAGAACTCATCGGCGATCTTGTGAGCGTCCAACAGGCGTTGGCGCTTGCCCACCTCTTCACGGCTGGGACCGGTGCCGCCATCCTCATAGCGCAGCTCATAGCCGATTCTGGCAGCCAGTTTCTCTACGGCCTCGTGGAACGAGCTATGGTCCATTTTCTGGACAAAGGAGATGGCATCGCCGTCTTCCCCACATCCGAAGCAGTGGTATCGGCCCACTTGCGGGCGGACAGTGAACGAGGGTGAGCGTTCGTCATGGAACGGGCACAGGCCTTTGAAACTGCCTAGCCCGGCGCCCTTGAGGGTGACGTAACCGTCAACGACTTCCTTGATATCCGTGCGCTGGCGTACTTCGTCTATATCTTCACGTTTGATCAGGCCAGCCACGTCACCATCCTAGTCGCTTGCCCGGGGCGTCCCCGCCGTTAACGTCAGGGTTCCGCGGGCTACCAGAGCGAGGGAAGGCTCCCCACAAGCCGCTCATACATGGCCAACGCGGAGACGTCCGTCAGCGAGGCGACTTGGTCGATCACCACGCGCAGCCGCGCACCGTCGTCGACGGCGTCGCGCCAGTCAGCGGCAAACATCGGCTCCAGGTGACGGTCACCAGTGGCGTTCAAAACGCCGACCAGTGCGTGCAACACTTCGCGTTGACGCTCGTACACTGGCTGGCGGTGATCGGTGGAGATCACGAACGTGGTGGCCAGGCCCTTGAGGACCGCAATCTCAGTGACAGTTTCCTCAGGGACCATGAGCTCGGCGTCGTAGCGGGTCAGGTTGGCCGGGCCGAAGTGCGCACGGGTTGTCTCCATGGCGCTCTGGCAGAACCGGCCGATCAACTGGCTGGTCATATCCTTCAGCGCAGCCATGGATTTCCGGCTGCCGTCAGCTTCGCGGACCCAAACTTTGGTGGCTTCCAGGCGGGCAAGGGCAGCATCAATCTCGGCGGGATCGTTATGCGGCAAATACCACTGCTTGGTGTAGCCCACCACGCGCGCCCGGTGGTCCGGGTTCTCCATCCATTTGAGCTGGAAATGACCGGCGACGATCGCATCCTCAACATCGTGAACCGAGTAGGAAATATCGTCTGCAAGGTCCATCACCTGGGCCTCGATGCAGGAACGGTTACCCGGAGCGCCTTCACGCAGCCATTCAAAGACGGGAAGATCGTCCTCGTAGGCGCCGAATTTGCTGGTGCGGTGCCCATGAATGACAGGAGCATCGACGGCGGACCACGGGTACTTGGAAGCGGCGTCGAGGCTGGCACGGGTCAGGTTGAGTCCTGCAGGCCTGCCGTCCTCTGCCAGTACCTTGGGTTCCAGGCGGGTCAGGAGCCGCAGGGTTTGGGCGTTGCCTTCGAAGCCGCCAATGGTGTGCGCAACTTCATTGAGCGCGGACTCACCGTTGTGGCCGAAGGGCGGATGTCCGAGATCGTGGCTCAGGCATGCAGTGTCAACAACATCAGGATCACAGCCGAGGGACCGGCCCAGTTCGCGGCCTACCTGCGCCACCTCCAGGCTGTGGGTCAACCTGGTTCGGACAAAGTCATCCGTGTCCGGGGCAACTACCTGCGTTTTTGCGCCGAGCCTGCGCAACGCCGAGGAGTGCAGGACCCTGGCGCGGTCCCGTTCAAAGTCGGAGCGATAGTTGCTCTTGCGGGGCTCTTCGACCCACCGCGCGGAATCTGCCTCGGCGTATCCGGGGATGGCCAGCACAAAATCGTGGGCCGTCCCGTCGTGGCCAAGAATCGCTTCGGTTCCCATGGGTATCTGCCTCCTTCAAGCGCCGGGGTGTGGAGCTTCTTGAGTCAGTCTTACACGTGTGAGGCTAGCCGCCCGAAACGTCCAGCTCTGCGGCCGAGATATCCGCGCTCTGTTCAGCGTTCAGCTGACGGCTCACCAGCCAGTCCTTGGGCAACGCAGGCTTCTTGGGCGAACCAGCCCGGCCGCGGGGACCCTCGGAATCGACTCCCGGGTAGGGCGAGTCCATATCCAGTTCATCAAGGTATTCGCGCAGCACCTCGAGGGTGGGAACGGTGGCCAGTTTGGCGCGGAGTTCGCCACCCACAACATAGCCCTTGAAGTACCAGGCCATGTGCTTGCGGATCTCACGGAGTGCCTTGTATTCATCGTTGCCGAAGGTCTCCACCATCAGCTCAGCATGGCGGTAGACGCCCTCCGCCACTTCCCGGAGCCCGGGGCGGTGCCGCTGGTCGCTGCCCTCGAACGCTGCCTGGAGGTCGCCGAACAGCCAGGGGCGGCCCTGGCAACCGCGGCCCACCACGACACCGTCCACACCGGTTTCCCGGACCATGCGAACTGCATCCTCGGCAGACCAAATGTCGCCGTTGCCCAGCACCGGGATGTCCGGCAGAGCTTCGCGGAGGCGGGCAATGGCGGACCAGTCGGCATGGCCGGAATAGAACTGCGCGGCAGTCCTGCCGTGAAGTGCGACGGCGGCTACTCCGGCGTCGCGGGCGATCCGGCCGGCGTCGAGGTACGTCAGGTGATCCTCATCGATGCCTTTGCGCATTTTGATGGTGAGCGGGATATCGCCCTTGGCGGCTTCCTTGACTGCTGTATTGACGATTGAGGTGAACAGATCGATCTTCCAGGGAAGCGCTGAACCGCCACCGCGCCGGGTGACCTTGGGCACGGGGCAGCCGAAGTTGAGGTCGATGTGATCGGCCCGGTCCTCTTCCACCAGCATCCGCACCGCGGCGCCCACCGTCACAGGATCCACGCCGTAGAGCTGCACGGAACGGACTTTCTCGTCCTCATCATGGGAGATGATGCGCAACGATTCCGGCGTCCGCTCCACAAGGGCACGGGACGTCACCATCTCGGCCACGTACATACCGCCGCCGTATTCACGGCAGAGCCTGCGGAAGGCCGAGTTGGTGATGCCGGCCATCGGGGCAAGGATCACGGGGGTGTCCACGGTGATCCTGCCAAGCTTCAATGGCGGGAGCTCAAGCTTTGGTGCGGGGGGCGTTGCTACAACAGTCACCTAACCATTGTTGCAAATCCGGGCAAATCGGCGGACGGCCCGCCGAATCCCCTGCTTGATCGTCCAGCACACCGTACTCAGGCGGGCCCTGGGGGCAAGATCCAGACCCGGCGTCAGGTGGTGTTGTCGGTGCTTCCGCCGCGGCGCTCCGCTTCCCGTTGTGCACGGCGGCTACCCGGGCGTGCCGGCTTGCCGTGAGCGTCAAGGCGCGTGTCGGCGTCGTGCGTGTCCTCCGACCCTGAACCCGCGACGACGGCGGCTGCTGCCAGCGAACCGGTGTCCCTAAGCTCATCGGGACTCACCGAGGCCCCGCCTGCTGCGGCAAGGCGCTTTATGCCGGTGGCCTTCACCACCAGGACAGCGATCAGGGTGGTGACGGGGATGGCAAGAACCAGGCCGATGGAGCCCACCAAGGTGCGGATGACTTCCTCGGACAGCTCGGCACTGGTCAGTGCTTCCGCGAGCGGGCGGTCATAAAGCATCACAATGATGAGGATGGGAAGTGCGGCGCCGGCGTAGGCAAAGGCGATGGTGTAGACGGTGGAAGCGATGTGGTCCCGCCCGATCCGCATAGCCGAGGAGAACAGCTTGCGGGCACTGGTGTTGGGCGCCAGTTCGTAAAGTTCCCACACTGCGGAGGACTGCGTGATGGTCACATCGTTGAGAACGCCCAGGCCGGAAATGATGAGGCCGCAGAGGATGATCCCGGAGATCGAGATCTGCGGGGACATGTTCACCAGCGTTGAAGCGTCGTGGTTCCCCACTCCGGCCAAATTAGCCGCGTCCGTAGCCCACGCCGCCAACAGCGCAGTGATGCTGAGCCCAAAGATCGTGCCCAGCAGAGCCGTAGACGTTCGCGCCGAGAACCCGTGCGCAAAGTACAGGACCCCGATCATGATCACCGTAGAGCCCACCAGAGCCAGCAGAAGCGGCGGTTTTCCTTCCACCAAACCCGGCAGAATGAAGCTCACCAGGACAAAATAGGCACCCACCAGGCCAAGAAGCGCCCGGAAGCCGCGCCAACGGGCCACCGCGATGACCACCGCTGCGTACAGGACAGCCAGGAGGGCGATGGGAATACTGCGGACAAAGTCCACAAATACATAAGCCGGGGCGCCACTTCCCGCACTTGCCCCCTGGACGGCGGACAGGTTGAGGTACCGGATGGAGTCCCCCACATCCACGCCGTGGGACATGGCCACGTCAGGGTTGATGACAACCTTCACCACGTCCCCGCCCTTATCCGGCTCCGTGAAGGCGAACGTGCACTGGGATCCGCCGGACTGGCTGTTCTGGCCCGTGTCAGTTTGGCCGGTGTTGCTTTGGCCCGTGTTGCTTTGACCCGTCTGCGTGCAGCTTTCCACCACCACGCTCTGAATCTTGCCAGTGTCGAACGTGACTCCGGGGGCGGGTTGGTATGGGCTTGAAAACGTGATGCCCTCGCGGCTGCCGGAAGGCCACAGGACCATCATGGCCACGAGCGTCAGGACGCCCACCGGAACAAGAATGGCCGCGAGAATCCAGTTGGCCCGCTTCCGCGACGCAATGGCCTGCGGGGTTGGCTCGGAATTTTCAGAATGACCGTGGGAGTGACCGTGGCCCATCAGCAGCAAAACCTCATGCCTTAACCCTACGCGGGCACAGCTGCATTTAAACGCAGGATCCCACGCGGCCCGCGGGATGCGGGCAACGTGGGATCCGGGCGTGCGGAAGATGCGGTCAGTCGCTGACGATCAGGGTGTCTGCGCCCCGCACATGGGCTTTTCCGGATTCCAGCAGCGGATCAAGAACCGTGCGGAGCGCCGTCATGGATTCGTCAACTTCCAGCAGGACCGGGTGCTGGTAGGCGATGAGTGCCAGCAGGTCCCGGACCGCGGCAGCTGCTTCCTCGGCCGGCAGCAGGGGGTCGTGGCCCAGGAAGACATCAGACGGCTCGTCGGAATCGCCTTGGGCGTAGCTGATGGCGAACGCCTGGATCTTGCCCTTGCGGCTGGCGGGAACGCCTTGGCCGAACGCACTCGCTTTGGGTGCGCGCAGGACGATTGCCCCGTGCGCGCCGGTCAGGTCATGCAGGAACAAACGCTGCACTGTGGCAATGCTCAGCTCTCCGGGGCTGTCCCAGTGGTGGACGTGGGAGTAGTACTTGCCCACCACGTCGCTCAGTTCCACCGAACCTGTAGCCAGGTCTTCCACGCGCTCTGAGGCGGCTTCCTCGGACCCGTCGCCAAAGCGCGGCAATGACAACGGCTCCGGCTTCACCACCACCAGTTGCGAGCGCTGAATGGGGGAAAGTCCCGCTGCCGCAGCAAATGCAGCACCGGCAGTGTCCGGCTCCACCTTGCTGCGCAATTTGGAAACGCCCGACGGCGAGTTCCCGGCTTCCCGGCGCAGCATGGTCAGCAGGGTGGCACCCACGCCTTCACGGCGGTGGTCTTTGGCAACCTCAACGTACGCCCAGAGTCGTTCCGGGTGCAGCGAAGCCTCATGGACAACACCTGCAGCGACGGGAATCCGTACGCCATCCACCACGTCCTCGGCCACGATGCAGCGGCGCCAGGGCTGGTTGCTGGAAGGTGCCAGGGCTGCACGGAACTGCTCTGCGGGGAGTGTTTCCGGGCCGCCCCAGATTTCCAGGAGGGCGAGGTCATCGCCTTCCTTCCATTCGCGGTAATCCAAAGCCACGGCTAGGCGCCGATCAGGCGTGCTGCAAGGTAGCCCTCAACCTTGTCCAGGGACACACGTTCCTGGTTCATGGTGTCGCGCTCACGAATGGTGACGGCCTGGTCTTCCAGGGTGTCGAAGTCCACGGTGATACAGAACGGGGTACCGATTTCGTCCTGGCGACGGTAGCGGCGGCCGATGGCGCCGGCGTCGTCGAAGTCGATGTTCCAGTTCTTGCGCAGCTGGGCGCCCAGTGCCTTTGCCTTCGGGGACAGGTCCTCGTTACGGCTCAGCGGGAGGACGGCGGCCTTGACCGGAGCCAGGCGCGGATCCAGTTTCAGCACGGTGCGGACATCGACGCCGCCCTTGGCGTTGGGTGCCTCGTCCTCGGTGTAAGCGTCGATCAGGAAGGCCATGAAGGAGCGGGTCAGGCCGGCAGCGGGCTCGATCACGTACGGGGTGTAACGCTCGTTGGTGGCCTGGTTGAAGTAGCTCAGGTCCGTGCCGGAGGCCTTGGCATGGGTGGAGAGGTCAAAGTCCGTGCGGTTGGCGATGCCCTCGAGCTCGCCCCACTCGGAGCCCTGGAAACCAAAGCGGTATTCGATGTCGGTGGTGCCCTTGGAGTAGTGGCTGAGCTTCTCCAGCGGGTGCTCAAAGAATCGGAGGTTCTCTTCACGGATACCCAGGCCTGTGTACCAGGACATGCGTTCCTTCATCCAGTACTGGTGCCACTCTTCGTCCGTGCCGGGCTCGACGAAGAATTCCATTTCCATCTGCTCGAATTCGCGGGTACGGAAAATGAAGTTGCCCGGCGTGATCTCGTTACGGAAGGACTTGCCGATCTGGCCAATGCCGAACGGTGGCTTCTTCCGGGACGTGGTCAGGACGTTGTTGAAGTTCACAAAAATGCCCTGGGCCGTTTCCGGACGCAAGTAGTGCATGCCTTCCTCGCTGGCCACCGGGCCGAGGAAAGTCTTGAGCAGACCGGAGAATTCCTGGGGTTCGGTCCACTGGCCGCGGGTGCCGCAGTTTGCGCAGACGATGTCAGCCAGGCCATTTTCCGCCGGGCGACCCTTCTTTTCCTCGTACTCTTCCTCGAGGTGGTCGGCGCGGTAGCGCTTGTGGCAGGAAAGGCACTCAACCAGGGGGTCGGAGAAAACCTCCACGTGGCCGGATGCTTCCCATACCTGGCGGGGAAGGATGACCGAGGAGTCCAGACCTACAACATCTTCGCGGCCGCGAACCATGCTCTGCCACCACTGGCGCTTGATGTTCTCCTTCAGCTCCGCACCGAGGGGACCGTAGTCCCACGCAGAACGGGAGCCACCATAGATTTCACCGGCCTGGAAGACAAAGCCCCTCCGCTTGGAGAGTGAAATGACCTGGTCAAGGACGGATTTAGCTGCCATGGGTAACTCCATTTGTTCTACAGGGCCGCTGGGTGCGGTCCGCGGTGGTTTGCCCCGGAATCCGGACGAGGTTGTCCGGCGGGGTGCTGGGGGAAAGTTGTTCCTCTAACCCTACCGGCCTTTGGCCGTTGATCTTCGTGCGAATGCTCCCTTGGGCCAGGGCAACGTGGCTACGATGATCGCAATGAGCGTCAGTACCGTACCTAGCACCGTGGGCAAGGCGACCACCGCTCCGGGACTGGGGATCACGACGTCGAGCACCAACGATCCCACCAGTTGCCCGGCGATCATGCCCAAACCCGTGATCAGGACGCCCAGGCTGCGGACCAGCAGGGCCGCCAGTCCAATGAAGAGGCAGCCCATGGGGCCACCAAGGTAGTACCACCACTCACCGGGCAGCGGATTACCCGGCCCGGCCACGGACAGCTTGATGATCCACGCGATCCACAAGATGGCTGACCCGGCAATGAAGTTCACCAGGGTGGCGGCAATGGGCGTCCCATAATGCACTGTGGCGGTGCCGTTCATAGCCTGCTGGAAGCTCATGAAGAAACCGGCAGCCAACGGCAGGAGGACGGGCAAAACGAGCGAGGCGACGTCGGCGTCGCCGCCGAACCGTGGCGAAACAGCCCAGGCGACGGCGGCCACGGTCAGGACACTGCCAAGGACCCGAACTCCGGTGATGGCGCGTTTCCCTCCCGGGCCGATTCCCATGCGGTCCACAAGCAAGCCACTGAGCGTTTGTCCCGTAACGGCCGCGACCGTGAACAACGCAACGCCCAACAGGGCAACCGTGAACGACTGGGCAAAGACGAACAGTGCGCCAATGGCACCGGCCATGACATAGAAGCGGGGAAAACTGCGGTTCCGGACAGCAGGAATGATCCGCTGCAGGCCGGCCCTGCCCCTGGGCGTGGCAAGCGAGATGGCGCTGATGAGCAGGAGCCCTGTGGTGAAGCTCACCACAGATGCGGCGATGCCGTCGTCCAGTTTCGCGCCGAGGGCCCCGTTGATCCGCGCTTGAAGCGGGATGACCAGGCCTGTCGCTACGGCAATAGGGAGGCCAATGACCAGCGGGAGGGTGGGACGGGGAGAAGGCTGCGGCACCGTCACCACACTACTTCAGGCATCATTGCTCTATGAGCAACCCCGAAATTGAAGAAATCCCCATTCGCGACGACATGATCCGCCTGGGCCAGCTGTTGAAGCTCGCCAACCTAGTGGAGGACGGCGTTGAAGCTACGGAGCTCATCAAGAACGGCTTGGTTAAGGTCAACAACGAAATCGATGACCGCCGTGGCCGCCAACTCCACGTTGGAGATACCGTCACCGTCAACGGCCAGACGGTCCGGATCACCGCAGCCTGACGCACTGAGATTTTGTACAGATAACGCCCTCCAGAACGGCTCTTAGGGGCGTTATCTGTACAAAAACTCAATCAGTGAGGACCTTATGGGTGAGGAACTCGCCCACGTGTCCGATCTCCTGCTGGTTGATGCCGTGCCACATCCCCGTGTAGAGCACTTTAGTGAGGTCAACGTGCTTGCGTACCCAACCCATGGTGTATTCGATCTTGTCTTGGGTGATGACGGGATCCTGCTGGTCACGGCCCCAGAACATGGGCAACGATCCGTCCAGTTCACTGTCCCGGAAGGCGGCGTCAGCGCCGGCGTCGATCACAAAGCCTGAAAGCCCGACGACGGCGGCGAAGTCCGCGGGACGGTAGCGGAGCATGGTGGTGGCCATGGCCATGCCCATGGAGAAGCCCAGCAATGTCACCGACGAGTGGTTCGCTTTGACCGTGTCCAGCCATTCGAGCGCATACTCGGCTGCGTGCTTCACGGCGTCCAGCGAGTAGTCGATGGATGCTGTCAGGGGGAACCACGTAAAGCCCGGCCCCATGGGCATCGGCGCGCGAAGGGCAGCCACCACGAAGCCTTGGGGAAGCAACCCGGCCAAGCTGAAGAGGTCCTCCTCGTTGGAGCCGTAGCCGTGCAGCAGGACCAACAGGGGCTTGCCTGCGCGCTCGGCTTCGTCGTGGGACCACAGGACAACGGGGGCTGGAAAGGCGGGTGCTTCAGTCATGGGTCCATTCTTGCAGTTACCCACAAGTAACAACCTACGGTGGCGTAGGGTCGAGGTCACGGTGCAGGATATGAGCGTGAGTGAGAACAATCCATTACTGAAGCCGGGCGAGCCCGTCCCGGAGCCCCACGAACCCGTTCAAAAGCACCCGTGGACCCGATACGTGGCCCTGGGTGACTCCTTCACCGAGGGCATCGGCGACCCCGAACCCCGGAACCCCGGCGGTCACCGTGGTTGGGCGGATCGAGTGGCCGAGGAATTGGGCCGCGGCCAGGACGACTTCGCCTATGCCAACCTTGCCATCCGTGGCAGGCTGTTGCAGCAGATCATCGATGAACAAGTGGGCCCGTGCTTGGAGCTGCAGCCGGACCTGGTGTCCATTTCAGCTGGCGGCAACGACCTCATCCGCCCAGGCGGGGATCCCGATCTATTGGCCGAAAAGCTCGACGCCGCTGTGGCTGAGCTGAGCTCCGGCGGCGCTACCGTGGTCCTTTTCAACGGTCCGGACACGGCAGCATCGGTTCTGGGGCGTATCCGCGGCAAGGTTGCCATTTACAACGAGAACCTCCGGACCGTGGCTGCACGCCACGACGCCATCATCGCTGACATGTGGTCCTTGCGGCAGCTGGCAGACCCCCAAATGTGGGATGCCGACCGCCTGCATTTCTCCCCGCTGGGCCACCACACCATCGCCATGATGGTGCTGGACGCACTGAACGTCCACCACACTCTTGAGCCCCTGATGCCAAAGTCCCTTCCGCCGCGCACGTGGCGTGAGGCGAGGTCTTCGGACCTCGTCTGGGCCCGCGAGTACTTTGTCCCATGGGTGATCCGGAGGCTTCGGCATCAGTCCTCCGGCGATGGCATCAGTCCAAAACGTCCGACGCCGGGTCCCGTCTTCGGTTCCACCGGCACCCTGCTGCCACGCCGCTGACGTGACGCTTCTTCGCCGCGAGGTCCGCCATGCCGGGTGGTAGCTCCCTGTCCGCGGAGAGCGTCCGGCGGATAAGGCTCCGGCGGCAACAACTGCGGGCCCCCCACGCCGGAGGCCCCGCGGACGTGGTCCGTAACCTCCTGGCTGTCCAGTCGCAGGAGTTCCCTTATGCGAGGTGGACCCTTGCACAGAGAAGCTCCGCCGGCTCGTCACCGGTGGTCACGGCCTCAGATGTTGAGCAGGCCGTAGCTGATGGAACCATTCTGCGGACACACATCCTGCGCCCCACCTGGCACTTTGTGCACCGGGACGACCTCGGCTGGTTGATGGGATTGTCCGCAGATCGCCTCCACCAGGGCAACAAAGGCATGTATCGCCAAACAGGAATCGATGAAGACGCTGCTGCAAGGAGCGGCCAGATCCTGGCTGCTGCGGTGGCGGACGGGGCCCACAAGACACGCGAGGAACTGGCCCGGGTCCTGGGAGGGGCGGGTTTCCCCAGCAAGGGCCTGGGCTTCATCTACCACCTCATGCATGCCGAAATCAGCCGCGTCCTGGTCAGCGGGTCCCCCGTCCGATCCGCAGGCGGTGCCCTGAAACAGACGTACGCCCTGTTCGAGGAACGCGTTCCCGGGTTCCTAACCTCACCGTTGGCCGGGGAGGATCGTGAACAGGCACTTGGGCAATTGGCGCTGCGATACTTCAGCAGCCGGGGCCCCGCAACCGTGAAGGACTGTGCGGTGTGGTCCAGGCTGACCATGGAGGACGTGAAGCGTGGAGTCCAGGTGGCCCAGGACATCTCTCCCGGCAGCTTGGGCGCCCTTCTGCTCGATGGACTTGAGTATTATCTGGCTGCGGAGGAAGTAGACACCCTCGCCAGCGGGGACCATCCCTGGACGACTGCGGACCCTGCGCTCCCGCGCATTGACCTTATCCAGTGCTACGACGAGTACGTGATGGGCTACTCGCAGTCCCGGCACTTCCTGGGCGGAACGGCGCCATACTTCCCAGAGGACAACGGACCCATGCACGTGGTCCTGCTGGATGGCCGGTTGGCCGGATGGTGGCGTCACGGATTCTCCGGCGGAGTCTGCGAGCTGGACGTGCGAATGAACCGACCTGCCACTGCGCAGGAGCAGGCCGCCCTGCAGACCGAGGTGGATCGCTATGGCCGGTTCCTGGGCATGGACGTGACGCTGGTGTGACGTGGCGGGAACGGCCCAAGGGCACAGGACTAAGCTGGGGTGAGACCTAGGAGGCCTGCACTGTGAACAATCTGATCTTCTGGATCATCGTCTGCTCGTGGCTGATTCCCCTCGGAATCCGCATGTACAACCGCTCCCGGGCGCGCCGGATCCAGAACGACACCTTCCGCGGCCCGGGGTACCCGCCGCAGAACCTGCCGGGACCGGGGTATCCGCCGCAGAATTACCAGCAGCAGGATTACCCGGGACAGAGTTACCCTGGGCAAAGGTACGCTTCGCCGGGCTACCCGGGCTACCCGGGCTACCCGTCCGAGCCCACCGTCATCCGCCCCGTGGATGACGCGCCGCAGTCCGTGCCGCCGTCGAACCCGTCCTCCCCCACCCCGTTCGCCTCGACGAGCGGGTCCGAGCCGCAAGGATACCGGGCTCGCAAGCTGGCCGAGTTGGATACAAAATTCAGCAACGGCGAGATCGCCATGGAGGATTACATGCGGCAGCGCGGCGAGATCATGAATGGCTGAACTGCCTGGCATCGGACGTTCCTTGCCGTTTAAGCAGGGTCAGCACACCAGCGTTTAGGCGAAAAACGCTTCGCGGAGCTGGGCTGAGAGCTGGCCGATTTCGGTGAGGAAGCCATCATGGCCAATCGGCGCTTCAATGACGTGGACCGGCACCTCGCCAGGGAGCGCAGCGGCCAGTTCCCGGGACTGGGCCGGGAAGTAGAGCCTGTCACTGTCCACTGCCGCCACGAAGAAATCCGCCGTGGCACCCGAAAGCGCCGCTTCCAACGATCCGCGCCCCCTGGTGACGTCGTGGGACATCAGTGCCTCGGTGATGGCGATGTAGCTGTTGGCGTCAAAGCGGCGGACCAGTTTGGTTCCTTGGTGGTCCAGGTAGCTTTCCACCTGATACCGACCCCGCTCGCCCAATGCTGCGGCGGCGAGCGGAGTCTCCTGGTGCTGGGCTTGCCGGCCAAAGCGGACGTCCAGCTCCAGTGCCGAGCGGTAGGTGATGTGGGCGATGCGCCGGGCCAAAGCCAAACCGTGCTCAGGCGCGGGGCCACCGTAGTAGTCGCCGTTGTTGAAATTCGGGTCCTGCCTGATGGCCAGGGTTTGTGCTTGGGCAAAAGCAATCTGCTCGGCCGTGCTGTAGGCGCCTACTGCGATGACTGCGCAGCGTTTGACCCGATGGGGGTATGTCACAGCCCACTCAAGGGCGCGTGCGCCGCCCATGGATCCGCCCAATACGGCGTGCCAGGCGTCGATTCCCAGGGTATCGGCGAGGCGCGACTCTGCCTCTGTGCTGTCGCGCAGGGTGACCAGCGGGAATCGCGAGCCCCACGGGCGTCCATCCGGGGCTTCGGATGATGGACCGGTGCTGCCGTAACAGCCGCCCACGATGTTGATGGAGATGACAAAGAACTTGTTGGTGTCGATGGTGGCACCCGGACCAACGAGTTGCTCCCACCATCCTTCCTCGTCCGTGGCTCCGCGGGCTACGTGCGTACTGCCGGTGAGTGCGTGCTGGATGAGCACCGCGTTGGAGGCATCCGCGTTCAGCTGCCCCCAGGTCTCATAGGCGAGTACGACGTCGGGGAGGAATCCGCCGGCTTCAAGTTCCAGTGGGCCTATGCCGGCGTACTTGACGGTTCCGTCTTCTTCTCCGGATTTTGGAAGGGCTGTAGCAGTAATGGTCATTCCTTTGACACCTTAACCTCGCGCTTGCCCGTCGCCTTGCGTGCGAACAGGCCAGGTCTTCACCCGGGGCACCCCACCGCGGAGGAGGGTTGCCGGCCAGCAAGCCGGGGCTGTGTGCTGGCACTCATGACCTAATACGAAGAGTCTAGGAAACACAGGGGGGTTCTGGCGAAGAATGTGACAACAGTGTGACGGTTAAAGGTCACTTCGTTCGCCTACGAGCACCCGCCACTGCCGCCCGGCGAATTTTCGTCGGCGCGGGCGGCAGTCGGTCTGGTGCGTTGAGCCGTGGGCGTCAGGCGCCCTTGGCAGCCCGGAATCCGGCTTCGAGGTCCGCGATGATGTCATCTACGTGCTCGATACCGACGGACAAGCGCACCAGGCCCGGGTTGACGCCGGCAACAAGCTGCTGCTCCGCGGTCAGCTGACTGTGCGTCGTCGACGCCGGGTGGATGACCAGCGAGCGGACGTCACCGATGTTGGCAACGTGCGAGTGCAGTTCCAGACCATCCACAAAACGCTTGCCCGCTTCCACGCCACCCTTGATGTTGAAGGCAACGATTGCCCCCGTCCCCTTGGGTCCGTACTTCCGGCCACGGTCATACCACGGGCTGGATGGCAGGCCCGCGTAGGCGACCGATTCGACGTCGTCGTGGCTTTCAAGCCACTCAGCCACCTTGGTGGCGTTCGCTACGTGACGCTCCACGCGCAGGCTCAAGGTCTCCAACCCCTGGGCAATGAGGAAGGCGTTGAACGGAGACACGGCCGAGCCGAGATCACGAAGCAACTGGACGCGGGCCTTGAGGATGTAGGAGAGGTTGGCACCCAGCGCACCGTCCTTGCCGAGGTCCCTGGCGTAAACCAGCCCGTTGTAGCTGGGGTCCGGGGTGTTGAAGCCGGGGAAGCGTTCCGGGTCCTTGCCGAAGTCGAAGTTGCCGGAGTCAACAATCACACCGGCAATTGCGGAACCGTGACCGCCCAGATACTTGGTTGCCGAGTGGACCACAATGTCGGCGCCCCACTCGATGGGACGAATGAGGTACGGCGTTGACAGGGTGTTGTCCACGATCAGGGGCACGCCGGCCTCGTGGGCGACGCGTGCGATGCCTTCGATGTCCAGCACGTCCTGCCGCGGGTTGGAGACAACCTCGCCGAAGAACAGCTTGGTGTTCGGCTGGACGGCGTCACGCCACTGCTCCAGGTTGTCCGGGTCCTCCACGAAGGTGACGGAGATGCCGAATTTCTTCAGAGTGTGTGCAAGCAAGTTGTAGGTGCCGCCGTACAGGCTGGGGCTCGCCACGATGTGGTCGCCGGCCTCAGCGATGTTCAGGATGGCGAACGTCTCCGCGGCTTGTCCTGAGCTAAGCAGGAGTGCTCCCAGGCCACCTTCCAGGCTCGCGATCCGCTGCTCCACGGCATCCTGCGTCGGGTTGCCGATCCGGGTGTAGATGGGTGCGAGCTCCGCCAGGGCGAAGCGGTTGGCGGCACTCTCGGCACTGGGGAATACGAAGGACGTGGTCTGGTAGATGGGAAGCGAGCGCGCTCCGGTGGCTGAGTCCGGCTCCTGGCCTGCGTGGATTTGGCGGGTTTCGAAAGACCATCCTTGGGGCATGGAGTTCTCCTGTTCGTGACGCATGGGTTTGGCAAGCAGTGTGGTGCAGCTGAACTGGGGCCAGTCTAGGAACTGTCCGGAAGTCAGAACAGCTTTATGACGCCGATGGAATCTTTCGGTCTCTTAGCGTCCTCGCATGACGCCCATAGCGAAAGTTACATACATCCCACCTTAGTTAGGCTTGACTTAGCTGAGACACTGATCACAAAGTGCCAAGATGAAGCCATGCGCATGGATCACGTCTCTTACGCCTGTGAACGAGATGGCCTTTTGGCCACTACCGAACGAATTTCCGCGGCATTGGGAGTGGACGCTGTCCGGGGCGGAGTGCACCCGCGCTTCGGTACCCGGAACATGATCATTCCCCTCGCGGATAACAAATACCTGGAAGTTGTGGAGGTCCTGGACCACCCTGCTTCCGACAAAGCACCCTTTGGCCAAGCCGTCCGTGCACGGTCGGCTGCCGGTGGAGGTTGGATGGGCTGGTGCGTCGCCGTTGATGACCTCGCCCCGTTCGAGGACCGCCTTGGCCGCTCCGCCGTTCCGGGCAACCGCAAGTTCCCTGACGGCCGCGAATTGGTGTGGCAGCAGATTGGTATCCTCGGCTTGATCGCCGATCCCCAGGTGCCGTACCTGCTCAAGTGGGAGGGCGACCCCTCACTTCACCCGTCCAGGATTTACGAGAGCGACGTCAAGATGTCCAGCCTCACCATTGCGGGCTCGGCTGAACGCGTCACCGAGTGGTTGGGCGAACCGGTGGAAAAGCCGCTTGAGGATGTCGCAGTCCAGTGGATGGCACCGCACGGCACCCCCGGCATCCTGGCTGTCACTTTCGAAACCGCTACCGGAGCCGTCACCATCTAAAGCAGTTCCTTCCAAACTTCGGCCGCCATCAGCGGGTGCCAATGACGTCACCCAGCGATGGCGGCCGAATACCTTTAACGTGCGCTCTAACCGAGGCCTATAGCCTTGCCGAACAGGCTGAAACCTACGAACGCTACGATGTCCAGCAATGCGTGGGCAATCACCAAGGGCATGACCCGCTTGGTCTTGGTATAGATCCACGCGAACACCAAACCCATGACCACGTTGCCGATGAAGGGCCCAAAACCCTGGTACAGGTGGTAGCTCCCCCGCAGGAGGGCACTGACCACAATGGCTACCGGCATGCTCCAGCCGAACTTGCCAAAACGGTCCATGAGGTAGCCCACCACGATCACTTCTTCCACGATCGCGTGGCGCATGGCCGAGAGGATCAGCACTGGCACCGTCCACCAATAGGCGTCCAGGCCGCTGGGCACAATCGCCGTGGTGATGCCCAGGGCGCGGCCGGCGGCGTACAGGCCAAGCGAGGGGATCCCAATCACAGCCGCCAGGCCAAGACCCTGAAGAAGGTCCTTGCCGGGGCGGGCAAAGTTGAAGCCGAGCCGTGCGAAGGCTGAGCCACCGCCGCCGTCCTTGTGTCCGGGTGCGTGGGTGGACAGGAAGTAGAACACCAAGGCCACCGGCACCAGAGCGAACACGATGTCCAGGAGTTGGTACGTGAGGTCAAAGTACTCGCGCGTGCTCTGGGATCGGTTCAGCGTTGATGTGGCGTCTGCCAACGGTGCCCGGGACATTTTGTCCAGCAGCTGCACTACGGAGTAAACGGCCGACTGGCCCAGGGACAAACCCAGCACAATAAGTACTTCGGCTCGCAGCCGTCGGCGGGAAGCAAGGAACATGTTCCTATCTTGCCCTTACTCCCTGCCACTTTGCCGGGAACAGCGCACCTTGCCGGACCTGGCACGGCAGCCACCCTATGCTTGGTGGGATGGGCGCCCCCGAGAGAATCTTCATGATCCGGCATGGACAGTCTGCCGCTAATGCCGACACCTCCATCTACAATCGTGTGCCGGACTACCGCATCCCACTGACGGACTTAGGCGTGGAGCAGGCGAGGATTGCCGGGGAACATTTGCGCCGAAAGCTCGATGGTGAGCAGGTCTGCGTCTACGTCTCCCCCTACCTGCGTGCCTATCAGACCCTTGAAGCCCTGAACCTCGGCTCCCTGGTGGAGAGGGTCATAGAGGAACCCAGGCTTCGCGAGCAGGACTGGGCAAACTTTCAAATCGCCGGGGAGATCGAGGACCAAAAGGAACTGCGCAACCTCTACGGCCACTTCTTCTACCGGTTCCGCGAGGGCGAATCCGGCTCGGATGTGTACGACCGGGTTTCATCCTTCATGGAGACGCTGTACCGGCACTGGCAGAAGCCTACGTACGCCCCCAACACGCTCCTGGTGACTCACGGGCTGACCATGCGCCTGTTCTGCATGCGATGGTTCCACTGGACCGTGGAATACTTCGAATCGCTCAACAACCCGGACAACGCCGAGTTACGTACCTTGATAAAGAACGACGACGACCAGTACAGCCTGGATATACCGTTCAGCCAGTGGGTGCCCAGGGAGATAGACGACTCGGTCCTGCATGCACCCAGGATGCGCTTCTAGCTTCTCCTTGCGGCCAAATATCAGCTGGCTGGCGCGACGATGACTTCCGTTCCCTTGGCTTCAAACGCCGCTTTGTTTTCGGCGCTGATGCCGGAGTCCGTGATGAGGTGCCTGAAATCGTAGCCCGCCATGGCGGCGAAGGAACGGCGGCCCACTTTTGAGGAGTCGGCCACCACGTAGGATTCTGTTGCCCTGCGTGCCATCACGGTGTTGACCATGGCTTCGCCTTCGTCCGTAATGGTGGGGCCGAGATCCGGGTCCACGCCGTTGACGCCAATGAACGCAATATCCAGGGCAACTTTTTGCATGATGACGTCCGTGTACGGACCCACCAGTTCATAGGAGCGCGGATTGAGGATCCCACCGGTGACCATGATTTTGATGTTCGGCCGGACAGCCAACTGTGAGGCGATGTTGATCGCATTGGTGACCACGGTAAGGGTGGGTGTGTGGGATGGCGCGTTGAGGTCTTCCCGTGTGGAGAGCACCTGAGCCAATGCCGTGTTGGTGGTACCGCCGCTGAGGCCAATGACTGCACCGGGACGGATCAACGCTGAAGCAGCCAAAGCAATCTCCTGCTTGGCCTCGGCGTGGTCGTCCCGGTTGTACCGGCCGGGAAGGTCGTAGGCGACGGACCCGGTGGTTGCACCGCCGCGGGTGCGGCTCAGCAGCCGCTGCTTGGCCAGGCTGTCAAGATCCCTACGGGCCGTGGCAGGTGACACGCCCAGGCGGGTCACGATGTCCTCGACTTCCACGTGGCCGGACTCGGCCAGGAGGTCGAGTATGGCAGTCAGCCGATCGGTGCGGGTCATGACAAGCCTTTCGCGGGTTCGGCGCTAATTCGCTTTGGCGAACAGCGTCAGCATACGTGCAGACTCCAGCACAAGGGCTTCACGGCCGGCCTTGATGTATTTCCGGGAATCCACCACTGCAGGATTGGCATCGAGATACTCACGGACGGCGCGGGTAAAGAACCCGTTCAAATGTGTGGATACGTTGATCTTAGTCATACCCGCGCGGATAGCGGCTATGAGCATGTCATCTGACACACCGGATGAGCCGTGGAGGACCAGTGGTTTTCCCACCGCTGTCTTCAGCCTGGTGATGAGGTGCAGATCCAGGGCGGCACTGCGTTCGGTCATGGCGTGGGATGAGCCAACCGCCACGGCCAGGGCGTCCACGCCTGTTGCCTCGACGAACGCCCGGGCTTCGTCGGGGTCTGTTCTGACACCGGGAGCGTGTGCTCCGTCTTTACCACCCACTTTTCCCAGCTCGGCCTCCACGTAAACACCGCGTTTGTGGGCGTAGGCGGCAACCCTTCGCGTGACTTCCACATTCGAACCGTAGGGCAGATGCGCGCCGTCGTACATGACGGAACCGAAACCGAGGTCCACAGCGGCCAGCGCAAGGTCTTCGGATTCTGCGTGGTCCAGGTGGAGGGCAACAGGGACAGCGGCTGAGCGGGCGATGGCCAGTGCTGCCGATGCGATGGGCTCAAGTCCGCCGTGGTACTTGGCGCAATTCTCGGAAATCTGCAGGATCAACGGCACGCCGGCCGCCTCAGCCCCTGCCACCAGGCCTTCGGCGGTTTCGATGTGAATGATGTTGAAGGCGCCCTGGCCCGCGCCAGCTGACGCGGCCCTGTCCATGAGTTCCCGTGTATTGACCAGGGTCACCGGGTCTCCTTCCATGTGACGATCAATTGCTCTTGAAGTTCCTGGTACCGCGGTGAGATTTCGCCTGCGGCGGGCATGAGAACGGCCGCGGCCGACCATGCGGTGGCACGGCGAAGAATGTCGCGGGGCTCGGTAACGCCTTCGGCGAGTGCGACGGCGGCAGCCGCCACACCGGCGTCGCCCGCCCCTGTGGGGTTGCCGCTGAGCGCTTCCGGCAGCCGTGCGCTCCAGTAGCCGCCCGGGGCGGCGTGGTCGAAGGCGAGCATGCCGTCCGCGCCGGCGCTGACCAGGACGGTGCGGGCACCCATATCGATGAGCGCGAGGGCCGCTGCTTCCAGGCTGGACTCCCCCGTCGCCTCAGCGAGCTCGTGATGATTCGGTTTGAGGATGTCGGCGCCAGCTTTGGCTGCGGCGATGATCCCGGGACCGGAGGTGTCTATGATGGCCGGGATACCGGCGTCGTGGGCCAAGCGAACCAGTTCCGGGTAGAAATCCGCGGGAGCGCCCGGTGGCAGGCTTCCCGAACCGACCAGGACAGAGGCCTGCAGGTTTCTATTTCCGCTGACCGCCTCAACTACGGCGATCCGAAGTGAGCGCCAATCGTCCGGCAGGAGCGCCTGTCCCTCCTCATTGAAAATGGACGTTTCCCCGGCAACGGTGTCCACCAGCGCTATGCTGCGGCGGGTCTCGGCGGCTACACCCACCAGGGTGTGCGGCACGCCGCTGGTCCACAGCTCGGCAGCCAGGGTCTGTCCTGCCGCGCCGCCCGTAGGGGCAATGGCGAGGACGGGGTAGCCGAGTTGGTGGGTGACCCGGGCTACGTTGATCCCCTTGCCGCCGGCACGGCTCAAAGGGGTGGGTACGCGGTGGCTTGAGCCCTCGGTGATTCCGTGAACCGTGTAGGTCATGTCGATCGCCGGATTGGCAGTGACGGTGATGATGCGGTTCACGTTGGCTCGCTTCATTGTGCACCTCCTAACACTGCCCTGGCGTTCATGGCCGCACCAAGCAAGCCTGCGTCCTGTCCCAGCTGGGCACGGATGAGCTGGGGCCGACGCTGAAAGTCCAGGATCCCGTCAACCCGCTTGCGGAGCGGCTCCAGCAGTTCGTCGCCGGCTTCGGCGAGTCCGCCGCCAATCACCACGGCTTCAGTTCCAATGATGTTCACGCATTGGCAAATGGTGAAAGCAAGGGCATCAACGGCATCGTCCCAAACGCGTGCAGCGACTGTGTCTCCTGCGCTCGCCCTAAGCAGGACCCCGCGTGCACCGTTCACCCTGTTTCCCGATGCCCGGTGGTACCGCTTGGCAATGGCGCCGGCCGAGCCTACTGCTTCCAGGATGGTGGAACCGGTGGCGCCGGGGGCGGCGTCGGGGTCCGGTACCTGGGCATGGCCGAGTTCGCCGGCGAAACCGCCGGCGGTGACAGCCTTGCCGCCGGAGAACACGGCTGCGGCGATGCCGGTACCTACCACCATCACCACAACATCGTTGAACTCTTTGGACCCGCCGAAGCTGTGTTCAACAGCTGCAGCGGAACGGACATCGTGGTCGAATGCGACGGGGATGCCGAGCCGCTTTTCGGCTTCGGCTTTGAACGGGAAGTTCCGCCATCCGAGGTTGGCGGAGTAGATACCCACTCCGGCCACGGAGTCCACAATCCCGGGGACAATGATGCCTGCTGCCTCGGCGGGGGCTTCGGGAAACTCCGAGGCCAACTCGGCTTTAAGCTCGGCCAGCCTGTCCAGCACGGCTTCGCCGGGGCGGGCCGGATCAAGGGGCGTGGGGACGCGGCGCATGCCCAGGACAGCACCCCTGGCGTCCACCAAACCGGCCTTGATGTCCGTCCCGCCAACGTCGAAGGACAGGACCGGTGAATTTGCGGCTCCGAGAACCATGATGGGATGCCTAGGCGGAGGCGTCGAGAATAACGGAGCGCGTCAGGTTGCGGGGCAGGTCCGGATTCAGGCCACGGACGCGTGCACGCTCCAGAGTTACCTTATGGACACGTGCCAGTTCAGCCAACGGGTGCTTAGCCGTTGTGATGTAGAGCGCGCCCGTGACGGCCATGTCAGCGTCCAAGCCCTCGGGCTGGTTTCCGAACAACCAGGTGACGCGGCCGGGGGCGGCGATGGAGATAGGGCCGTGACGGTATTCCTTGGCCGGGTAGGACTCGGTCCACCCTTGGACTGCCTCGCGCATTTTCAGTCCGGCTTCATGGGCCAGCCCAACCGTCCAACCGGTACCGAGGAAGGTGAATTGCTCAGCATCGAGCAGTTCCCGGGAGACCTCTGCCGTCACTGCGTCACGGGCATCCTCGATTGCCTGCTGTACGTCAATGTCCAGGCTGGTCAGCAAATAAACCAGCGCCGTGGTGGCGAAGCGGGTTTGCACCACTGAACGCTCATCGGCATATGGGAGGCCAACCACGACGTCCGCCAGCTCGACGATCGGTGAGGAGGTGTCGCCGATGATCGCAACGGTGGGGACGATCCCCCTCAGCTCAGCCAGAATCTCCAGCACCTCAGTGGTGGTACCTGAGCGCGTGATGGCCACAACGGCGTCGTACTGGCGGTCGGCACTGTTGCTGTTCAGGAAGGCCTCGGACGCTGCGAACGCATCCGTGACCCCTTTACCAGCGGATTCGCGTGCAGCGGCGTAGCTCTGGGCCATGAACCAGGACGTGCCACAACCGATCACGGCGATGCGCTTGCCGTCGGCGGGAAGCAATTGCTCCGCACGGGCTTGCTCCACGGCGCGCTGCCAAACTTCGGGCTGGGATACCAGCTCTTCTTCCATGAAGGCGCCCAGTGTGTTCTCGCTCATCGTGTGTCCCGCTCCCGCTCAGCCAAATGACGTTTTCTGATCTATAGAAACACTAAACGATCATTTTCGATCTCACAAGGATCACCTGAGCGCAAGGACCACACAATAGGCGAGCACGTGACAGAGGGGTATCAAAACGGGGAAAAAGTGTTCTGTGATGTGCACTTAAGTTAACTGGCTGTTAACTATTGTCAATTCCTGTCTCATGCAGCAGTGTTGGTTAGGTCCGAAAGAACATGATTGTAAATAGCTTGGAAAAATCAAGAAGGAGCATAATGCCCCGCTTGTCATCCCCTGGACGCCTCGCCTCATTGAGTTTGGCCTGCGTCGTCGCCTCATCCTCTTTAGGTCTGCTGGCCATTCCGCCCGCAGCTGCAGCCCCCACCACCCAACCAGCAGATATCGTCAGCGCTGCCGACACTGCCACCATCACCTCAGGCGAGCTCCACGTTGACGTCGCCACCACGTTCCCTCAAGTCCTCGGCTACACGGACGCTGCAAGCAAAGCCCGCCTCGACGGCACCACCACCCGACTCACCACCATCACGCTCAATGGCACGGAGTACACAGTCTCCGGGACATCCTCCGCCTCCGAGAAAGAGGCAAGGGACTACGTCCTTACGGTTCCCGAGTTCGGCAACACCGTGATCAAGGCCCGGCTTTCAGTGAAGAAGAACGTGGTCTCCTTCAACATCACGGAAATCAAGGACTCCGCGGAACACCAAGTCAGAACCCTGCAACTCCCCCGGATGAACCTGGTGACCGTAAGCTCCACGCAGCAAGGATCCCAGGTGTCCACGGCAAACCTTTCCGTGGACCGGAGCGTGACGGGAGACGAGTTCACGCCCATCACGGCGTCCACTCCTTTGGATGCCGCTGCCAAGAGTTCGGCCTACGCGCTGGCCAACACTGCTTCCTTGGGTGCCGCCGTCGAATCCAACGCTTTATATGACACGTCCTCCGGGCCCGGTTCGAAGGACCGCGGCCGCTTTTGGCGCCAAGCCATCAGCGACGGGGCAGGCGAAGTGTCCATGGGCGTGGCCAGCGGCCAGTGGCTCTACCGGGCCGAGGGCTCCACCAATACAGAGGAACTCCCCTGGACCCGCGTCGCCATCACCTCTGACGCCAACAACGACGGCGGCGTGGACTGGCAGGACGCCGCAATCGCCATGAGGTCCATCCAGGTCAGCCCCAACAAGGGTGAACAGACCCCGGACAATGTGATCACCCACATCCCGTTCAACTTCGCCTCGCAGGCAACCCACCCGTTCCTGCGCACCCTTGATGACGTGAAGCGCATCTCCCTGGCCACCGACGGGCTCGGACAAGTAGCCATGCTCAAGGGCTATACCAGCGAAGGCCACGACTCTGCCAACACGGATTACGGCAACAACTTCAACACCCGCGCAGGCGGCCTCGGGGACTTGAACACGTTGGTCAAGGAAGGCAAGGAATGGAACGCCAGTTTCGGCGTCCACATCAACGCCACTGAGATCTACCCTGAAGCGAAGTCCTTCAGCGAAGACCTCCTGCGGGCAGATAAGGGCCTGGGCTGGAACTGGCTGGACCAGTCGTACTACATGAACCAGCGCCAGGACATTAACTCCGGCAAGCTCGCCCAGCGCATCAAGGAACTTCGCGAGGCCACAGACAAGAACCTGGACTTCGTGTACGTGGACGTCTACTACGAGTTCGGCTGGCTCGCCGAACGGCTTCAGCAGGAACTCGTCAAGAACGGGTTCCGTGTGGGCTCCGAATGGGCCGACCACCTGTCCCGGAACAACACCTGGTCCCACTGGGCCAACGACGAAAAATACGGTGGCTCCACCAACAAGGGCATCAATTCCCAAATCCTGCGCTTCATCAACAACACCCAGTCAGACGTCTGGAACCCCGATCCCAAGCTCGGCGTAAGCCACATCGTGGAGTTCGAAGGCTGGACGGGACAGAACGACTTCAACGCCTTCAGCGAGAACGTCTGGACCGCCAACGTGCCGGCGAAGTTCCTCCAGCACCACCCCATCACCAAGTGGACTGCAGAGCGGATCGACCTCGCCGATGGTGTGGCCGTCACTGGAAACACCGCCGAGGAACGCAACATCACCGTGGGCGGCGCATCCGTATTGCAGGGTGGAACCTACCTCTTGCCGTGGTCCTCCAAGGAGAACGGCAAGGCTGACAAGCTCTACCACTACAACCCCGCCGGTGGCGCCAGCACCTGGACCCTTACTCAGGACTTCGCCAAGTCCAGTTCGCTGGAACTGTTCAAGCTGACCGACAACGGACGTGTGAAAGTGGCCGACGTCCCCGTGGTCAACGGACAGGTTACCGTCACGGCCGACCCCAAGCAGGCCTACGTCCTTGCCCCGAAGAACAACAAGGCCGACCTGCCCAAGAACGCCGACTTCGGCGAGGGCACCGCTTTCAACGATCCCGGCTTCAACGGCGCAGACCTCTCCCCATGGACCCCCACGGGCACTGTCACCCAGGTCCGCGACGACAAAGGCCGCCGTTTCGCCGAGATGGGGGCATCGCCGTCGTCGATCAGCCAGGAAGTAAAACTGGACGCAGGAACCCAATCCGTCAGCGCCTGGATTGAAATCCAGCCGGGCAAGAACCGTCCCACCACGCTCTCCGTCAGCGTCGACGGCAAGACCGAAAGCGTCACTATCGATTCGTCCAACGCGGAAAACTACGTGGCCGGCGACGAAAAGCACGGGACCGCATTCCAGCGTGTGCGGGTGTTGGTGGACGTGCCGCGGAACAACACCAAAGCCACAGTTTCAGTGAAAACGGCCGACGGCGATGCCACGGTACGCGTCGATGACTTCCGGGCGGTGAAAACCACCCGGGTGGCCACCACCGGTGTGCTCAGCGAAGACTTCGAAAACGTGGACCAAGGCTGGGGGCCGTTCGTCAAGGGCGACGCCGGAGGTTCCACGGATCCACGCACCCACATCACCGAACGCCACGAACCCTTCACCCAAAAGGGCTGGGACACCAACGTGATCGACGAAGTACTGGACGGCACGTGGTCGCTGATCGCCCATGACGAAAACCTCGCTCCCAACGGCGGCCCGGGCCTGGTCTACCGCACCACCGAGGCATCCGTGCCGTTCCAAGCGGGCCACAAATACAGGGTGTCCTTCGACTACCAGAACTCCAAAGCCGGGCAGTACGCCTGGGTTTCCGGTTATGACTCGCAGGCAGGCCCGGCCGTGACCGCCAGCCAGCCCATCGACGCGAAGACGTCCACCGCGCGGTTCGAGCAGATCCTGGACACGGGCTTCTGTGGAGACTACTTTGTGGGGCTGCAGCGCACGGGCAGCTCGAACGGTTCTGATTTCACGTTGGACAACTTCCTGGTGGAAGACCTGGGCGCCTCGGAAGCCGTCCCGGCCTGTGCCCAACTCTCGGCAGAACTTCAGAGCGACGTAGTCCAGCAAGGCAAGGCCCAGGAGTTCGTCACCACATTTGTGTCCGACGAACCGGCAGCCATCAGCGACCTCGCCGTTGCTTTGGAACTGCCTGAAGGCTGGACGGCAACTCCTTCCACACCGTCTTCCGCGGACACCCTCCCCGCCGGCGGTACGCTCACCACCACATGGAAGATCACCGCACCCGCTTCTGCTGATGGCGACTACCCCATCACGGCCAAGGCAAGCTACACCACTACTGCTTCGCCCGCGGGAGGCCGAACCATCAGCACCACCACCACCGTGCGGACACTCCCCAAGCCGCCCCAGGCCACCGTGTTCGCCAGCGACCACCCTTGGGTCAGCTCCACCAACGGCTGGGGACCTGTTGAAAAGGACCAATCCAACGGCGGAACCGGGGCCGGCGACGGAACGCCACTCACCCTGAACGGAACCGTCTACGCCAAAGGCCTGGGAGCCCACGCAAACGGTACTGTCCGCTACTATCTCGGCGGCTACTGCACCGCCTTCACAGCAACAGTGGGAATTGATGACGCCCAACCGACGCGGGGCAGCGTGAAGTTCTCCGTGGTAGCCGACGGCACCACCAAGGTCACCACACCCGTACTTGGAGCCACCAGCGCTCCCCTGCCACTGACCGTGGACGTCACCGGCGCCCAATACGTTGAACTGGTAGCCAACGACGCCGGCGACTCCAACGGCAACGACCACGCAGACTGGGCCGATGCCAAGTTCACCTGTTCGACCACCCCGCAGGAACCTCCGGCCCCCGTCCTCTCCGGCAGCGTCTTCGCATCGGACCTCCCATGGATCGGCAGCACCAACGGCTGGGGCCCCGCCGAACGGGACCGGGCCAATGGCGAGCAAAACGCCGGTGACGGACCAGCATTGCGGCTCGACGGCGTCGAATATGCCAAAGGCATTGGAGTCCACGCCGACTCGAAAATCAGCATCGCCACCGAAGCCAAATGCAACGCCTTCACCGCCTCGGTGGGAGTGGACGACGCCAAGCTGAACAAAGGCCTGCACGGATCAGTGGTGTTCATCGTCAAGGGCGATGGCCGCGAACTCCTCCGCACGCCCGTCCTCAGCGCCGATTCCGCAGCACTACCCCTCAACGTGGACATCACAGGTGTCCAGAACGTCGAGTTGATCGCCGACAAGAACGGCGACGACGCTGGCGACGACTGGGGCGACTGGGCGGACGCGAAGTTCAGCTGCGCATAGTCCATCTTTCCCTCAGTAAAGAAGGGCGGCGTTCCCACCGGAACGCCGCCCTTCTTTACTGCCTTCTTAGACGACGCGCACGCCGGCCCGCCACACGGAATGAGTCAGGGGAATTCCGGGACGGTAGGCCAAGTGCGTGGCCGACGGCGCCTTCAGCATATGCAGGTCTGCGCGATGTCCGATGACCAGCGAACCCACCGCCCGTTCGCCGTCGACGTCGTTCCCCGACTCCCTGCCCAGCGCCAAGGCGCCGCCGTACGTCGCCGCCCGGACGGCCTCGTGAACACTCAAACGCATCTGGAGCACCGCAGTGGTCACGCAGAACGCCATTGAACTGGTGTAAGAGGTCCCCGGGTTGCAGTTGGCAGCCAGAGCGATCTGCACGCCGGCGTCAATCAGTGCACGGCCCGGTGCAAGGGGCTGGCGGGTGGACAGATCGCATGCGGGAAGGCACGTAGCAACCGTGCCTCTGGTGCCGCTCCCCGTTGCCGGATCCCAGCCAGCCCACGATTCCGCGAGCGCCAGGACGTCTTGGTCCGACAAGTAATTCACATGGTCCACGCTCGCAGCCGCGAACTCCACAGCCAGGGCCACACCGGGCCCCTCGCCCAACTGGTTGCCGTGGACCCGCAGCCCCAGGCCAGCGTCGCGCGCAGCCGTCAGGACCCGACGCGACTGATCCTCCGTGAAGGCCCCGCGCTCGCAGAAGACGTCCGCCCAGCGGACGTGCGGCAGGACGGCGTCGAGCATGGGGCCGCATACCAGATCGGTGTACTCCTCCGGATCGGAGCCGTTGGGGACCAGGTGTGCACCAAGGTAGGTGACCTCGTCCACTTCAGCTGCAGCGATGCGGGCGCTGCGGGCCTCGTTCTCCACGTCCAAGCCGTAGCCGGTCTTGCTCTCCAAATACGTGGTTCCCTGCGAGACAGCCTCAGCCACGCGGTCGCGCACCAGGCGGGTCAGTTCGTCGTCGCTGACGCTGCGCGTGGCACCCGTGGTGACGGCGATGCCGCCGGCACTGTAGCTTTCACCAGCCATGCGGGCTTCGAACTCTGCCGTGCGGTCCCCGGCGAAGACAAGGTGCGAGTGCGAATCCACCCAACCGGGCAGGACGGCGCGGCCCTGGGCGTCGATCTTTTCGTCAGCCGCGGGGGCGTCCTTACTGGACCCCAACCACGCGATGCGCTCTCCTTCGATCACCATCGCCGCATCCTTGAGGACCCGATGCTCCAGGTCCTGGGTCATCAATTCGCCGATGTTGGTGATGAGGGTGGTGGTTGGATTGGTTGCGCTCATGACCCTATTGTTCAGCGCCGAATGGACCAACGTGCGGCCGCGAGCTGCTCCGCTGTCCGGGATTCCGGACTGTCGGGCGTGACGTCGCCGAGGATGAGTGCTGCGGCCAGCTCCGCGATGGCGGAGGATGTCTGGAAACCGTAGCCACCTTGTCCGGCGAGCCAGAAGAAGCCGGATGCTTCGGCGTCGAACCCCACCACAGGGATTCCGTCCGCGGCTTCTGTCCTGAGGCCCGTCCATGCGCGGTCCACAGAACGGATGCCCAGCGATGTTACAGCGTTGAGCTTGCCGATCAACGCCTCCACGTCACCGGGGTAGGGTTTCGCGTCCTCCGCGCCGCTGGGCACGGTTTCCGACGGCGATATCAGCACTTGGTTGCCCTCGGCGCGGAAGTAGAACGAATCGTCAGCTGCACAAACCATGGGTGTTTCCGGCGTCAACGGGTTCTGGACGTTTACGATCGCGGCGGTCCGCCGATAGGGTTGCAGGCCCAGCTTCTCCACGCCGCTGATGACAGCCAGTTCATCGGCCCACGCACCTGCCGCATTAACCACGACGCCGGACTGAAAGCCTTCGGTGCCCGCCCCCACTTGCCAGCCGCTCCCCAGACGCTGGGCCGAGTGAACTTTGGCCCCGGTGATAATGTCCACGCCCGCAGCTTCTGCGGTCCGGCGGTGATCGTCCAGCAACAACGGGGCGTTGCAGCCGAAGGAACCGTTGTCCAACCCTGCGGCTGTGAACGAATCCGGGTTGAGGGCCGGGCACAGCTGCATGGCTTCTTCGTGGGTGATGGTGTGCATGTTGCCGCTAGCCTCTGCACGCACGGTTTCCTCGTCGCCCACCAGCATGAAGCCGCGCGGAGTGAGAATTGGTTCTGCTGCCTCCGCGTCCCGTTCTGCCAGCATTTCGAGTGTGCGGATGGTCAGGTCCTGAACCACTGCCGGACCATAACTGGGGATCAGCTGCCGGGCCGAGCGCGAGGAAGTGTGGAAGGCCAGGGTTTGCTCCGCCTCTACAAGGGCCACAGTGCACTTGCCTGCCAGGGCTGCTGCCAAGGACAGTCCCCCGATGCCGCCGCCAACGATTACCACGTCATAATTCGAAGCCATAGCTCCATCCTGTCAGACCGTAGCCGGGCGCGGACATCTTGGCCCACGGCAATCCCGCCAACCCCACGCTCTTTCACATCCCGGCCCCTAAAACCCCACGCTCTCTCACATCCCGGCCCCTAAAACCCCACGCTCTCTCACTTGCCACAAGGAAGTGAGAGAGCGTCCGGCCCAGACCCTCGGGACGTGAGAGAGCGATCGGCTGGAACCCGCGGGACGTGAGAGAGGGTTCTAGGCGACCGCGGCGCGACTCTTGACGAACGCCTGAACGCAGGCTTCGACGTCGTCCGCGCTGTGCGCCGCGGAGAGCTGCACGCGGATCCGGGCCACGCCCTTGGGAACCACCGGGAAGCTGAAGGCAGTGACGAAGACGCCGTTGTTGAGCATCTCGTCAGCGACCCTGGCAGCTACAACGGCATCGCCGAACATGACGGGGATGATGGCGTGCTCGCCGTCGAGGAGCTCGAAGCCTTCCTCGCTCATGCGGCGCCGGAACAGCGCTGCGTTCTCGAACAAACGGGTCCGCAGCTCGCCGGATTCCTGCACGAGCTCGATCGCCTTGATGGTGGCCGCAACAATGGCCGGGGCAAGCGAGTTGGAGAACAGGTAGGGGCGGGCCTTCTGGCGAAGCATCGCCACGATCTCTCTGCGCCCGGAGACGTAACCACCCGAGGCGCCGCCGAGGGCCTTGCCGAAGGTGCCGGTGTAGATGTCCACGCGTTCAGAAACACCGGCGTGCTCCGGAGTGCCGGCGCCGGTGGGGCCCATGAAGCCGACGGCGTGGGAGTCGTCCACCATGACCAAGGCGTCGTGCTTCTCCGCGAGGTCGCAGATGGCTTCGAGCGGTGCGAGGTAGCCGTCCATGGAAAAGACACCATCGGTGACGATGATTTTCCGGCGGGACCCCTCAGCCTCAACCAGCTTGGCTTCAAGATCTGCCATGTCCTGGTTGGCGTAGCGGAAGCGCTTGGCCTTGCTGAGGCGTATGCCGTCGATGATGGAGGCGTGGTTCAGGGAGTCGGAGATGATGGCGTCTTCAGGGCCAAAGAGCGACTCAAACACGCCGCCGTTGGCATCGAAGCAGCTGGAGAACAGGATAGTGTCCTCGGTGCCCAGGAACTTGGAGACGCGGGTTTCGAGTTCCAGGTGCAGGTCCTGGGTTCCGCAGATGAACCGAACGGACGCCATACCAAAACCGCGCTCATCCATGGCGGACTTGGCTGCGGCGATGATCTCCGGGTGGTCGGCCAGGCCCAGGTAGTTGTTTGCGCAGAAGTTCAGGACCTTGTTGGCCGGCTGGCCAAGCTGGCCGGCTGCGATGTGGCTGGCCTGCGGGGAATCGATGTGGCGTTCGGTCTTGAAGAGGCCGGCGCTCCGGATCTCGTCGAGTTCGCCCTGGAGTTGGTCTTTGATGGCTGAATACATGGTGCTCCTCAGTACGTCTGAAAGTCGGGGGATCTCTTAGAGTTCAGTCCAGTCAAGGACCACTTTGCCGCCCGTACCGTTGCGGGCAATTTCGAAGCCCTTTTCCCAGTCCTTGGCGGACAGCTTGTCCGTCACGACGGCGGAAATGCTGCGGTGCAGCACGGGGTTGGAGGACAGCATGGCGCTCATGGCGTACCAGGTTTCGAACATCTCGCGACCGTAGATGCCCTTGAGCGTCAGCATGTGCGTGACTACCTTGCCCCAGTCGATGTCGATGGACTGGCTGGGAAGGCCCAGCATGGCGATCCGGCCACCGTGGTTCATGTTGTCGATCATCTCAGGCAGCGCGGTGGGGTGTCCCGACATTTCCAGACCGATGTCGAAACCTTCGCGCATGCCCAGTTCCTGCTGTGCTTCACGGACCCGCATCTTGGACACGTCCACGGCGAGGTCAACGCCCATCTGGCGCGCGAGCTCCAGGCGCGGAGCTGAGACGTCCGTGATGGCGATCTTTCGTGCACCTGCGTGGCGGGCGACAGCGATTGCCATCAGGCCGATAGGTCCGGCGCCCGTGATGAGCACATCCTCGCCGACCAGCGGGAAGCTGAGGGCAGTATGGACTGCGTTGCCGAAGGGATCGAAGATGGCGCCAAGTTCCGGGGTGACAGATTCGTCCTGGTGGACCCAGGCGTTGGTCTCCGGGATGACGACGTATTCGGCAAACGCACCATCGCGCTGCACGCCAACGGATACCGTGTGGATGCACATCTGACGGCGACCGGCACGGCAGTTGCGGCAGATTCCGCACACTACGTGACCTTCGCCGGAGACTCTGTCCCCAACTTTGACGTCGCGGACGTCCTCGCCGATTTCCACTACTTCGCCATAGAACTCGTGGCCGGCAATGAGGGGCGCTTCGATGATGCCCTGGGCCCAGGCGTCCCAGCTTTGAATGTGGAGGTCCGTGCCGCAGATGCCGGTGGTCATCACACGGATCTTGACGTCGCCGGAGCCCGCTTCAGGCTCGGGACGTTCGACCAGTTCGAACCCTTCGTGGGGTCCGGATTTGTAGAGAGCCTTCATGGGATTCCTCACTGCCAGGGCCGCTTCGCTGCTGCTGCATCCATTAGAGCGCCGCCGACGATTTAGCACAACTAGATTCTTCTCAATCAACGATTTAGGATTTGCTAATGGAAATCCATCAGCTGCAGATGCTCCGGGAACTCGGCGACCTGGGCAGCGTGAAGGCCGTTGCTGAAACACTCATGGTCACGCCGTCGGCCGTTTCCCAACAGCTCGCCCTGCTCCAGAAGTCCGTGGACGTGCCGTTGACGCGCAAAGAAGGCCGGGCGCTAGTTCTCACCGATGCGGGCCGCGTCCTCGCGGAGGCGGGTGCCGCCGTCGTGAACGCCATGGCAGATGCGCGGGCCGCTATTGGCGCTTATCACGATGCTCCTGACGCGCCAGTAAGCGTGAGTGCATTCCACAGCGCGGGTCAAGCGCTGTTCGCCCCGTTAGCGGCGCATTTGGCATCCGGGACGGCGTCCGACGGCGGGAAGTCGCCACGGCTTCGACTCTCCGATGAGGACGTGGCCCAGGAGGATTTCCCGGGGTTGGCTGCCCGATATGACCTGGTGTTGGCACACAGGATGGACAACAGCCCGTCCTGGCCGGAGGACAAGGTCGCAGTGATACCCCTGGCCGACGAGCCGCTGGATATCGCCCTCCCCGCGGATCACCCCTTGGCGGCCCGAAGCGAACTGAAACCGTCCGACGTCGTGGATGAACCCTGGGTGACCAGCCGCGACGGCTACTCCCCCGCAGACGTGCTGGCCGCCGTCGTCGCCGTGAGTGGGCGACCAGCCGAGGTACTGCACCGCATCAACGACTATTCCACCGTGGCGGCGCTGGTCTCGGCCGGCGGCGCGATCGGGCTGCTGCCTCGCTTCACCGCCCGCCGTGTTTTGGACGCCGGCGTGGTTTTGCGTCCGTTGTCCGGGGTGAACTCGGTCCGGAAAATCGACATCCTGGCCCGTCCGGAGACACTCAAACGGAAATCGGTCATGACGGTTTGCGAGTCACTTCAAACCGTCATGACCGAGCTTGTTGAGCTATCCCGCGCCGGCTTACCCAAGTAAGTCGCAGCAGAGCGCATTTTGACGGCTCAAAACGCGCTTAACTGCGACTCAGTTGGGTCAGTCGCGAACCAAGGCGGGCTGACCGGCGTCGAAGTACTCCACCAGTTCAACCGGGAGCTCCGGTACCTCACGTGCGGAGCCGTCGCCGCGCAGTGATTCAGCGGCAAGAATGCCCGCCACCACGGCTTGGCGAGCGGCAATCGGGCTGGTCCGGGTCCGGCCGCCCTCCGACGCGAAGCGGAGGAACTCCTCGATCAGGCGCGGGTCGGCGCCGCCGTGGCCGCCTTCGCAGTCCTCAATGGTGATGACCTCATCCGGCGCCGCGTAGCCCGAGGACCTGCTGGTCCACACGTTGATGGTCTCTCCGGGCCCATCGCCCAGGTTTTCGATCCGGCCCTTGGTACCGATGACGGTGTAGTTGCGCCAGTAGTCGGGCGTGAAATGGCACTGCTGGTATGAGGCGAGCACGCCGTTATCCAACACCATGTTCATCATGGAGATGTCCTCCACATCGATCACCTCCGCCAGGTCCTTCTGCTCGGTGGGCGGCCAGTTGTCCATGGAGAACCAATCCCCCATGCGCTTGCCGGCGTTGTTGCTCCGGTTCGCGACGTCGCCATAAACCGCAAGATCGCCGACGGCGGCAACGCGCTTGGTATATCCGCCCGCCAACCAGTGGATCACGTCGATGTCGTGGGCACCTTTTTGGAGCAGGAGCGAGGTGACGTTGGCGCGCTGGGAGTGCCAGTCCTTGAAGTAGTAGTCACCGCCGTGTCCTACGAAGTGTCGGCACCAGACAGCCTTGATCTCGCCGATCCTGCCCTCTTCAATGAGCTGGCGCATCTGTACCACAACCGGCATGTGGCGCATATTGTGGCCTACATAGAGGCGCGTGCCGGTTTGGTAGGCCGTGGTAAGGATCAAGTCCGCAGCCTCAACCGTGATGTCCAGCGGCTTCTCGCAGAAGGTGGGAATACCCGCCTGGAGAGTACGGACTGCGACGGCGGCGTGCTGGTTGTCGGGGGTCAGAACCAGGACTGCATCCAGGCCACTGGCCAGCAGTTCCTCGAGATCATCCGTGATCCGGGCGGTGGGGATGCGTTCGGCGGCGTCAGCCCGGCCGCGCTCACTCAGGTCACAGACAACGGTGACCGCCGAGCCCTGGCCCGGCTTGTGGGCGTGCTTCCACAGCCCTGACCGCAGGCCGAAACCCACAATGCCGACCTTCAAATCCTTTTCCATGGTGTGCAATTTCCTTCTGCTGTTCTTAGTAAAGCCTGGTTGCGGCACTGCGGTGCGGCGCCGATTCGCGCACGAACAAATGCCAGGGGAAGTCAAGGACGGCGGGTGCAGTCGGCTTGTCCGGGCTGGACTGGCCGGTTGCCCGCCGGAGGAGCAACCGCGCAAGTTTGTCGAAGAAATCCACGGGACCCACCGTGCTCAGGGAAGGCGACATGCGCTCGCCCTCCACGGTGTTACCCACGCCGATGATGTCCACGTCGGTGCCAACAGCGAGGCCGAGACGCTGGGCCGCATTGATGGCGCTGACTGCTGCATAATCCGTGGTGGCGTAGATGGCTGTGGGACGGTCCGGCATGCTGAGCAGCCGGGTTGCCGTGGCGTACGCCCCTGCGCTGGTGCCCTCGAACAAGCCCACATAATCCTCGCGTTCCGTGACGCCGGCATGCTCCAGCGCCTCGGAATACGCCCGGTACCGGGCGCCGCCGGACGTTCCGGCCGCCGTAGCGGGAGTCAGGCAAGCAATCCGGCGGTGGCCGTGGAGCAGGTGCTCCACGGCCATGCGGCACCCTGGCCCGGCAATGGAACGGATGACATCGAAGCCTTCCGCGTCCAGGTTCTCGTCAAAAACCACCAGGGTGGTTCCGTGCTCGGCGAGCTTCCGCAAGGCGTCCCGTTGCTCGTCACGGACAGCGTCCACAAACACGGCGTCGGCATTATGTGTACCGAGCACCTTCACCCAGTCCGCGTCACCCAGGATCATCGGCGTGATGCCCAACGGACCTGCCACCTTCTGCACGGACTCAATGACGGACAGGGACCAAGGATCGGACAGCATGGTCAGCGAGAGGATCACAGTGTTTGTCCGGCCTGTGCGGATGGCCCGGGCCGCCTGATTGGGGCGGTAGCCAAGCCGCTCCGCAGCGGCCTTGACCTTTTCCGCCGTCGGATCCGACACCCCTGGTCCCCCATCGCCACGGCGACCTGACAGGACATAGGAAACCGTGGCCGTAGAAACGCCCGCTAGTTCGGCCACCATGCGAATGGTGGGTCGGACTCCGGTGTTACTCGCTTTTGCCATGGTTCCCCCTGCTGGTGCTTGCCTTGTACGTTTGCGTTGCGTGGTTGTTGGTTTGAGGCTAGCTCCTGAAGACCGGCACGTTGGGGTCCAACGCGGCCTGGTACTCATCGCGCATCTTGTCGCCGCCCTCGCTCTTCCAGCGTTTGACCGCATCCTTGAGTTCGTCGATCTTGGCGCGGCCGGTGATGATGTCCACCACCTTGTCGCGCAACTGCTTGGTGATTTTTGCGCCCACCTTGGCGTTGGTGTCCGAGTAGGAACCGTTGGTGGGGTTGCGCCAGGCCAGTTCCAGGAGTTTCTCTTCCTGCTGGCTGACGTAGCGGGTGTCGTCGTCGAAGCCCGGGTTGAAGATGACGTTCTCCGGGCTGGACATGATGTTCAACGCCGAGACCAAACCAGGGGCGTTGGTGGTTCCGGTCTCGGTACGGGCCGGGTTGCCGGAGGCATCGATGGTGTAGTCCTGGCCGAGTTCACCGAAGTTCTTCTGCATGTATTCCACAGTGCCGAACGGGGCCGACAAGTAATTGATAAGCGCGAGCAATTCCCGGATTTTGCCCTCTTCGGCCTTCTTGAACGGCGTGAAGCCCACGGTTCCATAGCCCATGTCGTAGACGGGCTTGACCTTGCCGTCTGCGCTGAACGGAACCAGGATGTCGAACTGGGTGTCCTTGCTCAGCGCGCGGTAGCTGCGGATGTCGTGGGGACCGGAGACCACCTGGGCGGCAACACTACCGTTGGCCACACGCGAGCGGATATCCGTGGCCTTGGAGTCCGGGTAGAAGACGCCGGCTGCGAACATCTTGGCCGTGAACTCTACGCCGGCCATGTACTCGTCGGTTTCGTAGAGGTGGGTGAGGCTGCGGTCCTTGTTGACGGCCCAGCTGTTGGGGGCACCGAACCACTCTGTCACCATATGAAGGGCATTGATGTACGCCGGCTCCAAGGCATACTGCTGATCACCGGGCCGGGTCAGCTCCTTGGCCTTGTCCAGGAATTCGTCGGCGCTGGCTGCTTCGAAGCCACCCACCTTCGCCCACATATCGTGGTTTCCGAGATACACCTGCCCGAACGGGGTACTGGGGATGGGGGCTCCCCAGATCTTTCCGTTGACGACGGCGGTCTTCCAGGAATCGGGCTTAAGTGCGGCCAGGTTGGGGTACTCCAGGACGGCGTCACCGGAGAGGTACGGCGTCAGGTCCTGGAATTTGGCTTCCAACATTGGCCCGACATTGGGGATGCCCTGGTTCGGCGGAACCCACATCATGTCCGGAAGGTCGTTGCTTGCCAGGACCGTGGCGAACTTGGCGGGGTAGCCATCCCCGATGTCCTCAGCGATTTGGAGTTCAAGGTCGCCGCCGAGCTTGGCGTTGAGCCGCTGCCAGAAAGGGTTGTCCTTCAGTCCCGGGCTCATGGTGTCGAAGGTTTCGGTCAGGCCCGTCACCTTGCCCTTGAGCGGCGGCGTCTTCACAGACTGCACAGCGGTGGGCAGCTTGAAGTAGCCGGCCTGGAGGCCCTTGGCATTGCCTGCGATGTCCGGGGTGACGCCAGTGAATTCCTTGTACGTGGGCAATTTGACCGAAGCGGAGGCAGCGGCGCCTCCGTTACTTGCGGCTCCGCCGCCGCCGCAGGCGGACAAGCCGGCTGCGGTCACGGCCAGGCCTGCGAGGCCAAGGAAACCGCGGCGGCTGAATCCAGCCTGAGAGGTAGTGCTCGTCATGGCATAACCCTTTCTGGTTACTTGCTTAATTTCTGCGGATTTGGGTGTTTGGCTGTTGGCTGGCTTTGGCTATCCCTTGACGGCGCCGGTGATAACGCCCTTGGCAAAGTGCTTCTGGAGGAAGGGGTACACCATCAGGATGGGGACCAGCGCCACCACCACAACGGCCATCTGGATGGACTGGGGCGGGGGCGTGGTGGTGATTCCAAGCTGATCGGCCGCACCGCTCCCCTGGACAACAAAGTTGCGGAGCAGCAGTTGAATGGGCCATTTGCTGTGGTCGTTGATGTAAAGGAGGGCGTTGAAGAACGAGTTCCAGAAGCCCACCGCGTAGAACAGCCCGACGACGGCGATCACGGCTTTGGATAACGGCATCACGATGCGCCACAGGATTTGCCAGTCGTTGGCGCCGTCGATCCTGGCGCTTTCAATCAGCTCCCCGGGGATGTTCATGAAGAACGAGCGCATCACCACAAAGTTGAAGGCTCCAAAGATGCCAGGGAGGATCAGGGACCACAAAGAGTCCAGAAGACCGAGCTGGCGGATCATGAGGAACGACGGGATGAGACCCGGAGCAAAAAGGAGCGTGAACAGGACTGCGAGGACCACTGGCCGGCCAAACAGCACCGTGCGGCTGGTGGCGTAAGCCATGGTGATGGTGACGAACAACGCCAGGATGGTGCCTACGGCGGTGACCAGCACGCTAACACCTAGTGACTGCAGGACCATGGGGCCCTTGAAGATGGTTACGTAGGCCTCCAAGGTGGGACGTTCGGGCCAGAGGACGAACCCGCCGGCTTCGATCAGCTGCTCCGTGTCAGCCAAGGACGTGGATACCACCAACAGGATGGGTGTCAGGATGGACAGGCTAAAGACGATCAAGACCACGGCTTTGACCGTTTGGTACAGCGCGGAAGGCTTTTCCTTCCACACCGGGCGCTTGGGGTTGTAGCTCAGTTCCCGGGGTTTCTTGGTGAAAAGTGTTGTTGCCATGGGGTTCTCCTTGTGCGGCAGGCGCGCGGGTCAGCGTGGCTTTCAGCGCACTTGTTTTGCGAAGATGCCGTCTTCGCCGAAGCGATGGGCAAGTTTGTTGGCGCCGTAGATCAACAAGGCGCTGACTACGCCCTTGGCAAGGCCTGCTGCCGCGCCAGAGCTCCAGCCTCCTCCCACTACGCCCGTGTAGTAGGTGAAGGTATCCAGCACTTCCGCAGCTCCGGCTCCCACCGCGTCGCGTTGCAGGATGAACTGCTCGAAGCCGACTGAGAGGATGTCGCCGATGCGCAGAATCAGAAGCAGGACGATCACAGGACGCAGCCCGGGGAGGGTGATGTGCCACATCCTGCGCCAGCGCCCGGCCCCGTCTGCCGCGGCGGCTTCGTAGAGAGAGGCATCGATGCTGGCAAGGGCGGCCAGGAAGATGATCATGGCCCAGCCGGCATCCTTCCAGATCATCTGGACCACCACCATGACCGGGAAGGTCTCGGGATTGGTCATGAAGGGAATCGGATCCATTCCCCAGTCCCGGAGGAGGTTGTTGACGAATCCTGCGCCACCCAACATTTGTTGGAAGAACGCGATCACCAGAACCCAGGACAAGAAGTGTGGCAGGTAGGCGATGCTCTGGAAGATCCGCCGGACACGCGTGCTGATGAGTGAATCCACGATCAATGCCAGCACCAGTGGTACCGGGAAGAGGAAGACCAACTGCCAGGCGGCCAGGTACAGCGTGTTCCAGAAGGCGTGAACAAAATCCGGGTTACCGAACAGGTCCACAAAATTCTGCCAGCCAACCCACAAGCTGTCCCCGATGCCCAGATACGGCTGGTAGTCCTGGAATGCGATGACGTTGCCCAGGATGGGGATGTAGAAGAAGAGAAGCAGGAAGACCACACCGGGCAGCATCATGAGCAGCATCTGCTTGTCGCGTCGCAGGCGTGAACGGAAACTCTGCTGTGGGACCTGGCTTCTCTTCCGCTTCTTCGAACCGGATCCGGGGGCGTTGCTGCCAGGCGGCCCGGGGACTCGGCGAGCTTCGGGCAATGCCGGAGCCTGTTTCGTCGTCGAGTTCATACTGTCTCCTCAAGTGCTGAGCCCAAGCCACCAATGTGATTCAAGCCACGCTCGTTAACCGTTTAACAAACCATAAGTGACCAGCATCTCTTTTTGCAAGATCATGATCGAAACTGATCCCAGAAATCACTTTTCATCACGAAGGCGGCACAGAGAGGTGCCATGGAGTGCGCGTATTGCTTAAGGCCCGGGTCGGTTTGGACCACAAATGTGATGAGGGCTGGGTCTAGAGGTGCCCTTGCGCCCGTTCCCGCCACCCGCCCCCGAAATTACCTGCGCGCACGGCAGAAACGGGAGCGACACCGGCACACAGCGGTACTCCCAGCTACTTCGGGCCGTGCCCGCGCTTATGCCCGTGGCCCTTGACGCCCGCTGGCAGCTCGCCGGACACCACCTTCGTAGCCGTCACCGTTTCGCCGTTCTTGGTGCCACTCACCTTCACTGTGTCCCCTGCCTCGAGATCAGCAGCCGTCGCTGACGGCAATGACGGCCTGCCCTTGCCGTTCCGGAGCTCCGACACATTTTCTGGGACTTTTGCGATGCGGGTTTCTGCAGTGATTGCGTAGCGCTGGGTGAAGCCGTCTTCGCTCTTGACGGTCACCTCGGAGCCGCTCACCGATTCGATGGTTCCGGTCTGCGTGAGAACAGTACGGTAGCTCCCGTCCTGTTGCTTGACCACGTGCTCGCCGTGGATCGCCTGCCCACGGCCCTCCGTGGACTTGGCCGCTCCGGACCCGGACGGGCTGGGCGAGGCAGAAGGGCTCGACGGCGAAGGGCTGGGTTGGGTGCCCGCCCACACAGCCGCGGCACCGCCACCGGTCAGTGCGAGGGCAATCGCACCGGCCAGAAGGCCCCTACGAAAGCTTGGTTTGAGAGAGGCCATGCATCCATTGTGCACCCACAACAGGTGCGCCCACAGCAAAGTAGGCCGCAGTAATAACTACGGCCTACTTTGACGGGAAGGAGCTGGTACTTAGCCCTCGACGCCGAGCTTCTCCAGAATGAGTTCACGGACACGGCCCGCGTCAGCCTGGCCACGGGTGGCCTTCATGACGCCGCCAACAATTGCGCCAATGGCCTGGACCTTGCCGCCACGGATCTTCTCTGCGACATCCGGCTGTGCGGCAAGCGCGGCGTCGATGGCCTCCAGCAGGGGCCCGTCGTCGGATACAACCGCGAGGCCGCGCTTCTCAACGATTTCAGCCGGAGTGCCTTCGCCGGCGAGTACGCCGTCCAGGACCTGGGTTGCCATCTTGTTGTTGATCTTGCCGTCTTCAACCAGCTTGTTCAGCTCAACGATGACCTGCGGGGTGACACCGAGTTCGGAAGGATCGACGTCGGCAACCTTAGCGCGGCCAACAATCTCACCCATCCACCACTTACGGGCAACGTCAGCGGAGGCACCGGCTGCGATGGTCTCTTCGATGGAGTCCATGACGCCGGCGTTCACCACGTCGCGGAATTCCAGATCCGAGTAGCCCCAGGCTTCCTTGAGGCGCTTGCGGCGCTCGGCCGGCGGTTCGGGGAGGGTGGCGCGGAGTTCTTCCACCCACTCGCGGGAGGCGACGACGGGAACCAGGTCCGGCTCCGGGAAGTAGCGGTAGTCGTCAGCATCAGACTTGGGCCGGCCCGACGTCGTCGAACGCGTGTCCTCGTGCCAGTGACGCGTCTCCTGGATAACCGGCTCGCCGGAATCCAGAACGGCGGCATGCCGCTGGATTTCGTAACGAACAGCGTGCTCCACGGCGCGCAGGGAGTTCACGTTCTTGGTCTCCGAACGGATACCGAAGCGCTCACGTCCGTGTGGTCGCAGGGAAACGTTGGCATCGCAACGGACGTTGCCGCGTTCCATCTTGGCGTCGGAAACGCCCAGGTTCTTCACGATCTCGCGGACTGCTGCGACGTATGCCTTGGCCAGCTCGGGTGCACGGCTGCCGGCGCCCTCGATCGGCTTGGTGACGATTTCCACCAGGGGAACGCCGGAACGGTTGTAATCCACCAACGAGTAGTCGGCACCTTGGATACGGCCCGCCGCGCCACCCATGTGGGTCAACTTGCCGGCGTCTTCTTCCATGTGGGCGCGCTCGATCTCCACACGGAACACCGTGCCGTCCTCCAGCTCAATGTCGAGGTAACCGTCGTAGGCGATCGGCTCGTCGTACTGGGAGGTCTGGAAGTTCTTGGGGGTGTCCGGGTAGAAATAGTTCTTCCGGGCGAAGCGGCAGGTCTCGGCGATCTTGCAGTTCAGGGCAAGGCCGATCTTGATGGAGGACTCCACTGCGGTCTTGTTCACCACGGGCAAGACGCCGGGCATGCCCAGGTCAACCTCGTTGACGTTGGTGTTCGGTTCATCACCGAAGACGTTGGGAGCGGAGGAGAACATCTTGGTCTTGGTGTTGAGCTCCACGTGGACCTCGAACCCCAGAACGGGATCGTACTTCTCCATGGCCTCTTCGAAGCTCAGGGTTGCGTCGACGGACATTAGTTGGAACCTCCGGCGGTGTTGGATACTGCACCGAGCACAGCAGTTTTCAGCTCAGGCGCCTGCGAAAGCATCGGACCGCCCCATTTCTCTTCAAGCATGGATTCGAGTACCGCACCCACGCGGTACAGGCGGGCATCCTTGCGAGCAGGAGCCAGCAGCTGGATACCAACAGGCAGGCCGTCTTCGTCGGCCAGGCCACCCGGCAGAGACAGGCCCGGGATGCCGGCGAGGTTGGCCGGGATGGTAGCGACGTCGTTCAGGTACATCGCCAGCGGATCGTCCAGCTTCTCCCCCAGCTTGAACGCCGTGGTGGGCGCGGTCGGGGAAATCAGAACATCAGCCTTCGCGAAGGCGGCGTCGAAGTCACGCTGGATCAGCGTACGGACCTTCTGTGCCGAGCCGTAGTAAGCGTCGTAGTAGCCCGCGCTCAACGCGTAAGTGCCCAGGATGATGCGTCGCTTCACTTCGTCACCGAAGCCCGCGGCACGGGTAGCACCCATAACTCGCTCGATGGTCATGGGCCCGTCCTTGGGCAGGACGCGCAAGCCGAAGCGGACGCCGTCGAACTTTGCCAGGTTGCTGGACACCTCGGACGGCATGATCAGGTAGTAAGCGCCCAAGGCGTACTTCAGGTTGGGGCAGGAAACTTCAACGATTTCGGCGCCGGCATCCTTCAGCAGCTCAAGGGACTCGTTGAAACGGTTCTCGACGCCAGCCTGGTAGCCCTCGCCGTGAAGTTCCTTGACGATGCCAATCTTCATGCCCGCCACGTTGCCGACGCGGGCGGCTGCAACAAGATCGTTGAAAGGATCCGTCAGCGAGGTGGAGTCGAACGGATCGTGGCCGCCGATGACTTCCTGCAGCAGTGCGGAGTCCAACACCGTACGGGAGACAGGGCCGATCTGGTCCAGTGACGACGCCATGGCAATGGCACCGTAACGGGACACAGCACCGTAGGTGGGCTTCACGCCCACGGTTCCAGTGACGGCGCCGGGCTGGCGGATGGAGCCACCGGTGTCCGTGCCGAGGGCCAGCGGCGCTTCGAAAGCGGCGACGGCGGCAGCGGAGCCACCACCCGAACCACCAGGAATACGGTCCAAATCCCACGGGTTGCGGGTGGGGCCGTAGGCCGAGTGCTCCGTGGAGGAACCCATGGCGAACTCATCCAGGTTGGTTTTACCCAGGATCGGCATCTTGGCCGCGCGCAGCTTCTTCACCACGGTGGCGTCGTACGGGCTGTGCCAGCCCTCAAGGATCTTCGAACCAGCCGTCGTCGGTTGCCCGATGGTGACAATGAGGTCCTTCACCGCGATCGGCACACCGGCGAGGGCATGCAGCTCATCAGCAGCGGAACCGCCGGCGGCGCGGGCAGCATCGACCTCGGCCGCGACGGCCAAAGCCTCTTGGCCATTAACGTGCAGGAACGCGTTAACCTGACCGTCGACGTCGGCAATACGGTCAAGGTGCGCCTGCGTGACCTCGACGGCGGTAACCTCGCGGGCAGTCAACTTGGCAGCGAGATCGGCAGCGGAATGGCGGATGAGTTCGTTCTTCAGCTCAGTCATAATGATTAGTCCTCATCCAGGATTGCCGGGACCTTGAAACGGTTCTCGTAAGCATCCGGTGCGCCGGAAAGCGCCTGCTCAGCCGTAAACGTGTGACCCACAACGTCCTCCCGGAACACATTGGTCAACGGAATCGGGTGCGACGTCGCCGGGACGTCCTCCCCCGCAGCTTCGCTCACGCTCTTGACCGAATCCACGATGACAGCAAGCTCAACAGCCATCCTGTCCAGTTCTTCGGCACTCATTTCAATGTGAGCCAGACGCGCAAGATGCGCGACGTCGTCACGGTTGATCGCAGCCATGGATCTCCCCTGCAAAGTTCAAATGGTTTTCCGAACCAGTCTACTTGTCTTGGGTGTGCCGGTCGTCCTGACGCTACACCCGGGCGCCATCCTCCGCGCAAACCCAAAAAGACAGCGCAGCGGACCATGTCGCGCTTTGCTGTCTCGTTGGGGGGTGGGGCTAGCCGATGCCGATGGCTCCAGTCAGGACTCCCACTGCCAGCATGACCACCGAGATCACGGCCGTGCGCCAGAGGACCTTCTTGTGGTGGTCACCCAGATCGACCTTGGCGAGGGAGACCAGCAGGAGGATGGCCGGCACCAGGGGGCTTTGCAGGTGGAAAGGCTGCCCGGTGATGGAGGCACGGGCCATGTCCACTGCATCCACGCCATAGTGCGCGGCCGTTTCGGAGAGAACCGGCAGGACCCCGAAGTAGAAGGCGTCATTGCTCATGAAGAACGTCATGGGGATGCTGAGCAGGCCGGTGATGACCGCCATGAAGGGGCCCATTTCGGCGGGAATGATCTGGACGAGCCACTCGGACATTGCCTTGACCATGCCCGTGCCGTTGAGGACACCGGTAAGGACTGCGGCGGCCATGACCATGCTGACGACGGCGACGATGGACGGTGCGTGGGCGATCAGCTGGGCGCCCTGGTCCTTGACCTTGGGGAAGTTGACCAGCAAGGCGATCGCGGAGCCCACCATGAACACGAACGGCAGCGGGACAATGTTGGCCACCAGGACCACCATGACAGCGACGGTCAGGCCAAGGTTGAACCAGAACAGCTTGGGACGCAGCGTAGTGCGGTTGGGGTCCAGGGCGGTGTCTGCCATAGCGGTGTCGTGATCGTCCACCAGCGTGGCCGGGTCTTCAAGAACCGCGACGCCGGAACCTCCGCCGGTGCCCGGCTTGCCTGAAGTTGACGATGAGCCGTTGCGGCCAAAGCTGAAGCGGCCTGCGCCGAAGCCCGAACCTGAACCCGAACCCGCGGCGACGGAACCGCCGCGGCCTGTGCCGCCGTCGAACGCTTCCGAAGGATCGGCGACGTCGCCCCAGATCTCAGGAGCGGTGGTGCGGAGGCGGTTGCGTTCCTGCAGGCCGAGCAACCAGGCGAAGACCAGAACCACGATGAGGCCAACGATGAGTGACGGGACCATGGGAACGAAGACGTCGTTGACGTCAAGGTGAAGGGCGGTGGCGGCGCGAGCTGTGGGGCCGCCCCAGGGCAGGATGTTCATGGTGCCGTTGGCGAGGCCGGCCACGCAGGTGAGGACCACGGGGCTCATCTTGAGCCGCAGGTAGACGGGGAGCATGGCGGCCGTGGTCAGGATGAAGGTGGTGGATCCGTCGCCGTCCAAGGAGACTGCTGCTGCCAGGATGGCGGTGCCGAGGACCACTTTGGCGGGGTCGTTGCCCAGCTTGCGCAGGATGAACTTCACCAGGGGGTCGAACAGTCCGACGTCGATCATCAGGCCGAAGTAGATGATGGCGAACATGAGGAGCGCGGCCGTGGACGTCATGGACTTCATGGAGTCCATCACCATGTCGCCGATGCCGAGGCCCGCCCCGGCGAAGAGGCCGAAGACGGTGGGGACGATGATCAGCGCCAGTACTGGCGTCAATTTTTTGGTCATGATCAGGACCATGAATACCGCAATCATTGCGAATCCAAGCAAAACCAGCACGGCCGGCTCCTTACTACTGTGAATGGCGCCACGTCGGTGTGATGCGCACTACAGACAATATGGTGGCCTCCGTCACGGGCAGGGGTTTCGGGGAATTGTTGGGAATACTGCTCGTTGCGAACGTTTTGCGCATTATGCTCAGTGATTCAATGGTTCAGGAGGAAAGGAGCAAAGGTGACGCGCAATAGCCGGGTCAGCATGCGTTTCTCCACCCAAACCCTTCTCCTTCAGCTGGGGGTTGTGCTGTTGGTGGTCCTGCTCAGCGGGACTGTCCATGCGTGGCTGGTATACGAACGCATCGGCACCGAAGCTGAAAACCAAGCACTGACCCTCGCCAGGACGGTCGCCGCAGATCCCGATATCAGGTCCGGCGTGCAAACCATCAGCAAGGAAGACGGAACCCCTCCCCCTGATGTCCTCGCGTCCGGTCCCCTGCAGGCTGCGGCCGAGGCTGTGCGGTTGCGGACCGGGGCCTTGTTCGTGGTGATCACGGACGAAACCGGCCTGCGCCTGGCACACCCTGAGACGGCACGGCTGGGCGAACGCGTCAGCACAGACCCTTCAGTGGCACTGGGCGGGCAAGAAATCACTACCCGCAACACAGGAACGTTGGGGCCCTCGGCCGGTGCAAAGGTGCCGGTGTACGCGCCTGGAAGTTCTGAGACGATTGTGGGCGAAGTCAGCGTGGGCTACTCGGTTGAGTCGCTCAGCAACAGCCTTGCCCGGGACATCGTGCCCATCGCACTCACCGCTGGCGGCGCCCTGATTGCCGGCGTCCTGGCGTCCTTCCTGCTCCGGCGCAGGCTGCAACGGCTCACGCTCGGTTTGGAACCGGAGGAAATCAGCAGCTTGGTCCACGACCAAGTGGCAGTGCTCCAGGGCGTTGATGATGGCGTGATCGGGATATCCGCGGACGGACGCATCTCCGTATTCAATGCCGCCGCCGCCCGGCTCCTGGACATGCCCGATGCCACTGGCCAGGATTGGGCTTCCGCCACGGTTCCTCAACAGCTCAAAAAGCTCACCCAACCGGCAGCCCGGGACGCCGAAGCCGTCGAAATCGTGGCCGGCGCACGCGTTCTTGTGGCCAGCGCCCGCAAAGCCTGGCATCGGCAGGAGGACCTGGGGTGGGTGGTCATGCTGCGGGATCGTACGGAATTGCAGCAACTGACCCGCCAGCTCGACGCCGTGGGGACCATGTCCACGGCCCTCCGCGCCCAACGCCACGAGTTCGCCAACCAACTTCACACCATTGCCGGTTTCATGAGCATCGGCCAGCACGAAGCCGCCAAGGAGTACCTGGCCCGGATCTCAGCCACTGGTCCGCTGAAGTTCCCCGTAGAGCAGGCTGAACTGCTCCAGGACACGTATCTTCAGGCATTCGTTGGCGCGAAAAGCGTGGAGGCTTCGGAACGCGGAGTGGCCCTCCGCATCGGTCCCGAAACACTGGTCCGTGGGCACGTGGCCGATCCGCAAGACGTCACCACCGTGCTCGGCAACCTGATCGACAACGCGGTGAGTGCCGCCGTCGCCGGCTCTTCAGCGGAACGTTGGGTGGAAGTCGAACTCCTGGACGATGTCGCCGAAAACGGTGGGACCCTGCACCTCCTGGTGGGCGATTCCGGTGACGGTTTGGGGAGCCTGGAACCGGAGGAGGTTTTCGCCGAAGGATTTACGACGTCGGAACAACCGGTACGCTCGGGGGCTGGACAAGGTTTGGGGCTGGCGCTGGTGCGGCAGCTGGCGCGGCGGCGTGGCGGCGATGTCCGCGTCTTGGAGCCCGGCGGCCACGGCGGTCCGGGGGCGGTGTTCATGGCAACCATCCCCGGCGTCATGGATTCCGCGGAGCATGCGGGCACAGCGGCCGACTCAACGTTGAGGAAGGACAGCAATGGCTGAGGATTTACGGGTATTGATCGTGGACGATGATTTCCACGTGGCAAGGCTCCATGCCGCCTATGTGGATTCTGTGGCCGGATTCATGGCCTTGGCGCCGGCAGGATCTGTTTCACAGGCCCTGCAAGCGATCCACAGCCTCCGCCCGGACCTGGTGCTGCTGGACGTGTATCTGCCGGACGGCTCTGGTTTGGACCTGTTGGGGCAGTTGGACGTCGATGCCATCATGCTGACTGCTGCCTCTGATGCGCAGTCCATCAAGGTTGCCCTGCGCCGCGGCGCGCTGGGATACATGCTCAAGCCCTTCACCGCGGAGTCCCTGTCCCAACAGCTCAGGTCCTATGCCAGGTACCGGCGGATTCTGGGCCAACAGCCCGCCGTGGACCAGATCGCCATTGAACGCGCCAAACGGTCTTTGATCCCCGGCGACGTCGCACCGGCCGCGAAACCCCGTTCGGCAACCGAGGCGGCCGTCCTGGAATCGTTGCTTCCCGGCGAGCAGTATTCAGCTGCCGAGGTGGCAGAACGGGTTGGCGTTTCCCGGGCCACGGCGCAAAGGTACCTGTCCTCGCTGGCGGACGATGGCGCCGTCGAGATCCAACTGCGCTACGGAAGCACAGGCCGCCCGGAACACCGCTACGGCGTCCCCGGCTAACCCAAGTAGGTCGCATTTGTGCGCGTTTTGAGGGCTCAAAACGCGCACAAATGCGACTCAGTTGGGTGCGCTAGGCGGACTTTTGCGCCACGAGCTCGATTTCCACCAGCATTTCGGGATCAAGGAACGGCAGCACGTGCACCAAGGCGAGCGTGGGGCGGATCTCACCGAAGACCTCACCGTGGGCGCGGCCGGCGTCCTCCCACTTGCTGATGTCCGTCAGGTACAACTTGGACTGCACAACGTCCTCGTAGGAGAAGCCGGCGTCTTCCAGGACAGCACCGAGCTTCTCAAGGATGTACTTGGTCTGGGAGTAGAAGTCATTTCCCACAATTCCCTCCGGCCCGGAAGCTGCCGTGGCGGAGATGAAAAGAGTGTTGTCCACCTGGACTGCACGGGAGTAGCCAAGAGTCTGTTCCCAGACCGAGCCCGTGCCGAATGTCTTGCGCATGCCGCGCCTTTCCTGTCGTTTCGCCCGGTCCGGTGACCGGCGTTTACGAAGGAAACTTTATGACTGCGGGAGGTCCAGCCGGTAAACGAACAGCTTTATGTCGGTGCCGGGGACAAACCAGTCACGGTGCGGGGCACGGTCAAAGCCTGTCCTCGCATAAAGGGCGTTGGCGCTTTCCCATGTGGCGCCGGTGGTCAAGGATACGGCTTTAATTCCGTCCATGGCCTTGGCTTGGTCGACGACGGCCTGCACCAAGGCGCGGCCCGCCCCTGAGCGCTGGACTGCCGGATCCACTACGAGGGTACGGAGCTCCAGTTCGTCCTCGAGGCCGATGTCCGAAAAGCCTCCGCCTGCCGGTGCCGCAGTTACCGAGCCGATGACCTCGCCGTTGCGCTCAGCCACCAGGATCTCTGCGTGTTCCGCGCGTCCTGCCACGTCCTGGAGCTTCTGCAGGTACGGGTGATCAGCGTCGCCGTAGTACCCCGCGGTGACGTAGGACTCCTGCGTAATGCGGGCAACGGCGTCGTAGTCTTCGGGCAGGGCGGGACGGACGGTAATCGGCGAAAGCACCTACCAATGGTAGTGGTGCTTCACGTGCCAAAGGCACCAAAAGCCCCTTTCCGTGATGGAACTATCAGTCATGGTGTGAAGGCACGACGCCGGATGGCCGGGTTGCGATGCGCCAGCCACTGGCCGTCGGGCTGCTTTTGTGTTGCCTCCCGTGGCGTCGAATTGAGCTGCGTTGCGCGCGGTGAACCCCGGTTTCGTGCTGTTGCGCAGACATGTCGGGCTGCTGGCGGAGGTCTTTGTACGCGTGCTTAAGTTGCCACACCGCCAGCCAAACGTCCCGATCCCAAGGAGCAACCATGACCCCGCCAGACCGCCAACTCCACCTGAACGCGTTCCTGATGAGCACCGGACATCACGAAGCATCATGGCGTCTACCTGAAAGCGATCCCCTTGCCCCTACCAAGGTGGAGCATTATCAGCACCTCGCCCGCACAGCCGAGCGAGGAAAGCTGGACTCCATCTTCTTCGCAGACTCCCCTGTCCTGTTCGGTGAAGTGGGCCGGCGCCCTGCCGGAAAGTTGGAGCCTACGGTGCTGCTGACGGCCCTCGCCGCAGCGACCCAAAAGATAGGCCTGATCGCCACCGCATCCACTACTTACAACGACCCCTTCAATCTTGCCCGCCGCTTCGCGTCCGTTGATTGGGTCAGCGGAGGCCGTGCAGGCTGGAACGTCGTGACCACCGCCGGGCCAGATGCCGCGCGGAACTTCGGCGTTGACGACCAGCCGGCACACGCTGTCCGGTATGAACGGGCTGCCGAATTCATTGACGTTGCCCAAAAGCTGTGGGATAGCTGGGAAGACGACGCCATCCTGGCTGACAAGGCGGAGGGCGTGTGGGGTGACGACACCAAGATCCGCACGGTGGACCACGAAGGGAAGCATTTCCGGGTCCGTGGTCCGCTGAACGTTCCCCGATCCCCACAGGGCCATCCACTGATTGTGCAGGCTGGATCATCCGAGAATGGCAAAAACCTGGCCGCACAGTACGCAGAAGCCGTCTTCACGGCACACCAGACCCTGGCCGACGCGCAGGCTTTCTACGCAGACCTGAAGTCGCGCACCGCAGCCGTGGGTCGTGATCCGGAGGGCATCAAGATCCTGCCCGGGATCGTCCCTGTGATCGGCTCCACCGAGGCTGAAGCCCTCAAACTGGAGCGTGAACTGGATCAGCTCATCAAACCCGAGTATGCCCGTGAGCAACTGGCCAAGACTCTCCGTTTGTCCCCCGAGGACCTTCCCTTGGACCGCCAACTGCCTGCCGACCTGCCCTCAGAGGACGAGATCGAAGGAGCCAAGAGCCGCTACACGCTGATTGTGGAGCTGGCCAGGCGTGAACAGCTCACGGTCCGACAGTTGATCGGACGACTGGGTGGCGGGCGAGGTCACCGGACCTTCTCCGGGACACCGGAGCAGGTTGCCGATGCCATTCAGGACTGGTTCTTCGCAGGGGCAGCGGACGGCTTCAACATCATGCCGCCGGTGCTTCCTTCCGGCTTGGAGATCTTCGTGGACCATGTGGTGCCGATCCTTCAGCAGCGCGGCCTGTTCCGCACCGAATACACAGCGTCCACCCTGCGTGGGCACTACGGACTGGCTCGTCCTGAGAACCGCTACGCCGGTTCGGCGGAACAGCAGCTCACGTCCATCGGATCGGCGTTCTGAGCCTGCAACTTTAAGTGATCATCGCCCGTCTGATCATCGCTTGCCGCTTCAACGCTTCGGCCAGCTCCACAGCGGACCTTCCAGCGCGCCCAAGCCCTTGATCCTGGTTTCGCCCAGGTCCTTGTAGAGCTCATGCTCATGGGCTGCACCGCTATCACGCAGTGCCTTGAGCAAGGCATCGGAGTGGGTCACCACAATCATCTGGCTGTTGGCACTGGCCTGGACAATCAGTCCGGCCAGTGCCGGCATCAGGTCCACATGGAGGCTGGTCTCGGGCTCGTTCAGGACCATGAGCTCTGGTGGCCGTGGCGTCAGTAATGCCGCGGTGAGCAGGAGGAAGCGCAGGGTACCGTCCGAGAGTTCAGCAGCTTTCATGGGGCGCAGCATGCCGGGCTGACGGAGTTCCACGCTGAACCGACCATCGCTAACGGCGATTTCCAAGCGGCTTCCGGGAAAAGCATGATCGACGGCGGCATCCAGCTGCCGCTCGAAACCCACCTCCCGCAGTGTCTGCAGTGCGGCCGCGAGATCCTTGCCGCTGTGATGAAGCACGGGGGTTCGCGTTCCCAGCTGCGCCTGACGAGCGGGGGCCTCGGCGTCTGTGCGGAAATGGTCGTAGAACCGCCATGAGCGGACCGAGTCCCGAACCCGCAGAACTTCCGGTGCCCGGTCCTGGTCCGAGACCTCCGTCAGCATGCTCTGGAAAGTGTCCAACCTCCGTGATAGCTCAGTCCAATCGCCGTCCGGTCCGCGCAGCTTGGCGAGGCTCCCCTTGCGGTCCACCAACAACGATCCCGGCCGCGCCACGGGGCCGGAGAAAATCTGTTCCCGTTTGACTTCAGGATCCAGACTGAACGCTGAGGGGCGCGAACGGCCGGTCTCCTGGTCAAAACCGGCCCCGCTGGATGCCGGCATGCCAAGATCCACCAAGTAACCGAAGTCATCACCGGAGTAGCCCAATTTCAGGTTCACGGACTCCCGGCGGACTGTTCCCTGGACGGGGACTTCACCACGCCGCATGGCCTCGCTGATTGACTCAGGCCCGGCCCAGAGCGTCGAGGCCAACCCGCCATCCCGGGCCAAGGAGCCCACCACGTTTCCGGAATCTCCGCCGGCACACTCGGCCAACAGCCGAAGCGCCCGGTAGAGGGAGGACTTTCCACTGCCGTTGGCCCCTGTCACGATGTCCAGGCCATGCAGCTCCATGGCGAGGTCCCGGATGGAACGGTAGTTGGTGATGGCCAGTGTGCTGATCACTGGCGGTCACAAAGGGAACTTGCCGGATAGTTCAAGGGCCCCGGCGCACATCCATGATGCCAAGCGGTCTTCCGCGCTGGGGCCACCATCAAGTGGGCTTTCCAATCGCGGCCGCCGAACCCAGCAACCTGCTTCTTCCGCAATGAGGGCCCCGGCAGCGAAGTCGTGCTCGTTGAGGCCGCGTTCCCCGTAGGCATCAAAGGTACCGTCGGCCACGAGGCAGAGGTCCAAGGCTGCCGACCCGAGACGCCGGACATCGGCAAAACCATCCATGAGCACGGCGAGGCCTTCCGATTGGCTGGCCCGTGTGGCGGGGTCGTAACTGAAGCCTGTGGCCAAAATGAGCCCTGTGCGCCCGGGGACAGGACCGGCAAGAGGCGTCGCCTCTCCCCCGGCCTCCATCCAGGCGCCGAGCCCGCGGGCTGCGAAGTAGATGCGGCCCAGCGCCGGCGCGTGAACGACGCCGGCCTGCCAGACGCCGTCGGAATCCGCCACCGCTACGGAGGTGGCGTAGTAGACGATGTTGCGGATGAAGTTGGTGGTCCCGTCCAAGGGATCAATGGACCAGCGGTACCCGGAGGGTTGCTCCGGCCGGGTAGTGCCATGTTCCTCCCCTGTGATGGTGTCGTGCGGCCGGTCGGCAATAATCGCCTCGCGCACCGCGTTCTCCGCCGCGACATCGAAGGCCGTGACCCAGTCCCCGGCTTCACCCTTGTTAGTGGTCTCCAAACCGTCACCACCCGTACCGGTGGCCGACCGCTGCGCTAGCACAGCAGCTCCGGCTGCCGCAGCACGTTTGGCCACAGCAAGCAGCTCCTTGGTGTCCGTCATTCTGAAGCCGCTTCCGCTGCTGCTTCATCCGCAGGGGTTGCTTCCGATTCAGTTTCCGCCTGTGCCGGACCCTTGGCCAGGAGCTCGCGGAAGCCGTCCTCGTCCAGAACCGGGACGCCGAGTTGCTCGGCCTTGTCCAGCTTGGTGCCGGCGCTTTCACCGGCCACCAAATAGCTGGTGTTCTTGGAGACAGATCCGGAGGCCTTGCCGCCACGGATGATGATGGCTTCCTTGGCTTCGTCGCGGCTGAAGTTGGGCAGCGTACCGGTGACCACCACAGTCAGCCCTTCAAGGGTCCGCGGCATCGAGGTGTCGCGTTCGTCCTCCATCCGCACCCCGGCAGCGGCCCAGCTGTCCACGATCTCGTTGTGCCAGTCAACGGCGAACCATTCCTTGAGCGCCACAGCAATGGTGGGGCCCACGCCATCAACGTGAGCCATTTGCTCTTCCGTGGCATTGCGGATGGCGTCCATGCTCCCGAAAGCGGTGGCCAGTGCACGCGAGGCTGTTGGTCCAACGTGCCGGATGGACAGCGCCACCAGCACTCGCCACAGCGGCTGCTTCTTCGCCTTCTCCAGCTCCACGAACAGCTTTTCCGTGGTTGCCGTTGGTTTGGACGGAGACTTGGCCGTTCCCTTGGTATAGAAGTACGGGACGAGCTCGTAGTCGCCCGTGCCCACACCCTTGGAGCGCTTTTCCCTACGGATCAGGACATCCGCCAGATCTTCCCGCGTCAGGCTGAACAGGCGGGCCTCACTGGTGAGCGGCGGCGTCTCCGGCTCTGCGGGTTGGGTCAGTGCCACAGCCGCTTCCCAGCCAAGTGCTTCGATGTCGAACGCCCCACGACCCGCGAGGTGGAAGACCCGCTCCCGCAGCTGAGAGGGGCAGGACTTGGCGTTGGGGCAACGGATATCCACGTCGCCTTCCTTCGACGGCGCCAGCGGCGTCCCACAGGACGGACATTCGGTGGGCATCACAAATTCGCGCACCGGTGGATCCTGCTTGTCACGCAGCGCCAGCACGGGTCCAACGATCTCCGGAATGACGTCTCCTGCCTTGCGGAGAATCACGATGTCGCCGATCATGACGCCCTTGGCCTTAACCACGTCCTGATTGTGCAAGGTGGCCATGCCAACTGTGGAACCGGCAACTTTCACCGGCTCCATCAGGCCAAAGGGAGTTACCCGCCCGGTGCGGCCCACATTGACTGCAATGTCCAGAAGCTTGGTGTGGACCTCTTCTGGCGGGTACTTGTAGGCAGCAGCCCATCTGGGAACCCGGGAGGTGTAACCAAGTGCCCGCTGGGTGGCGAAGTCGTCAATCTTGACCACGATGCCATCGATCTCGTGCAGGAGCTTGTGCCGGCGCTCACCGTAGTCGGCAATGTATTTCAGGACGTCCTCGAACGTATCCAGCACTTTGAGGTACGGGCTGACAGGCAGCCCCCACTCCTCGAGGAGCTTGTAGGTGTCGGATTGGCTCTTGGCCTCCAACCCTTCGCGGGCTCCGATGCCGTGGACGAACATGCTGAGGGGGCGCTTGGCGGTCTCTGCGGGGTCCTTTTGGCGAAGTGAACCAGCGGCAGCGTTACGGGGGTTCGCAAGCGGTGCCTTACCGGCCGCGACCAGCGTTTCGTTGAACGCCACAAACGCTTTGGACGGGATAAACACCTCGCCACGGATTTCCACTTCCGAGGGGTATCCCGAACCACTGAGCTGCCGTGGGATCTCCTTGATGGTGAGGACGTTATGCGTGATGTCTTCGCCCGTGGTGCCGTCGCCGCGCGTTGCGGCGCGGACCAGTTTGCCGTCCCGGTACAGCAGATTTACGGCAAGGCCATCGATCTTCAGCTCAGTCAGCCACGCGATGGGCGGGACGGAATCGCCTAGCTTGGCAACGGAAGCTTCGGCCTTCCGGACCCACGCCTCCAGCTCGTCCAAGGAGAAGACGTCGTCAAGGCTGTACATCCGCTGCAGGTGCTCCACTGCCGCGAAAGCAGACGACACTTCGCCGCCAACCTCCTGCGTGGGCGAGTCATTGGAGACAAGCTCCGGATGAAGTGCTTCCAGTTCCTCCAACCGGCGGTAGAGTTCATCGAACTCGGCGTCGGAAACCGTGGGCGCGGCTTCCTGGTAGTAGGCGTAACGGTACTTACGGACGAGGTCCGCTAATTCCTCGTACTCATCGCGCAGGGTCTCCGATGGCGGAGTCCCCTCCTCTGCGACGATCGCCGCGGCGGCTTGCTGGCTTGTGGTCTCTACCGGATCCGGATTCTCTGGTGTGCTCACAGGTCTATCTTGCCGTAACCCTCAGAGATTAAAGAGCCGCTAGTGCAACGAGAGCCGGTTCTTCCTCCAAGGGGCAAACGCGAGCCTTCCCAAGGCAACCAAAACGACAGCACCCAGAAGCCCGAACAGACCAGCGTGTCGGGACCCGAAACAGAGCTCGATGCCAGCGCGGCCGTCTGCGTCTCCTTGACCTTATCCATGGGCATGTTCCACGTGGAGGACCTGCTCAGGCTTGCGCTTGCTGAGCCCGGGCTCCCAGACGACGATACTGGCGGCGTTGCTGGCGCAGAGACCGTCCCGGCGCTTGCGGTGGGAACGGAGGAGTTCGACGCCGGGGCGCTCACCTGGGGTGCCACCGGTGACGATCTGGGTCACCCGCCGGCGGGGTGGACCTTGCACGGGCGGCTGCTCGGCTTGAACCGGAGGCGCTTGTCGCACAGCGCAGCCTGGGCGGCGGCTACGGGCGCGAGCAGCAAGCATCAGCCCGCCGTGGCTCACGGACAGTGCAACGCGGCCGTTATGGCAGTTGGCAATGCAGCACGAACAACGCAGTGCCGCATGATTAACCTCAGCTGGGCGTTTGGGGCGTGAGCCGTCTCAATCGCGGTATTTCCGGGACTCTCCTACCGTGGGCGGCATCGTGCACGTCTCCGTAGCATGCGGACACGAGGATTGTGCCGCCACTGTCACCGAATCAGTCAACGGACAAAACCAACCCAATGCCATCGAACGCCAGAAAGCGTTCTGCACGAATCTCTCGATTGGGAGCCATGAAAGTTCCCCCGGGTTCGAGCTCTGACACAGCCCCGTAGCGATCCAGGGACACCCCGTCGAATGATTCTAGTTCTCCATGAACTACAGCCTGTACAACTCGGTGAAGTCCGCCCAGCTCCCGTGTGTCGACACTGAACGGCCATTGTTCGAGGACCTCATCTATGGCGTGCCAGTCGAACCGTCCTAAATCCTCCGGCCGGACGTCATCAATCGACGTTCGTGTCCCGACGATGAAGTCCTGAGCTGTGTGCGCAAGTGCTCGATTCAATTCGCCGACCTTGACCTCAGTCTGCGAGTAGTAGATGGAAGGTTTCCACTCCCCTTCAGACCTCGTTATGACCCGGCGGGAAGCACATGGCGTCAGCATGAGAAGGTTCCGCCGACCTATGGGAAACCACAGAGCTAAAACGTCCGGATCCTCGCTGACCAGGTCGAACCCATATCCCACATCCGGGAGGACAATGTCTTCGTCAAACTCGAAAACAACCCATTCACTCGCTAGTGCCCTCGCAGCGAAGCGCTCCATTTCCATCAAGCGGTTGATGGCGATGTTCGTGTCGTCTAGGGCAAGCTCGGCGAGTTCGGGAATCTCCGCGAACAGACCCGAGGTGGAGTTGGCCAACCGTCTCGTTACGCGTGACTTGTAGCCGCGGTCGCGAGCAAATGAAGCTGCAACGAAAGGCACCAACGTATCGATCCACTCCGCCGCGGTGACTGATCGATCGATCAGTCGATCCAAGACCCCCGGCAGGTCGCCCTCATAGGAACTCCAGACATCGTCAACAGCGCGTACGCCGCGGGTGGGGAACATGCCACTATCGACGTCATAAAGGCCGTTGCTGTATCCCACAGCTTCGGCTCGAACTTCTGCCCGACTGCCATTGCTGCGAAGCGACCACACTTTTCTCTTACGTGCTGGCCCGACGGCGTCCTGCGAGAACCGCGCCATCAGGCTCGCTGGTATGAAGTGATCTTTTGCCATGTGTTTTCCCCAATATTGCAACAGTTATTACGCGCGTATCCATGACGCCCACGACGCAAGGTAGCATCCTAGCTACGGTTTTCCGGCGGCATGGCGATCTGGAGCTTGCGTACCTTTCCACGACCCACAATGTAGCCGCGGCCCGGGATGAAGTCCTTACTGATCCGGCCAAGGGAAGTGTTGAGGAGGGTGTCGCCTTCCACGTCCCCGGGGTTGAGCAGGAGCCCGCGACGCCCGGATTTGAACGGCTGGGCCAGGGACCAGGCCTGGGACCAGGTGGACGTTTCCGACTCGCCGACCACCCACTGGTCAGCCTTGATCGCGGCGGTCACCAGGCGACCCACGCCAGATTCCGCCAACGTGTCCGTGAACTCTGTCAGGCCCTCGATGAAGATGGCCATGGTGCCAGGGTTGTCCGCGGCTTTGTCGATCAGGTCATCCACCACATCCGAGACTTCGTCCGGACCCACCAGCGACCTGCTCCAGATGTTCAGTGACGCCACGGCGGAGCGCCGGGACCCAATGTAGATGAGGTCAGTTCGCGGGTTCGAGCGCCGCAGGGCGTAGGCCAAGGTGACCAGTGCCACCGTACGTCCGGCACCTGGAGGCCCGGCCAACAGAAGGGATCCCTTGGCAGCGATGGCCGCCGAACCCAGCGTTTCGTCGTCGACACCAATGACGGGGTTGTCCGAAGCTCCGTTGGGCAGGATGTCCAGGTCCACCAATTCCGGGAGCCGCTGGATCTGAGGCGCCTGCTCCAGGCCCTGGCGCAACATCGCCTGGCTGAGCTTGGCCACTTCGCGGGCTTGGAGCGCGAGGTTCGAGTTGCCGCCCAGTACAGCGAGCTGAACTTCAAGCCCGTCCAACAAGCCACGTCCCGGAGGTGAGGCTGCGTTGAGGACATCCTTGGGAACATCAAGGGTCATGTAGTCATCTTCGGAACTAAGACGCAGGACCAGCCGCTTCTGGATTGAAGCAAGGAGCGACGCCGGTACGGAGTTTGTACGGTCACCGCTGACTACCAGGTGGATGCCCAAGGGGCGTCCGTCCGTTGCCAGTGTCAGGAAGATGTCCCACAGCGCTGACAAGTTGCTGTACTCGTAGGACTCACGGAAGGAAGACATGCCGTCCACCAGGATGAAGATGCGCTTTTCTTCGGGCCGGTTGGCCAGCTGCCGGTATTCGACGATGGTGGAGGCCCGGACCTCGGCAAACCGTGCTGCGCGATCATCCGCCACTTCCTTGAGCCAACGCAGCAGTCGCCCAACGCGCTCCACGTCATCCCCGTTGATGATTTCACCAACATGGGGAAGGCCATCAAGCATTTTGAGCCCTGAAGAACCACAGTCCACGCCGTAGACGTGCACGGGACCACCACGCGGCGTGACAGCCGCTGCGATGGCAATCCCGCGCAGCGCCGCCGACTTGCCGGATCCACCCGTGCCGTAGACGGCCATGTTGCCATCCTTATCCGGCTCGTAGAACACAGTGGGCTGGTCCTGGTGGGCGGGGTCGTCTGCCACACCCAGCAGGAGCCGTTCGTCGGTCCTCGGGTTGGGAAGCTTGGAGAAATCGTAGGTGGTGGCGAGTTCGTTGAGCCAAGGCTTCCGGGGAGGTTCGATGGACAGGACGTCGGCTGCCCGGATGATGTTTCCGGTCATCCTCGCAATGTCATTGGGCCCGGCAGGTTCCTCTTCCACCTGTGACACCAGGGGCGGTTCCCAGGTGGGTCCGGATCCGAACGCCATCTCCACAATGTCAATCCTGGGACGCTGCGGCTTTTCGGTGGTCCAGCCACCTGCATAGCCGGTTTGGAAGCCCTGGATTCGGCCTGGACCGGTCTTCGCAGCACCACGGCCCGGAATGGACGGATCAAAGTAGGCCGCGGTGGGAACGCCCAGGATGTCCGTGGCGTCCACTTCGTCGGCCATGCGCAAGGCGACGCGAAGGTTGGTATTGGCACGCAGATTGTCCTTGATGACACCGGCGGGCCGTTGGGTGGCCAGGATCAGGTGCAGACCCAAGGAGCGGCCACGGGCGGCGACATCCACCACGCCATCAACGAACTCGGGAACCTCGGTTGCCAGAGCGGCGAATTCGTCCACGATGATGATGAGGTAAGGGGGCGCCTCAGGATCGGCTTCGCGTTGCAGGGCCAAAAGGTCCTTGGCCTTCTTACGGTTCAAAAGCCGCTCGCGGTAATGAAGCTCAGCGCGCAGCGAGGTCAGTGCACGGCGCACCAGGTGCGGAGACAAGTCAGTCACCAACCCAACAGTGTGGGGCAAGTGCAGGCAGTCGGCAAAGGCAGCGCCGCCCTTGTAGTCCACGAACAGGAAGCTGACACGGTCCGGGCTGTACGCGGCCGCCATGCCCATCACCCAGGACTGCAGGAACTCGGACTTACCGGCACCCGTGGTTCCGCCCACCAGTGCGTGCGGACCCTCGTTCTTGAGGTCCAGGTAGAACGGTTCCACACCTTTGGAACCAACCAGCGCACGGAGGCTGCCGTTGTCCTTACGGTTAGGCACCGCCGTGGCGTGGACGGAGTTGTTCTCCTGCCAGCGCTCGGCCACGGCCTGCGGGTTGTCCATCAGTTCTTTGCCGATCAACGTGGCGTAGGAAACGGCGCGCGGAAGGTCGGAGTCGTCGTCGAGCGGGTTTCCAACATCCACCAGCGGCGACATCATGCGCGCCAGTTGGGTGGCGAGTTCGGCATCGAGGCTTTCGCAACTCACCGGGTACGTGTGGCGGCCCAAGCGGACCTGTCCGGTGGTGGTGCCATGATCGCCGTCGACCGAGAGGAAATCACGGCAGGCGGCCGGGAGGGACTGCACGTTGGCGGCCACCCACATGATGTGCACCCCGTAGTCGGGGCCGCGTTCCACCAAGCGTGTGAGGCGTCCGCGGTCCACCGGGGCGTCGTCCTCAACGATCACCAGGACGGCAGGAACAACCGGTCCCGGAATGTCCTCGTGTTCATTCTTGAGTCCGGGACGGGGGTGCGGTCCAGGCTCCTTGGCCATGGACTCGCGCTCTTCCACGAGGCTTTCGAGCTTGGACAACAAGGCGGCGCCAGCGCCGGGGCCGGCAGCCAGATGATCGCCGGAGATGGGGCTGTGGCCCGAACCAACGTGCGGGAGCCACTGCAACCAGTCCCAACGCTCACGTGAACGTGCGGAGGTCAGTGACGTGAGGACAACTTCGGCCGGCGAGTGGAGCCCCACCAGCTGCAGCACCATGCCGCGGGCCACGTCATCCACCACGCTGCGGTCCCCTGCCACGCCAAAGGAGCCCGAGGTGCGCAGCTGCGAGACGATCGGAACCCCTTCTATGACGCGGACCTGCTGCAGGCACTCCTGGATTTCCCGCATGTACTGCGGTTCCGTTTCGTTGGCGCTTGGTTCATCGAACTGGATGCGCGACGGCGCCGAGCCCAACCCAAAGCGAACCCCCAGGAAGTGCTGGTGTTCGGGCCTGTGGGTCCAGAGCAGGGGCCCAAGTTTGTAAATGGCGTCAACCGTATCGCTCACGGACGGCGCTTCCTGGAGCCTGACAGCGCGCTCAATGTTCTGCTGCTTGTCAATGTCCTCGCGGAAAGCCAGCATCGCGGCCTTGAACTGTTTGTGGCCTTCCTTGGCCTGCCGCTTGCTCTGCATCTTGTGGTCCACATAGTGCCCCACGATGAACAGCGGCATCATGGCCATGAAGAGCACGGACAGCAGGTTCTGGGTGACGGCGAAGAGCACGCCGCCCATCAGTAGCGGAGCCACCAGCATGATGTACGGGAAAGGCTGGTGCTCCGGGCGCTTGGGGCCGGCCGGCGGTACCCGCTTGGGCGACTCGAACCTGGGCAGTACCCGCGGCGATCGGTTGAAATCCACCAGGGGCGACGACGGACCACCACCATGGTTCCGTGACAGGGCAACGACGCCCACGGATGTGTCGCCCAACGTGACGGTGTCCGAGGACTCGAGCGTCGCGCGGGTCACCGGCAGCCCGTCCATGAGGAGTCCGTTGGCGGAGTTCGTATCCACGATTTCCACGGTTTCGCCCACCGTAATACGGGCATGGCGCTTGGAGGTCAGCGGGTCCGACAACCGGATGTCGGCGTCCCGGTCCCGGCCGATGTAGCTGGTGCCGAAAGGCAGCGAAAATTCGCGTCCGACGTCGGGCCCTGACATCACGCGCAACGTCGCCGCTGCGGGTCCCCGGCTATTGCCGTTGGCGTGGCCGTTGGACGCGAACTGCTCGCTGACCTGCGCGAGGGAGACCTTGGACCCGGGACGCAACCCGGACTCCAGCAGGTTGTCCGTAGGCCGCAGCACGTGCCCGGAAAGCCCACCGCCGACGAACGCCTCGTCCACGCTGATGGACAGGTTCGACGGCGGCTCGGTTCCCTTTCGTGCGGGGTCGGCCGCCCACAGCTCGGTGGCAATGTCAGCCACGGTGGCACGGCCATCCACCGTTACGGCGAGGTCCTTTGCTTCCGCAGGGTCACGCCGCAAGGTCAGACGGAACTTCATCCTTCGTCGACTCCACTCATTTTTTCAAGAAGATGCAGGTCAGCCGGGGTCACCAAATGCGAGGTCACGGCGTGTTCCACCAAGCGCGCCCGGCGGTTGGTGGCAAGTTTTCCAACTCCGCCGCGCAGGCCAACGACGCCTACCCGGTCCAGTTTGTCGCAGACGTTGTCCAGTTTGCGGTTGAAACGGGTCAGTGCCCAGCCCAGTCGCTTCGCGGCCTCGGCAGATGAGGGAATGGCACTAAAACCGGTACCGTCCCGCCGCAACATGGGCTCGGCCAAGGCAACAATGAGCGCCTTTTGCGAATCAGTGAAGACCACGGGCCCGATGGTGGTGTCCCCCGCCTGGTCATCGTCGCGGGCTTCATGCCGGAAAGACGGCGTCTTCAAGTGCACCGCAAACTCATAGGTTGTAGGTCCGGCAGTGAAAATCACGTTGGTGTGGCTGAACACCAGAGGGATCCGTGCGCCGGGCGCCAACCAGGCCTGCATACCGCCGGAACCGTCAGCCACAGTGGCGGACAACATGCTGCCCACGTTGCTGAGCCACCACATGCCGTCGTAACGGGCAATCTGCAGGAAGCGTCGGTGCAGGTACGGGTTGTCATCAACTTCCAAGTCACCTTCGCGTCCAATGTCGAAGATGTCCTCGTCGGATGGTTCGTACCATTCACCACAGAAATCTATTGCTAGATCCCCCATGATCTGTGCCTCCTAGGTCGGCGGTAAGTAATTCGCATGTGCCGCTACTCCTCCAGGCAGGCGATGGAATCCGGCCCGCCCGGTGACGCGGATCCGTCAGCGCGAACAATGATGGCCTGCACGCAGATGGGTGGTTCATCAAACGCGGAGAGGAACGCTTTCCCAATAGTGGTGTTCTCGTAGACGCCTTCAGATTTGGCCGACTTGATACGCCACTTGAACGTGTCCCCGGCCATCGGCTGCGGGTTGGTCCAGGAAAAGATGATGATATTCCGGTCCTTGGTATCGCGCGCTGCAGCCAACCCCGCAACCTCAGGAACGCTGCCGTCACTCAAAGCGTCGGCCGGCGGCTTGCTGGACGACTCCGTCGGCGCCACCTTGGGCTGAGCTTGAGCACCCAGGATCACGCCAACCACAATGGCCACCACCAGCACCGCCGCACCCGTTGCCGCAAGCCAAAGGTTTCGTTTGCTGTGATCTGCCGGCGGAGCGTCGTCCTGTGCTACCGCAGAGGTACCCGTGGCAGATCGGCTGACCGTTGCACCAAGATCATCCTGTGGTTGCGAGGGCTGCCAGCCACGAAGGACCGTGGACTCTGCCGTGTCAGGCTCGGCGGGCGCATACTGCGCGCCGGGCGGCGTGTATCCGGGCGCCGGAGCATGAAACTGGGGCGGGGCGGAGGGCCCGGCCTGCGACTGGACAGGTTGCGAAGGGTTGGTGAGTTGAGAAGCGTCGGGGGTTTGCGGATCGCCGGCTGGCCGGGTAAACGGCGGTGCCGGCCGCTGGGTACCGCCCGGAACCGTGGACGGGAAGGTTCGTGCCGGGAACGTGGGTGCCGAGCCCGTCGTGGCTGTTCCAGAGGCGTCGGGGTCGATCGAGGCGATGCTCCGGACGCGGGTTTCCTCGAAGTTGTCGTCCGGATGCTGATCGTCACCGTGCCCGGGTTCTTCCAGCACCTCAAAAGGCGTCACGGACAGGTTCAGTTCAGCCTGGATCCGCTGAAGTGCCAATGCGAAAGCGTGCGCTGAGGAATACCGCGATTCCGGCGACTTCGCCATGGACGTGGCCAGCACAAGCTCCAGGGACTCCGGAACGTCGGCACGGCCCAGCCTGGGCAGCGGCGCGTTGGTGATGCGGGAGATCAGTTCCCGCTGGGAGTTGTCCTGTCCCGGAAGGACAAAGGGAGAGCGACCCGCCAGGAGCGTGTACAGCGTTGCGCCCAGGGCCCAGATATCCACGGGAACACCGTCCACGGCGCCGCCGCGGAACTGCTCGGGCGGAGACCACGGGATGGACATTCCGGCGTCGTCCTCGGTGTCTGCCCCGATGGTGCCTGAAATGCCGAAGTCCGTCAGGGCAGGCCTGTTGTAATCGGTGACCAGGATGTTGGCCGGCTTGATGTCACGGTGCACAATGCCGGCCCGGTGGGCGGTTTCGACGGCGGACGCCACCTGGATGCCGACGGCCAGAACCTCGTCCACGCTGAATCGCTGGCGACGGTATCGGACGTCCAAGCTTGGCCTAGAGCAGTACTCCATGGCCAGGTACGAGTGGCCGTTTTCGGTGATCTCGGCTTCGAAGATCGTCACGATGTAAGGATGCGATGACAACTGGGCCATGAGGTTCGCTTCGGACTCGAAGCGGCGACGTGCCCCTTCGGTCTTCAGATCGGACAACAGCACCTTGACCGCTACTTTTCGGCGCGGACGATCCTGCTCATAAAGGTAAACATCCGAGAAGCCACCAGAACCGAGCAGGCTGATGTACTTGAAACCCGGAATGGGTGGAGGCGGCGCAGGGGGCCTCTTGGAACTCAAAGAATCTCCTCGAAACGCAATGAAATGTTGTCTCCCAGCTCGGCAATATCGCCGTCCAGCAGGATCGCCATTTCGTTTTGGGCAAGCCGGCGTGGTGCCTGGCCTTCCCGAATGAGCACTGTTCCGTTGGTTGCCTTCAGGTCGCACAGCATGACGTGCCAACCTTCCAACCGGACTTCCACGTGGGAGCGGGAGATGTCCCCTCCCGGGCTGTCCACTTGGATCAGCCGGGGCATGGTGCCCCCTTGAACACGGGAGACCGACGGCTGCCGGCCAATGATGAGCGACTGGTCCAGGTCAATCAGCTCACCGGTGGAAAGCCGCATCCTGCCCAGACGGGGTCGCGGCACATGCACAGCGTCTCCTGTAACCGGAACCCCGCAGACCGAGCACTGCGGATACGTCGGCGGGTTGGCGTGCCCCTGGGAGCACATGCGTGCCAAAACGCTGGGCCCTACGACGGCTGGGGTCTCAGGGCCACCCACAGCAGCCTTTGCGCCCCCGTCAGCAGCAGCGGGAAGGCTGCTTTTCATGATGGTCTGGCCATCATGATCCGAATCCTCATCCACGGGGCTGCCTTGGGGAGCCGATAGCCAAGCCGCCGGTACCTGCGGTGAAGGAACGGGAGCCGGCCTCGGCGGCGCAACTTGCTGGTCACTACCAGACTCGGGGGTGGAGGAACCGCTGCGGAGCCACGGAACCGAGTCAATCAGACCCGTCGACGGCGCTGCTGCAGACACATCTTCCGTCTGAATATGCGGGGCAGAAGCGGGCGGGGCGGAAACGGGCGCGGCCGAAGGAGGTGCCGGCGTCGGAGGTGTTTGGTCTTCCGGTGCGGGCGAAGCAGGCGAGTCGTGGTCTTCAGAGCCGTCGTCCGAACGGACAGCAGCATCCTCGATGTTCCGCATCACGGTTTTGTCCCACAGATGGTCGTAACTGGTGGTGTTTTCCAGCGAAGGAACCATGGGATCGGTGGTACTCGTGTGGACAGGGACGCCGGCTACTTCCGAATCCAGTCCGGAGGCCGGTTCTTCGGGCTCTGCAGGTTCTTCAGGCACAACGGATTCTTCAGGCACAGCGGATTCTTCAGGCTCTGCGGGTTCTTCGGACTTCTTAGGTGCTTCAGGCACAGCCGGGTCCTCGTTAGCGTGGGCCTCTTCGGTTACCGGATCCACGGGCGCTGCCGGGGGCACTTCCGGTTCCTCAGGAGCAGCCAGAGGGGCGATGCCATGAACCTCAGCGACCCCTGGTCCCTCGGCAACGGCATCTTCCGCAGTGGTGGAAGAACCCGTGGAGTTGATCATGTGGCCGGGCGCGATGGTCAGGCCGAGGTCTGCCTCCGTGTAACCGATCATGGTCTCGTCGGATACCGTAGCGGGCCGTACTTCCGGCTCGCTCTCAGTGTGGCCGGCTGCTTCGGCCGAGGCGTCGAGCGATGCAAGAAGGACCACGCCTTCTCCCAAGGGGAGACTGTTGAGTGGCGAGCTGTTCACCGGGAGGCTTCCACCCGCCGTCGGAATTCCCGCGGGCACGGCAGTGCCGTCTCCGATTCTGGCGCTGTAGGCCGTGGCATCCGCGATCCGGCGTTCGGTCCACGTGGTGACGTCTCGCCCCGTGAGGCGTTCCTCGCCACCGCCCAGCTGCAACCCTCCGCCCAACTGCACCACCAGTTCAAGATCTCCCCGGAGGAACACACGGAGGGCGTCTTTTGAATCAATGATCCCGAAGGGCGGGATACGGCTGAGGGAAACGCCAAAGGCCTCCGTCACCTCATGGAGGACTTCGTGGGCCTCCGGTGCGGATGCCAGCAACTCCCAAACAGTATCGATCAGCGCGTGCGGAGTGTCGGGGCCAAGCAGCACCACGGTTCCGTTCCGCACAACGCCAAACCACTCACCCTGCTGGTAGCGGGTCAGCGAAAGGTGGTTACTGCTTCCCATCAACGCCTTCCTCCTGGTCAGCCCCGGCAGCCTCGTCCGTGCCATTCACCCAAGCCCGGGGAAGGGTGTCTTCTTCAACCTCGGAAGCTACCTCAGGACGGGGCGCAGTAATGGCAATTCCGGCATCGTTCAAGACGTTTTTGGCGTCCACCACAATGACGGTGACGTTGTCCCTGCCACCGCTTCTCAGGGCGGCCTGAATCAGAGCGTCCACGGCATCCTGCGGATGGGCGACGGTGCTGAGGACTCGGAACATGTGGTCATCGCCCAGTTCGCCGTTGAGGCCATCCGAGCAGATCATGATCCGGTCTCCTTCCTGAATAGGAAGAAGCCAGAAATCGGCCTCGGTCTCATCGCCGGTTCCCAAGGCGCGGGTAACAACGTGGCGGCGGGGGTGAACTGTTGCCTGCTCAGCGGTGATATCCCCCGAATCCACCAGCTCCTGGACCTCGGAATGGTCAACACTTACCTGCGTGAATTCCCCTTGGCTGAGGCGGTACGTCCTGGAATCGCCAATGTTCATCACCAGCCAGTAAGGCAAGCCCATCTGTTCCACCACCACCACACCGGACAGCGTGGTGCCTGCGCGGGCACCCGTCGCGTCGCGGATGGCGGCGTCCGCCTTCAACAGGCAGGACTGAAGATCGGCTGCAGTTGCGGTGCGCACACCGGTGGACAATTCAGGGGCACTGCCCAAGGCCCGGACACACATGCCGCTGGCGATTTCTCCCGCCTCGTGCCCGCCCATGCCGTCGGCAACGGCAAACACCGGGTCTGAGGCGATGAACGAGTCCTCGTTCAGTTCACGCCGCAGCCCGCGGTCCGTGCCGTACCCGTAGCTGAGGCGAAACGCAGACCCGCCTGCAGCGGGACCCGCTTCGGCGTTGACGGGGGTAGCCGGCTGTGAGTTCATGCTTGTCCTAGGTGGAAGGAACGGTCCCCAAAGTGAACGGTGGAACCGGGACGGACAAAACTTGCTTCGCCCGGGTTGAGCCTGGTCTGCAAACCATCCGGGGTGGTGACAGCACTGCCGTTGGTGGAATTGCGGTCTGTGACCCAGACACCATCGCCATCTACGCGGAGATGCAGATGGGTTTTGGAAATGGACCGGCCAGGATCCGTCACGGGCAGCAGTTGCTCCACCGATTCCCCGGCCTGTGGTGCCGGATTACGTCCGAGGAGTACTGACCCGCCCAGTTGGATGTCCTGGCCGTCGTCTACCCGGATCCGCAGGACGGCCTGGGCACGGGCAGCCCCCGGGCGCATCTGCGTGAGCTCCACGTCGTCGTCCGGGTGAGCGGTGACGGCAAGAGTGTCTTGGGGCGTGATCGTCACTGCCTGCGGCGCAGGGACTTGCGGCGCGGAGGCTTGCGGCGCGGGCGTTTGCGGTGCGGGCGCTTGCGGCGCTGCTGTTGCTGTCTGCGGTGCCGGTGGGAAAGGCATCGACGGCGGGCGCCATTGGTTCGGATCATGGGACGGCTGCACGGCCGGCGCCACAGGAGTGGTGTGCATGGGGGATGCCTGTGCTGGAGTGGCCGGGGCGGTGTGTGCCGAGGCAGCCGGGGCCGGGCCTGACGGCACCGGGGAAGCTACGGGTTGTACCGGCGGGAGATCCATGGGGGCGAAACTGTACGGACCTTGAATGCCTCCGGTGGTCACCGGATTGCGACCCGCATTGACATCAAAGACCAACGACTTTGCCGCTTTGTCCTGCCAGCCCCGCAGCTTGCCTTCCTTATCCCAGGCATTGGAGATGACCACAAGGACGGCCCACACAACACCAAGGAACATCAGCGGCAAGGCGATCCAGAGGACCAGGCCGATCAATCCGAGCGCCGACAAGATGACGGCAACAATGGACCCCAGAAGCAGGAGGCCGCCAGTGAGAATTCCACGAACAAAAACAACACCAGCGCCCGGCGCATAGCCATCAGAATCCGCACTGCGGATGCCCATGAGCTGGTTGCCAATGGTGTTCCCGGACCTCGCCTCAAGACCAAGAATGACGAAGGTGTACACCACGGTCACGCCCAGGCCGATGCTCCCCAGGAGAACCAGCAGGCCCGTGTCATAGACAATGAAGCCGTTCCTGCGGGTCTGCGTGATGCCGGCAATACCAAGAGCGAAGGTGGTGGCAAGCACGGCGAAGGGTCCCAGCCAGTCCAGCACAGCGGCTCCCAAGCGTTTCCCGGCAGAGGCGGGCGCCAATTCGAGCTTGGTGGTCATTGTGGTCCCTCCCCCTGGCCCAGGCATACGGTCCGGCATGGTTTTTTGGCCGTGCTGCATCGGCGACGCCGGAGCCGACACTACCGAGATACTACCGGGATCGGAGAAACCCTGCCGGTTGGCGAACTCCAACGCCGCCTTCTGGGCATGGTTGATGTTGCCTTCCTTGCGGGCGCCACGGTTATTCAGTGGTGAACCGCATTGCGTGCAAAACGTCGCGCCCGGACGGACCCCGTGCCGGCAAGCCGGGCAAAGTTCTGTCTCATTACTCATCGGTGGTGTCCTTCTTGAACGGCAACGTGAAGCGGCGCTTCGCAGGCTCGGTGGTGCTCTGTTGCCGGCGACGAAGGGCCGCGCGGCCATCCGACAGCAACGAGCGCGGCGAGAACCGTGCCTGCTGCCGTTTCCAGAAACCAACGCTTCCCGTGATGTCCGTCAGAGATGTATCAACGATCTCCCAGTACTCCTTGACTTGGTCCTCACTGGGCTGGCCCGCGCCGAACACAGCTGCGTCGGCCCTGTGGGCAAGCAGGGTGGTGGTAGTTCCGGTAGTGGGAAAGGCCTCAGCAATGACCGTGGCCGATTCGCGCCTGGTGGACTTGGTGTCAATCGAGGCACCCATATCGGTGACCAGGCTCAGCACTTCGTTCCATCCGGCGCCAACCCGCTGGGCGGGGTGGCCATCACGGAAACGCGCCTTCCGGCGTCGTGATTTCAGCAGGAGAATCAGCAGCAGCGGCAAGGCGAGGATCCCCAACGGAATCAGTGCCACACCAATGGCCGCGAGCAGCGGGCCCCAGAAGAGCCACGGGTTGTTCTTCTTCTCGTCAGCATCCAGGGCGTCCGGGGTGGAATCCGGCGGCAGGTCCGCGGGTTCCTGCGGCGGGGGCGGCGGCTGCAGCACCTGCGGCTTGGGCTTGGACTTGTTTTCCGGGTCCGGCGGGATGGGCACATTGTCCTTGGGCGGGGTGGGATCGAAGGCAACCCATCCCACGCGGTCGAACGCCACTTCAACCCAGGCGTGGACGTCCTTACCCGTGATCTTGATGTCGCCGGCACCATTCTCGGGGCTCTTGGGGTCCGGATAGAACCCCATGACCACACGGGACGGAATGCCAAGATGGCGGAGCATGAGGGACATGGACACGGCGTATTGTTCGTCGTCGCCCAGCATTTGCTTGGCGGAGAGCATGTTGCGGACGCGCGCTGCGCTGTGGCCGGGGAGGCTGGGGAGCTGCCCCTCGGCTACCAGTCCGTTGCTGAAAGCACCGCTCTTCTGGAAGTGGGCCTCGATCTGCCGGACGCGGTCAATGGCCGTCGGCGCATCCGCCGAAAGCTGGTTGGCTTGAGACGCCACGATCGGCGGCACTTCCTCCGCCTCGGGCAGCGTGAGCTTCGCGAAGTCGTACTGCGTGAGCTGTCCGTGCTCCAGCGTCCCGGGGTCCGAGACCTGCACGGTGTAGTTCTCGCCCTTGGACAGACCCTTGGTGGTCACAGCAGTGTCCGTGCCGGCGTTGAAGTAGAGCCCCGAAGCTGCGCCGGACGTGTCTGCGAAACTCATCCCCGTGGTGTGCCGGCCTCCAGGCACAAAGTAGCCCTGATAGTCCTCCACGGTGATGTCCAGCGTGTAGTTGGTGCCCTGCACCGGGCTCCCGGAGTCTGCCAGCGTGTTCAGCGAACGGGCGTCGCCTACCTTGCTGAAGTTGCCGGAACTGTTGGGGTCCATGGTGTAGTTCAGGCCGTTGAAGGCGTCCAGCGCCGCCAGCCGGACGCGGGCGTCTTTGGGCAGCCCCTTGACCGTGAACAGCGTCTTGTCCTTCTCATCCTTGACGAAGCTGCGGAAGCTCGCCAAGGGGGTGATGTAATCCCGGGGATCGAAAGGCGGGACGATCGTGTTGCGGAGGACCTTGCGGTCATCACTGGCTGTGACCAGCGGCGAGGCGATTGCAGTAACACCCACCGCAACGGCGATCACTGCTGCAGCAGTCCCCAGCCGGCGGAGCTGCCCTCGGCGGGCCGTAGCGGCGTCGGAATCCGGCCTGTTGGCCGAAACCGCTTTGGTGCTGTTCCGGCGGAGTACATCGCGGCGGAACGTCGCCCACACAATGGACACAATAGTCAGGGAGACGCCACGCTCCACGTTGAGGAAACCCGCACTGGTGCTGAAGGCAATGCCCGTAACAAAGAGAACCAGCACGGGAAGCAACGGCCAGTAGGGGCTCTTCAGACGCCACGTGAGCAGACCGGCAGCCAGCGCAGTGACCAAGGAACTCAGGAACGGCACAATGAGCATGCCGTTCGCTGTCCCTACAGGCACGCCAACAGTCAGCATGTCCTTCCAGGCGAAGACAACGCCCAGCAGGAGCGTGCGCAACGAGTCGAGGCTGGGAAGGAATCCGAAAACTGCCGAGTCCGGCACTGCCAGGGCCGACCCGAAAACCATGTACGCACCGAACGCCACCGCTGTGGTGATCAGCAGCCCCAAACGGAGGTGCGCGTTGAGGACGGCGATACCCAACCCCAGCAGCACGCCGCCCAGGCCTGCGATGAGGTAATGGGGGTCTCCCCCAAAGCTCAAAGCGAAACCGAGCACGCCAAGGAGCAGCAGCACCAGCAGCGCCCCGCAGTCAATGGCAAAATGCCACAGAGGCCTGCCGTCGCTGAAGATGGATGCGCCCGTGGCGCGCGCCGCGGACCGGGACCCCTGGGCAGCGCGGGAGCCCTTCGCTTCCTTCGCGCGGGGACGGAGATTGGGCGCGGTGCTCATGCTGCCGCCTTTCGAAGAACAATGGCCAAGTCGTCCAGGTCGCCCACCGTCAGGACCGTCAGGTCCGCGATATTAGCCCTCGACGGCGCCGCGCCGGGTTGAACCCGCACCGCCAGGCTCCGCACGCCGGGAGGAACGGAGGCAGCGCAGGTGCGCAGCTGGGTTGCCGTCACGTGGCTGCCTACCACAAAGAACACCACTGAGGCATTCGGGACGGCGTCAGACAGGTTCCGTGCGAGGTCGACGGCGGTCTTCCGCATGGGTGCCCCGACAACCCGGGTCATGTCGTCCAGCATGTTACGGCCCGTCTCGCAGCGGAGCGGCCCCTTCTGGGTCAGGACGTCCAGGTCACGTTGTTCACTGATCGCTTGGCGTCCGATGGATGCCGCCACGGAGATGGCCATTTCGAACTCCGCCTCGGAATCATACTCATCGGTGTTGATGGACAAAGAAATGGCAAGGTGCGCGCGCCGGGTTTCCTCGAACTGGCGGACCATGAGCTTATTGGTCCGGGCTGTGGTCTTCCAGTGGATGTGGCGCCGATCGTCACCAGGGACATAGTCGCGCAAAGCATGGAAAGAAACATCCGCACTGGACAGTTCCGTGGTGGGCATGCCCTCAAGGTCACGGATAAAACCTGCTGCCGAGCTGCCCAGGGAGACCGTGCGAGGGTGCACGAACAGGTCCACCGGCTCAGTCCACATGACGCGACGGCGCAGCAAGTGAAGGGGGTCAGCGCGCACAGAGCGGACCGGACCCACCACAATCACCGCACGGCGGGCCGTTGGAATGGTGAAAAGATCCTCATGAACCTGGGCAGGCTTCATTCGGGGCAAATGGAAAACGGCAGTATTTGAACCCACCGGGAGCTCCAAAGCCGCGGGCAACAACGGCCTGGTGGAAACGTTAGATACCGCAATACTGCCCACAGCGTCATCCCCCACAGCCACCCGGGTGCGGGCGAGGTCGAGGACCACGCCATACGCCGAACGGCCCACAATGAAGCCGATGGCCAGAAGGAACAACAGGAAAGCCACCATCGAGGCAGACTTGGCCTCCTGCCACCCCCACGCCTGCCCTGCCCACCAGAGCGCGATTGAGGCAGCCAACACCACCCAGCCGAGCAGGCTCACCACTGCAAGGACAGGCCAAACGAACCTCAGCCACACAGCACGGATCCTGTCCCACGCCGGTGACAGGAAATCGCCGGCGGTTCCAGCGGCTTCCGACCATACGGCTGCGGGGTGGAGCTTGCTGGTGGTGCCGCGTTTACCTGGCTTGCCGGGGCGCTTGCCCGGTTCGTTGCCAGTGCCGCGCAGGGAGCGCAACTTATCGCCAAGTGCAGATGCGGTGCGCTTGAACGAATCAGCAGCCCTGTTCAGGGGTGTGCTGGAGGACATGTGGGTGCCTTTGTTTGAGCTAGGGTGCGGTGGAGAAACGCATGGTACCGGGTTGATGCCCGGTACCGGGTTTATGCGCTGGCGCGTTGCTGCGGGGCGGCGACGTCGGCGAGGACGCGGTTAAGGACCACCTCGGGCGTTGCCCCGGAGAATTCAGCTTCCGGGTCCATCACCAAACGGTGGGTCCACACCACGGGAGCGAGTTCCTTGATGTCATCCGGCAGCACAAAGTTGCGGCCCTGGCTGGCTGCCCACACCTTCGCGGCACGAACCATGGCCAATGCCCCACGGACCGAAACACCAAGACGGGTTTCGCCGGCATTACGGGTTTCTTCGCAGAGACGCGAAATGTACTCCAGCACAGCGGTATCCACGTGGGTTGTGGCTGCCAGGTCCGCCATATCAGCCACAGCCTGGGTGGTGATCAACGGTGTGAGGTCCTTCGAACGATCCTTCAGGTTGGCCCCGCCCAGCAGCCGAACCGTGGAAGCGTGATCCGGGTAGCCGATGGAGGTCTTAATGAGGAAGCGGTCGAGCTGGGCCTCGGGCAGACGGTAGGTACCCGCCTGCTCGATGGGGTTCTGGGTAGCCAGAACCATGAACGGGCGGCCAGCCTCGTAGGTGGTGCCATCCACGGTGACCCGGGATTCCTCCATGACCTCCAGCAATGCGGACTGCGTCTTGGGGGAAGCACGGTTGATTTCGTCAGCCAGGACGATGTTGTTGAACACCGGACCCTTATGGAACTCGAACTTCTGGGTCTTCTGATCGTAAATGGTCACACCCGTCACGTCAGACGGCAGAAGGTCAGGCGTGAACTGGATGCGGTTGTGCGAACCCTGGACCGTCGCGGCCAAGGCACGCGCCAGTGAAGTCTTACCCGTGCCCGGTGCGTCTTCAAACAACACGTGGCCTTCGGCCATCATGGCGGTGAAGGTCAGCCGGATGACGTGTTCCTTGCCCAACACGGCCTTGCCCACGTTGGCAACGAGCTTCTCGAACGTCTCTGCAAACCAGGCGGCCTGCTCGTTTGTCATGGTCATCGGTAGATCCTGTTCCTTGGGTATGGAGGTGTTGGGTTGTAGATGTTGCTTCGGCTGTCCGGCTGACCGGCCAGGAGTCAGCAGGGTGGCGGCACACCATTGCGGACGTCCACGGTGGTTGACTTCACGAACCAGCCGCTCTTCGGCGAGCCGTTGAGCTTGTACCAGGGCGTGCCATTGTTGTAGATGTCATCCCTGCAGGTGACATCAATCCAGCCCCAAGACCGCTCCACCCAGCCGACTCCACACGTGGGGCCACTCGGGTTGTACGAGTCCGGCCTGCCTGGTTGGCCGGGACAAGTGCTGTTGTGGGCCTGGATCTGCGATGGCGCGGGTGGTGGCGGTGGCGGCGTGGGGTCGTCGCCACTTGTCGCGTTGACCTGGCCACTCGGGGCGCCAGCCACTATCGTGAAGGCCCGGACGTTGAGTTTCCTCGTCTTGTCCCACCCGCCACCTGCGGCGTCAAAGCTCGTTGCCTTGCCCACGCTGGTCCAGCCGCCGCCGTCGAGATTGACCTCGTAGTGGTCCAGAGCGCGGCCATTCATGTTCGGTGGGTTCCAGTTCCAGTGCACCTGGCCGTCGCCCTTGGCTGACTTACCGCCAGAGACGTTCGGCGCGTTCGGGGGAGCATACGGATTGCCCGTGCCGATTGCCTTAGCATCGCCGGCCACGCCGTTCTTCACCGATGTGGCGATGATGTTGACCACCACGTCCGTTCCGTTCGGCTGCCCACCGATGGTTCCGCCGCCGCGGGCAATCGCGCCCGAGCCGTAGGCGGTCTGCCAGCGATACGTGATTTCGTTGTCCTGTGAACCGTTCCGCTCTGCGGCGGTAAGCGGAGTAAAGGCGACCTGCAGCTGCCCGCTCGCTCCCGTTGCAGTCACAGAGCCACTTCCCACCATCCCGGGCTTACCGGCAGCACGGATGGGGGCCGACTGTTGGCTGACTCCACTGACGCCGGCTTTGTTTGTAGCCGAGACTGTGAACGTGTAGTCCGCTTCCGAGTTGGCCACGGTAACGTTCTGCGAAGTCGCGGCCACGGATTGGGTAGCCACTACGGCCCCGCCCATGTACGTGGTCAACGTGTAGGCGGACACGGCGTCGCCATTGTTGTTCGGCGCGGCCCAACTGACCTGGAGCTGGCTTTGGCTACCTACCGACCCGGCGCCCGAAACCGACGGAGCCGCAGGAGTTGCCGGCACACCGGCAGGAACCTCGGCTGCGGAGTACGTACTCCATTCCGAGGGCTCCTTGGCGTCATTTCTTGCCAGGACGCGTACCTTATAGGCCACCCCATTGGTCAGACCGGTCCACACGTGACTGTTGCCTGTGAGGTTCTGGATCTGCGGATTCTGGCCGGCAGGAGCAGGAGAGATCTCAAGATCGTAGGACTTGATGGGCGAACCCTTGCTCGCAGGAGGAACCCACGCCACGGAGAGTTGCTTGTCGCCAAACTTCAGCGTCGGTGCCACAGGGGTGTCCGGCTTAACGTCCGGACGGACCTCGGCGGATACCGGAGAGCGTTCGGATTCATCAATCGCATTCGTGGCGGTGACGGCGAAGTGGTACTTCACGTTGTTGGTCAGCCCTGTCAACGTACACGTGTTCGCGGGGCAGTCCTGCGTGAAGCCGTTCTCCCCGTACACCGTGTACTTGGTGATGGGTGAGCCACGATCAGGCGGCGCGTTCCACGTCAGGAGCGCGGTCTGGTCCCCCACGCTTTGAGCCAAGGGCGTGGTGGGCGCGGCCGGCTTGTCCTTGACGGTCAACCGGATGCGGGCAGTGGCGTAACGGGAAATCTCGCCGGTCTTATCCTGCACCGTGTAGGCCACCACCATGGTGCCGGTGAAGCCGCCTGCAGGGGTGACAGTGACACTGTCTCCCCCAACGTCAGCCGTTCCCTGGCCCGTTTCGGTGACGGCCGAGACGATCTTCAGCGCAGTATCCGGGAACGGATTGGAGTCATTTGCCAACACGTTGACGGTCACTGGCTTTCCGGATTGGGCATCCGGCTCATCGTCGTCGTTGGCCACGGGTTTGGGCCTGTTGGACGCCGATAAGGACAGCTTGTAGGTGGCCACGGCCTCGAGCCCGCGGCGGTCCTTTGCCTTCACCTGGACGGTGCCTGTCTGCCCGATCTGCACGGAATCGTCCGCGGAGACCTTGAGCGTCTTGCCATCCACGTTCACCTTGAAGCCGCCCTGGGCGTCGCCCACCAGCTCGTAGTTCATGTTCTGCACGTCATCCGAGTCCGGATCCGACGTCAGCTTCTCCAGGTCCAGGCTGGCAGAGTCTCCCTTGGGAACTTCCACGTCACTGCCGAGCAGCACCGGCGGATTGTTCTTGTTGGGGTCGGGCAGCACCTTGGTTCGGATGCTGAGCGTCGATTTCAAACCATTGGGGTCGTCCGGGCCTGTCCCATCGGTAACTTCGAAGCTGATGGAACCTGGGCCTACGTACTCGGCGCCGGCGGTGTACTTCAGCGCGGTACCACCGTTGGCTATGGGATCGCTGCCGTCGGCTCCGATGAGCTTGATGCGGTCGGTTTGGGTCAGGCGCGGCGACTTTCCTTCGCGGACCTTCACCCACTCCGCGAGGTTCACCGTGACGGACTGACCTGAGACAAGTTCCACCACCTCGTCCTTAGCGAGCGTGGGCACCTGCTGGCCAATCCCGGGAACCCAGATGATGGCTGTGGACTTCTGGCCATCCACGTCCTCCACCGTGTAGGGCACCAGTTGCGGCTGCTCGGTCAGGTCAACAATGACGTTGCCTTCGGGTCCGGGGCGTGCTGTGTCCAAGCCTGTTGCGACCTTGAGGTTCTCCCCCACGCCGTCCGGGTCCTCATCGTTCTTCAGGACAGGAACGTCCACAGCTGTCTTGCCGAGCGTCTGGGCCGAGGTCACGCGGTCGTCGCGGGCAATCGGTGCCTGCAACGGCAGGTCATTCTGGACCACCACACGAATACTGGCTTGGCCCACCGCATCGCGGTCATCGGCCACTGAGTAGCGGACGTTGACGGTGCCCTCCGCTGCCGGAGCTGTTACCAGGATCCGGCCACTGGTCTGGCTGACCTTGGCGTCAAGTCCGGCGTCGGCTTCAATGCTGTCCGTCAGGATACGGATGAGGTCGCCGTCGGGGTCGGTGTCATTGGCCGTCGCGTCGATGGCGATCTGGCGCCCGGGACGAACCTTGACCTCGTCATCCACGGGTGCGGGTTTCTGGTTGTCTTCGCCACGTGGCGCAACGCCAACCGTCACGGTTCCCGTGTTCACCGCGCCTTGGCGGTCGATCACCTTGTACCTGAACGTATCCGTACCCGCACCGTCACCGGCGGCGACGAAATCGATGAAGCTGCTTCCCGCCGTCGCGGTTCCCATAGTGGGAGTGCTGTCGATGCCGGTGAGCTGCACCGAGTCGCCATCTGGGTCGATGCCGTCCAGCGGGACCGGAATGCGGACGCTGCCGCCCGCTACCACGCGTGCCGTGAGGTTCTGCGGCTGCGGGCGCGAGTTCTGCGTGCCCTCCAGCGGAAGGATGTGGATGGTCACCGCAGCGGCGCTCTTCTGCCCTTGCGGATCCACGGCGTTGTAGATGGCACGCACGGTTTTTGGAGTGGGGCCGGCGATAAAGCGAAGGGTCTTCTCGGAAATGAACGCTTTACCGTCCTCTTCCGGAATGCTCTGCGCCAGTACCGGGTCCACGGACAGTTCCTCACCCTGCGGGTGGGTGTCATTGTCCAAGACCGGGATGGTCACGACGTCGTTCACGCGCACGTTGACTTCGTCAGGTTTTGGCTGGGGAGCCTCGACGACGGCGGGAGCCGGCACCGGGACCACACCCACTGTCCCGGTGGCCGAGGCACGGCCGTTGGACATGGTGTAGCTGAAAACGAACGGTTCTTTGGCACCGAGGACATCCGTGACGCGAAGGACGCTGTGGTCGATCACGCTGACGGATGCCGACGAGCCGTCGGGCACGGTGACGGACTGGAGGACCAGCACGCCACCGGAAGGATCGGAATCGTTGGCCAGCGGATCAACCAGGACGCTTCCACCCACAGGGAGCAGGGCAACGTCATGAACGGCAACCGGCGCGCCGGGATCCTTACCGGACTCCACGTCCACGCGGATCAGTCCCTGGCTGCTCTGGGGGCCGTTGCTGGCAATGTACGTCAGGTAGATCGGGCCAGGCGTGGTGCTCCGGAAGGTAAAGGTGCCGCCGTCGGTCACCGGGCCCAGCTCAGCCGGGCCGGCGGCCTCAACGTGGGCCACACGAAGTGCGCCACCGTTGGGGTCCACATCGTTTTTCAACGGCGCGATCACCAGGTCCTGGCCAACCACAGCCGTGACGTGGTCCGCATTGACTACAGGCGCCAGGGCACCCGGTGGCTGCACGTTGACCACGATGCGGCCGGTGGTGGTGGCCCGGCCGTCCCACACGGTGATGGTGACGTTCTTCTTGCCCGGCGCTGCACCCGAATCCTGGTACGTCAGGAGGCCATCGCGGCGAACCTTCACCTGGTCCTGGTCGTTGTCCGACTTCGCATCCAGCAGGACGAGGTCATCGCCGTCAGGGTCCATCCAGTCAGTCAGAATGTTCTGGCTGACGGACTTGCCCTGCTCCACCAACATGGTGGTGGGTTCGCCTCGCTTGAAAATCGGCGGTTTGTTCTCTTCAGGAGCTACTACCCGCAGGGTGACCTTGCCGCCGGCGGACAAGTCACGGCCATCGGCAGCGTTGTAGTCAAAGACTTCAGTTCCCGGCTTGGCGTCGGCCGGGACCTTGATCTGGAAAGCAGAGCCTCCGTAGATGTTCTCCAACGCACCCATCTTTGGCCCATTGGCGCCTACCGAGGCGGTGAGGACATCGCCGTCGGGGTCTGAGTCGTTATCCAGCACGCTCAGAATTGAGGTCCGCCCGGGGCGGACACCGAACTCGTCAGGTTTTGTCTCAGGCGGACGGTTGGGCTTGGTGCGGTCCGGGAGGACGTTGATGGTGTTGTTGTCCGCAGACTCCTGGTCCTGGTCATCGGACTGGTTCTTGGGCGGGACGACGTCGTCCCAGTTGTTCACCAGCTGCATATTCTGGTTGACCAGCCACACGCTGCCTGAGTTGACGTCATTGAGGACCACAAGGTCCCGGTTCACCCGGAAAACGTAGCTGGGCGAGGCGCTTGCTTTGGGGACGTCATTCTTCTTGTCGTCGGCATCGTTGTCGCAGTCCCGGACATACTTGTTGGCGCCCGACCATGCCGAGTGAACACACTTACTGACCTGAACGGGCGCAGCGGGGACGCCTTCGCCGTCAGCACTGACAGTTGCCGCCGCGGACCCGTCAAGGGGCTGTTTCAGCAGGGCCTTCTGCGTGGCAATGGCAACGTAATTGCTCTCTTCGCTGTTCTGCTGCAGCTTTGCTTCCCGGGCATCGGCCAGTTGGAGCTTCCGGCCTCCTGGCAGGAAGAGGTTTCCGGAGGCGGCGTCCAAAACCACCGGCTTGTCACCCACCACGGCCAGTTGGAGATCGCCGGCACCCTTGAGCTCGTCCACCTTGGTAACCTGCGAGTCGGTTCGTTCACCGTTCGCATCCACAGTAGTGACGGTGATTTCACCCTTGCCAGGGTCCGCCGTGTAGATCCTGTTGTCGGATCCCACTGCCGAAACCACGCCCGGGGAGCCCGTCAAGACTGGCTCGGTTCCTTCTTCATCGAAGCCGTTAACCGTGGACGGAGACAACGCCCAGACTTTTCCGCGGGCGGGATCGGTCACCGAGAGCACGGTGGAGCCGTAGCTGACTTGCGACGACGACGGCAGCTGCTTGTCGCCGCCCAGCTTCAGGTTCGCGGCAGAGACCTGGTTGATGGTGGAGCCGGACTCATCGTCCACAAAGACGTTGCCGTCATGCTGCAGCACGTCAAAGGTAGTAGTTGCGGGTGTCACAGCACCATCAAGAACGCGGGACGGGTAGTTCAACCGGCCCACGGCGTTCTTGGTTTTGCTCACCACCCACACGCCGCCGTCGTTCAAGTCCACCTCGGTGGTCTTGAAGCCCGGGTACAGAATTGCCCCGGTGATCAGCAAAGCGCCCGCTGCGGTAACAGCAGTACCCGCTATTAGCTTTTTGTTTTGACGCCTTTTCAGCCCCAGCTTGCCGAAGAAAGTTCTCACAGCCCCAGAATTCCCTTTGTGTCCAGCCGCTCCCCAGTGGCTTCCGGGCCAACCGGCAGATGCCGGCAGCCGTACATTCCGCAGTTCCCCCGTACGGCGGCGGAATTTTCAGTCCCTAAGACTATCCCACGCGCCCTGCGGTCAACCAAGGAAACCCGAGATCGGGCTATCCATTGGCTTTGACAGCGTACTGTCTCCCTGGCCCGGGGCGCGATGGGGACTACTGCCCGACGCCCCGGCTTCACATGCCTCAACATTGCGGGATTTGGTGCGGTCCGGGGTCACCCAGGGTGGTGTTGCCCTGGGCGATGAAGCGGCCAGCATTGGGGCCGCTAGTCAGCTTGTACCACGCCGCGTAGTTCAAGTAGGGCGTGCTGCGGTTGATGTAGCAGTTGACCGTGAATCCGCCGTTGAACTCGTACTGCCATGGCGGACCATTGACCTTTCCGTCACAGCGGTGCCCTGGAGTATTTGGATCCCACGATGTTTGGCCGGAGGGCGCGGTATCCGTGCAAGTACGGTAGCTGCCGGGAGGCAGCGTGGCATCCCATGACGTCTTCTGCGGGCCGCTCTGTGCACTCGCAGAAGCCACGCCACCGCCTGTGCCCACGGAGTTGAACGTCTGGACCTCAATGGTGCGCGTCTGGTTATAGCCACCGGTGTTGACCACGCGGCTGCCGGACGCGGATTCGTTGATCCACCCGGTATCAGTTCCACCGCCGGTGATCCTGATCTTGGTCACTGCGACGTCGTTGCTGTTGGTGGACGGCGAGGACCAGTTCAGCGTCAGCGTGGTCTGGTTTTGCCCACCGTTGGCGCCCGAAGCAGATGGTGTACCGGGGGAACCGTACGGGGTGGTGGTTGCCGGTGCACTGGCATTGGAACTCGGCGCCACTGAGGACACTGCGGTGACTGTGATGGAGGTTGCCTGCCCGTTGGCAAAACCGCTGACCGTCTGGCCAGGCGTGATGGGTCCGGACTGGCCGGTACTGGCCAGGTAGCGGTAGCTGACCTCGTTTTGAGTAGAACCGTTGCGTTGTGTCTGGTCCAGGACCGAGAAGTTGATGGTGACGGCCTTGCCCGCTCCCCCGGTGTTGGCCGGGGTGGCAGAGACGTTCTCTACGGCCCCCAGCTTGCCGGTGGCGCGACGCGGCGCCGAAGGTGCGCTGACGCCGCCCTTCCCAGCCTTATTTTCTGCTTGAACGGTGAAGGTGTAGCCTGCTTCGTTGTTCTGGGCAGTGAAGGTTGCTGATCGGACATTTCCCGGGACGGTCTGCGTCTGCGGAACGCCGTTTCCGCCGCTCATAGTGACGTAGTAAGTCTTGATGGGGTCACCGTTGATATCCGGCTCAGCCCAATCCGCACGAATCTGGTTGTTGGTTCCCACGGACTGCACCACTGCGGTGGTGGGAGCCGCCGGGGCTGCCGGAAGACCAGCAGGGTTGTCCTCCAGGGAGTACATGCCCCAGTCCGATGGACCGAGCTCATTGACGGCCTGGGCACGGACCTTGTACTTCACGCCATTCGTCAGTCCCGGCCAGGTGTAACTCAGGCCGGTGACATCGTTCTTCACGGCAATGCCGTTGGCCGGCGGCGGAGAAATCTCCAAGTTGTAGTGCTTCACCGGAGAGCCCTCGGTCTTGGCCGGGGTCCAGGTGATGGCCATGTTCTTGTCACCGGCTTTGACTGTGGGGGCGTCCGGCGGCGACGGCTTCTCATCCGGCCGGATCTCGTTGGAGGCGATGGACGCCGGTGAGTCCCCTACCTCGTTGGTGGCGGACACGGTGAAGACGTACTTCACGTTGTTCGTCAGCCCGGACAACGTGCAGGTTGTAGTGGGACACACCTGTTCAAAACCGGCGGCCTTGACCGTGTACTTGGTGATGGCTGCGCCATTGTCCGACGGCGGCGCCCACTTGAGCACAGCGGTGCGGCTGCGGACGTCGGTCGCTACCGGTGCCGATGGAGCGTCTGGTTTGTCCCGGACCGTGATCCGTACGCGTCCCACTGCCTGCCGTGAGGGGTCCTTGGTCTTGTCCAGCACTGTGTACCGAACCACCATGACGCCCTTGAAGCCATCAGCAGGAGTGACCGTGATCGATTCCCCTGAGACCGTCGGCTGGCCGGCGGCGGAACCAGTCTCCACTGCGGCGCCTTCGATCGTCAGAGGCGAGTCATTGAAGGGGTTGAAGTCGTTGGCCAACACATTGATGGTTTCCGAGCGTCCGGCATTGGCTTTCTCAACGGAGTCGTCGTTGGCTACGGGCTTGGGCCGGTTCGAGGACACCACTGTGGCCGTTACCGTTGCCCGGACAGCATCAGACCTGCCGTCTGTGACCTTCAAGGGGAAGGTGCCCACAGCACCGGGAGTGACGGAGAGGTCCGGGGTGACTTTGAGGACCGTTCCCTCCACTTTGGTTTGGAAACCCGCGGGCTGCTGTCCGTCCAGCTCGAATTTCAGGTTTCCCTGGTCCCTCTCGTCCACGTCCTTGGCAAGGTTGGCCAACTCCAGCTCGGTGGTTTCACCCTTGGGAGCCTCGATGGAAGCACCGCTGAAGGTCGGGACGTGGTTGGCGTTGGGGTCCGGGATCACCTTGGTGATGATGGTCAATGTGGACTTCAAGCCTTGGGAGTCGTCCGGACCTGACCCGTCGGTCACCTCGAAGGTGATGGATCCCGGACCGACGTAGTCTGTCTGCGCTGCATATCTTAAGGCATTTCCGTCGCCGGCAATAACGTTGTTGGGATCGGCTCCCTGGACGCGGATCTTGTCTGCAACCGTAAGCCGTGGTTGGCGGCCTTCCCGCACGCGGACATACTCCTGGAGCGAGACCGTGACTTCCTTGCCGGACATGACCTCCACGGGCTCGGTTTTAGCCAAGGTGGGGTACTGCAGGCCTTGGCCTGGGATCCACATCACGGCCGTGGCTGATTGCCCGTCCATGTCTGTCACGGTGTACGGGATCAGCTGGTCCTGGGGGGCGAGTGTCACCACAACGTTCCCGGCCGCCCCCACCCGGGCGTTCGGATTCGCGTCAGGCAAGGTGATGGTCAGGTCTTCGGCGACGCCGTCCGGATCAGAGTCATTCTTCAACACCGGGACGTCAACGGCGGTCTTGCCCAGCGTCTCAGCCAGCGTGATGCGGTCGTCCACGGCAATCGGAACGTGGAGGGCCGCCGTCGGGCTTGTTTGCACCCTGACCACGGCGCTGGCTTCAGCCTTTTTGTCGTCCTGAATCCGGTAGCTGATGCTTTCATTTCCAGTGACGCCCGGCGCAGTCAGGAGGATCTTTCCGGAGGACGCTTCAACCTGCAGTTCCGGGTTGGCTTCGAAGGAATTCACCAATGCAATGGGGTCGCCATCAGGGTCCGAGTCGTTCTTTAGGGCATCCACCGCAATCCGACGCCCTGGACGGACCTCAATGGCGTCATCCACCGCGATCGGCTTTTGGTTATTCGCTTCTGCCGGCGCAATACCCACAATGACGGTGCCGGTGTTTTCCGCTCCGATCCGGTCCCGCACGCGATAACTGAACGTGTCAGTGCCTGCGGAGGTGGCGGCAGCGGTGAACTCCATGTAACCGTCCCGGACTACGGCGGTCCCGAGCGCGGGCGCTTTGTCCACCCCGATGAGTTGGACGGAGTCGCCGTCGGCGTCAATGCCATCCAATGGCACCGGGATTTTGACGGTCATGCCAGCTACCACCCGGGCCGTGAGGTTCCGCGGCTCAGGGCGGGTATTGGTGGCGTCGTCCCGGGCCCGGATACGGATAGTGACTTGCTGGGAGTCAGTTTGGCCGGACGCGTTGCTGACCTTGTAGATGGCATAAACGGTTTTGGGAATCTCCCCTGCGATAAAGCGCAGAGTATTGCCCGCAACGAACATCCTGCCGTCAGCGGCATCGGGCTGTTGCGCCAGCTCCGGGTCGAGCGTCAGCTCTCCGCCGTTAGGGTCCGAATCGTTGTCCAGGACAGGTATGGTCACCACGTCTCCGACACGCACCGACACTTCGTCCGGCTTGGCCTGCGGGGCCTGCAGCTTGCTGGGCGCAGGTACTACCTGTACTGAGATGTCTCCGGTGGCCGAGGCTTTGCCGTTGGAAATGGTGTATTTCAGCGACAGTTGGCCGGTGGCGCGAACGTCCGTGACCTTGACCACCGAATGGTCCAAAACCGCCACCGTGACCGGAAGGCCATCCTCCGCGGTGACGGACTGGACTACCAGGACGCCTCCGGCCGGGTCCGAGTCATTGCCGAGCACGTCCACCACGGTGCTGCCGCCACTGGGCAGCAGAGCAATGTCGCGGACGGCAACGGGAGCGCCGTCGTTGTTGCCGGACACGACGTCTACGCGCACCAGCTGCTGCGCACTCGCCGGGCCGTTGGTGACCATGTAGGTGACGTAGTGGGGGCCGGTGGACGTCGAGTTGAAAGTAAACGTTTGCTGGTCTGGACCTATCACGGCCGTGGACTGCTCATCCGGCTGGGCCTGTGCCAGCCGAAGCGTGCCGCCTTGCGGATCAGTGTCGTTCTTGAGCGGTGCGATCACCGTGTCCTGGCCTGCCACTGCAACCACGTGATCGGCGTTCGCAATGGGCGGCAAGGCCCCGGGTGCGCGAACGTCCACACTGATACGCCCCTCAGCACTGAGGGTGCCGTCGGAGACCGAAACGGCGATTGTCTTCTTTCCCGGCCCGGCTCCGGAATCCTGGAACGTCAATAGCCCGTCTGGCCTGATGCGGACTTGATCGGCGGGATCGCTGCTGACGGCAGCCACAGCGAAGATGTCGTCACCGTCGGGGTCAATCCAGTCATTGAGGATGTACTGGTTGGCGATCTTCCCCGTCTGCACCACCAAGGCATTGTTCCTGTTGGGCTTCTGCTGGGGTGCGTTGTTCTCTCCGGGCGGGACAATCCGGAGGTCGACGTTGGCCGCTGCGGTTCCACCGCGGCCATCATCCACGGAGTACTTGAACGTCTCCGCCCCGGTCTGATCCGCGGGGACAGAAATTTGGAAGCCCGTCCCGCCATAAACAGGAGCCAACGCACCCGATCTAACGGTTTGGTCGGCCGCAACCGTCAGGACATCACCGTCAGTGTCGGCGTCGTTGTCCAGAACCGGCAGGAGGGTCGTCTTGCCGGCGCGCACTCCAAAGGAGTCCGGCTTCGCCACCGGCGGCGTGTTCGGTTTGCTTCGGTCCGGGAGGACAGTCTGCTGGACTTCGTCCGCAGAGTCCTTGTCGGCGTCGTCCGATGTCTGTTGGGGCGGAATGACGTCGTCCCAGTTGTTGACCAACTGCATGTTCTGGTTGACCATCCAGACATTGCCGGAGTTGACGTCGTTCAGAACCACGAGATCGCGGTTGACCCGGAAGACGTACGACGGCGACGCACTCGCCTTGGGAACATCGGCGCGGCGGTTATCAGCCTCGTTGCTGCATTCGCGGACGTACTTGTTGGCACCGGACCACGCCGCGTAGGTGCATGTTCCCAGCTGAACGGGCGCTGCAGGAATGCCTTCCCCGTCGGCTCGGACAGTCTTGGCTGTTCCCCCATCCAATGGTTGAAGGAGGAGCGCTTTGGTAGTGGCGATAGCTACGAAGTCCGCAGCCGGTCCTGGTTGTTGCAGCTTGGCGTCGCGGGCGTCGTCAAGATGCACGGTTGAGCCGCCCGGAAGAACGATGTTTCCCGAGGCTTCATTGAGGACCACTGCTTTGTCGCCCACAGCCGTCAACTGCAGGTCCCCTGCGCCCTTGAGCGCCTCGTCCGTGCGGACCTGCGAACCCACTGATTTGCCGTTTGCGTCAACCTTGGTCGCGGTGACGCTGCCGGACTCGGGATCCACGGTGTGGATGGTGTCGTCCACGCCTACAACAGAAACAATTCCGGGCGATTGCTCGAACAGTGGTTCGGACTCATCACTGAACCCACCCACGGATCCGGCGGACAATGCCCAGACCTTGCCCTTGGAAGGATCGGTAACGGCCAGTACTTTGTGGCCGAAGCTCACATCCGCTGATCCGGGCAGCTTTTGGTCCCCGCCCAAACGCATGTTCGCGGCGCTGACAGGGTTGATCGTGGCGCCCTCGGGGTCATCAATGAAAACGTCGCCGGCCTGCTGGAGGACGTCGAAATCCTTACTCGCCGGAGTCACTGCCCCGTCCAGGGACTTCGAGGGGTAGTTGAGCCTTCCGGCGGCATTCTTGGACTTGCTGACCACCCAAACGCCGCCGTCATTGAGGTCCACTTCGGTGGTCTTGAACCCCGGGTAGAGGATGGCACCGGTCACCAGGACCGCGGCTGCAACTGAAAATGCAGTTGCCGCCATGACCTTCCGCCGGCGATTCCTGGCACGGCGGTTTCCGGACCCGTCAGGCAGAGCCATCCACATTCCCCCACAATTTAGGCAGCACTAGGCGGCCGACGCCGCACCCCACGGCCATTCACGACACACAAACAACGCTAAGACTACCGGGTTAATCCAACGTTTTGCTAAGTCGTGACGCAGTTCTCCTCAACCGCAGACACCCTCCACGCTCTCTCACATAACATCCCTAAACGCCGATCGCTCTCTCACTGCGGTCGTCAAGTTTTTGAGACAGGTCTCGTTGTTGTTTTTGGTTAGGAGGCCAGGGGTTGCTGGGCGCGGGTTTGGTAGTTGGTGTGGGCTTTGGCTGGTGGTATGCCGCCGGCTCGGCGGTT
>NZ_JAAOXO010000015.1:0-123339 GCF_011605365.1 Paenarthrobacter sp. MSM-2-10-13 | reverse complement strand
CAAGGTGCTGGAAATCTTCGAAAGGAAATAAGCGAAGCGCCGTCGAAGAATTCCAGTGCCGCAGGGCCCCGGAGTTTACGGAGGGGTCAGGAGCTTGAGCCGGAGCGGAACCGTATGATCCGCAGGACAGCCACAAAAAACGTCGTAGACAAACAGGTGATGACGGGCAGGAGCCCTGCGACGGACCGGCAGCACCCAACAGCCGGCCTCGAAGCGAAGCGGAGAGGACGCCCAAAGGGGTGCGAGCCCTGCGAGCATGCTTCTCCCCTAACCCCCGCGGATCCCGCGCAGGGCAATTCCCGCCAAGGCGTGCCGCACGCACCAGGTGGGCAACGCCGGCCCCGTGCGGGAACGGCGGTCCGTCGCCGGCAACCACCCACCCTGGCCGGCCACCTGCGGCGGACCGCCCGCCCACACAAAGGCGAACGGCCCACCCTGCTTACGTGGCGCTGTCGGTCTGGCGGGTGTTGAATCGGCGGAAGTTCGCGGCGATTTCTTGGGCGATATCAGCCATCGGTGTTCCCGGCGTGATGGTCTTTTCTTCGTCGGCGGGGAACTCCACCGGTTCGCCGTCGTCGTCGTAGTGGTCCGGGCCGTAGTAGAGCTCAGCGGTGGTGAACTTGGATTCCAGGGGGTTCTTCCAGCTGAATGATCCGGGGCCAATCGTGAATGTGTGGCTGCCTTCGCTCTGAAGGAAAAAGGTGGCGGTGCCTCCGCCGGTTTGTTCGACGTGAAGTTCCAGGCCTTCGGCTTTCATCGCGTCCACCAGGTCACGCGCGGGAAACCATTCGAGTTCTTCGGTGCAGTCGGTCATGGTCTTGTCTCCTCTTTCTGCGGTGGACCGTCCGCCCTCATCAGGGCGCACGGTCCACCTGCTGTTGCTAGTGGAATGTTGAGCGGTGTTCGGCTGCGAACAACACGGCTATGGATTCGTTGTGCCAATCGAGGGCCGCGTACTGCCGGGTGGTGTCCAGTACGACGGGGTTCACGTGAGCCTCGGCGTTGACAGCTTCGGCCATGCCTCGGATGTGCGCGGCGAGGTCTTCGGCTCCGTCGGCGCTGTAGGCCACCGGGGATTTCTCCACGATTGCCGCGAGGGTTTCGAGGAAGACCACGGCTTGGGCGGGGCTGTTGGCGATGCTGCGGGTTTCGGTCATTGTTCCTGGTCCTTTGCTGGTGGGTGGTGCGGTGCCCCGCCTGTGTGGCGGGGCACCGGCTTGTGATGCTGGGTTAGGCCGCTGCGCTTTGGAACGTGGGGGGAATGCGGTAGCGGCTGGGAAGTTCTGCTGCGGCTTCCGGGAGGTCTTCCGGTCCTTGGGCCTGTCCGTTCTTCCAGTGGAAGAACGCCTGCTCACTGATCGCGTCCCACCAACGGGCCTTTGTCCTGTAGAACGTCGTTTTCACGTCGCCTTCGCAGTAGGTGGCCATGCCGAACAGGTTGCCGATCTTGTCGGCGCTGCGGATCCCGGCGACCATGACATAGGGCCACTGGCCCAAGTCCCAGCCGTCACAGCCCCAACTGGGGATCACACCCCAGCCGTGCTCTCCGATGAGTTCCATCCAGTCGTAACCGTCGTTCATGTGGTAATCACGCAGCACGGTTACACCGTGGATGGTTTCGTTGCTGTCTACGGTGGTCACCGTCTCGGTGGTGATTGCGTTCATGTTTTGTTGCTCCTCTGCCGAAGGTTGGGTGAGTGGGGCGGATCAGGTGACCGGCCAGCTTCCCTCTCCCCCAGTTGTTTTTTGTTGCTGGCACGAAGTGCTCTACGGGGCCGACGGAGGCGACTCCTCCCGCCAGGGCAAGGTGCTGGAAATCTTCGAAAGGAAATAAGCGAAGCGCCGTCGAAGAATTCCAGTGCCGCAGGGCCCCGGAGTTTACGGAGGGGTCAGGAGCTTGAGCCGGAGCAGAACCGTATGATCCGCAGGACAGCCACAAAAAACGTCGTAGACAAACAGGTGATGACGGGCAGGAGCCCTGCGACGGACCGGCAGCACCCAACAGCCGGCCTCGAAGCGAAGCGGAGAGGACGCCCGCTAACTGGCTGGAGCGCAGCGGAGGCCAGGTTCCCTGAAAGTTGTCAGAATGGATTGGTACGGTGGGTTTCGTCCCGCCTGGTCCCCCACTTGGCGGGACACTTTTGTCAGAGGAAGGGATATGCAGTGGGACTACGAAGCTGGCTCAGCCAACACCTGAGACCGACTGCAGCTGGATCCGCCGCGCTCGCAGATGCGGCGCCCATGGAACGCGAGCATTTGAGTCCTGGCCAGCTGGCTGAGTTGGAAGCTGCGCGGGCTGATTTGCGGCTGGCTATCCAAGAGTCAGGGGTGACTTCCCTCCGTGCCTGCACACGCGACGGAAGCCGGTGGGAAGAGAACCTGGACTCCGTGCGAGCCATGACGGCCGTGATAGGAAGCACGCAGAGGGACATAGCCGGAGACTGAGTGCCCCAGCCGCGAACGGGGGTTTCACGGCCCGGAGCGAAGCGGAGGGCGATCCTGTGGAAGCAAGGAGGGGTGAACCGTGAGCGAGTCCATCCCAGCTGCGCTGCAACCGCCGGTTGCCGTTGCCCTGGCGAAACTCATCAAGACATTCCCCGGCCCGGGCGCATTGCCGGGCGTCCTACACGCGGAACCCAAATGGGACGGATTCATTCACTGGACTTCGTCAAGTCGTTCCAGACTTTGACTCCCAAAGTGGGCCTATCCTTGGTGCATGCCACCAGCCGATCAAGTGGTTCTGGTTGGACTTCGGCCGCCGGTCGAGGTTGTACTAGCGAAGGCTGTGAGGGGTATCCCTTCGGCTTCGGCGTTGCCCGGTGTGACGCTTTTTGAGCCTAAGGTCGATGGGTACCGGCTCGTCATCTTCCGCGCAGAGGGACGGTCTACCTTATGGTCCCGCCACGGCAAGGAGCTAACGAGGTACTTCCCCGAGCTAGTGAGCGCGACAGTAGAAATGATCCCCGATGGCTGCGTAATCGACGGGGAAGCGGTGGTCTGGTCGGAGGGACGGCTGAACTTTGAGGCGCTGCAGAGGCGGTTGTCGGCTGGTCGCGCAGGACTCCTCGCCATTGTCAGTGCGCAGCCGGCCGGTTTCATTGGCTTCGATGTCCTTGGAGTGGCAGGCCATGATGCCCGGAACCTCCCGTTGAAGGACCGGCGGGCACTGTTGGAAGAGCTGGCAGCAGATTGGGTTCCTCCCCTCGCTGTGTCGCCTCAGACAACAGATCTGGAGATGGCCAAGGAGTGGTTCGAAGATCGGGCAGCTGCCCGGTACGAAGGACTGGTGGCCAAGAGCAGTATCCAGCCCTACTTGGGCGGGAAGAGAATCTGGTTGAAATCCAAGAAGCGGTCTGAGCTGGACGTTGTCTGCGGAGCCGTTATCGGGCCTATGGACCGGCCCACTGAGATCGTGGCAGGTCTGCCCATTGCTGACGAGTTGCGCATCGTCGGGCGCAGCTCCCCGCTGAAACCGGCAGATAGCCGTGCTTTGTCCCGATGGCTCCGCCCGCCGGTAGGAACTCATCCCTGGCCTTCCACGGTCAAAGGGACCACCCTTGACCGATTCAACCGCGACGCATCCCCCGTGGAGCTGACGCTTGTGGAACCTGTCGTCGTTGAAGTCGCCGCCGACGCTGCGTGGTCGGGACGTTCATTCCGGCACACCCTCCGCTACCTCAGAGTCCGTCCGGACTTGAATCCTGCGGAGGTTGACCTTCCCGCACAGCTTAAAAAGTAATGGCCTTCCGGACGCGTAAGAGGCCCGCCTGGTTGTTGCCAGACGGGCCTTACGGGTGAGTCGGGGTCGCAACCGACGCTTCCCTAGTGAGAGTTGCCCGCGGTGGTGACTGGGGTGAGGACCATGTCATCGACTTTTGGCAGCGCTTGCTTGAGACGATGCCCGGCGTCGTGGGTGATTTCTTCCGCCCTGGCCAAATCAAGTCCGCTCTCGACCATGAGCGTCGCGGTTCCCTGCAGTCGGTGCCCGGACCAGCGCAGTTGGAGCCTGGGAACACTAAGGACACCGTGTGTAGCCTCCAGTGCTTGCTGGGCAGTGTCGAGCAAATCCGGTTCGATACCGTCCATCAGCCGTCGTCCGATGCTGCGAACGGTACCCCACAGTAGGACGAGGATGGCTGCTGAGATCAGCAGTCCGACAATGGGGTCAGCCAATGGGAAGCCCAGCATGACACCCACGGCTCCGAAAACGACAGCCAGAGACGTGAAGCCGTCCGTGCGGGCGTGAACCCCATCAGCTACCAGCGCGGCCGAGCCGATGCGGCGGCCCACGCGGATCCGGTAGATCGCCACTGCCTCGTTTCCGGCGAACCCGATAAGCCCTGCGGCGAAAACCCACCAGAGGTTGCTCAATGGCTGAGGATTCAGAAGCCGCTCAAATGACTGCCATGCTGCCACGACAGCAGACAGGGCAACCACCGCAACAATGAACAGCCCTGCGAGGTCTTCGGCCCGTCCGAACCCGAAGGTGTAGCGGCGGGTCGCGGCGCGCCTTCCCAGGATGAACGCGACCCACAGCGGTACGGCCGTCAGCGCATCGGAGAAGTTGTGGATAGTGTCGGCCAGCAAAGCCACCGACCCGCTGATGAGAACGACCAGGAACTGCAGAACCGTGGTAGCCAGCAGCAGGAAAAGGCTGATTTTTAAGGCTTTGATACCTTCAGCACTGGCTTCCATGGCATCGTCGATGGAATCGGCGGCATCGTGGGTGTGCGGAACAAAGAGCTCCACCAACCATCCCTTTATCCCGGAATGATGGTCGTGGTCGTGATCGTGATCGTGATGGTGGCCGTCGCTGTGTGGCGCGTGCTGGTCGCTGACCGGGCCTCGGGTGCTCATGATGTAGCCCCCTTCTCGTTCCTGTGATGGGCAGGGTCCCCGCCAAGGGCGTGTTCAGCCTGGAAGATCGCATCCGCGACCAGCTGACGGGCGTGCTCGTTCTCCAGCCGGTACAGGACCTTGGTTCCGTCCTGCCGTGTGGAAACCATACGGGCCAAACGCATCTTGGCCAGATGCTGGGACACCGCAGCGGGGGGCTTCCCGATCAGTTCAGCCAATGCTCCCACGGCCATTTCGCCGTCCCTCAAAGCAAGGATGATGCGCACCCGGGTCGCGTCGGCGAGCATGGCGAAGACCTCCACGGCAAGCTCCACGTATTGGCTGTCCACCCCCAGAGAGCACATTCTGTTATCTGCATTCATACGCAGATAATGACATAACCTGTCGGCCTTGGACAAGCTGCGATGCGACGTGTGACGCCCTATAGGAGGCATCGCGCCGAAGGCGAATCATCCGGTTAACCAGCCACTCTCCCAACAAGGGTCACGTGCCCTCACGGTCGGCTGGGGGGTGCTGAGCTTCTAGTGATGGTCCTGGCCGGCGCCATGCTGATGCTCTGCGCTGCCGGCAATGCCAGCTTCCGCAGCGAGATGTCGCCACCCCGCATCGCTAAGTGCGTGGTAAGCGACGTGAAGTTCCCGCGCGGGTTCAGCCACGGCGTCGAGGTCCCGCCGCTCCAGCACGGCAACCAGATTATCGGCCGCTGTCCCGAACCTCTCCGAGGCCTGGTGAAGGCCTGCGGGCCAGGCAGTTACCCCCGCTGCGATGCGGGCGTTGCGGATGAGTGGCGCCCAGTTCCGGTCGATCGTTGGTTCTGGGCCGGTGAGGGTCCTGGCGATGCCATGGAATCCGACGTTGTCGATGTGGGTCAGGGCTGCGAGCAGCCCCGCGATGGAGTCTGTGCGCTCAGTGTCGGGGTGATCCACGACGGCGTCCTTTCACGGCCTTCTTTCTCAAGAATGCCCCGTAGCGGCCGAAGGCTCAAGCCTCTTTTGGAACTGCCTTGGACCTCTGGGCTTTCAACGGGATCCTTGCATCCGATACCCCCAGGGGGTATATTCAGGGTGTTGTCAGTGAATAGCGTGTCGCGGAGGGCTTTGCTCCCTCTTTACTGCCGTTCAACCACAGCTCCCATCGCACCTTTTCTGCAATGAATGGAACTGACATGCAAACACCATCACGCACCGAACTGCCCTTGACCGCTTCTTCTTCGGGCTGCGGTTGCTGCTCCACCGAGCTTCCCTCCGCTCCGGCCACTGAAACGGGCGTGGAGTACGGCGTTGAAGGATTGACTTGCGGCGGCTGTGTGGCCAGCGTTCAGCGTTCGGTCTCCGCTGTCGACGGCGTCGAGTCCGCCAGCGTTGATCTTGTCCCGGGCGGGGTTTCGCGCCTGATCATTACCGGATCCGCCGACCCGTCTGCGGTCAGGGATGCCGTTACCTCGGCTGGCTACAGCCTGGCCGGCAGCTAGTCCACACATCACGGCACTGCGCGCCCTGACCCGGGCGCGGCCGTCACTGGAGGAGCACACCATGACACAGCACTCCCATCACCACACTCATCCTGCGCCTGTCGGCGACGCCGAACCGGACCTCGCCGCCGCGGAGCAGGCCACCAGCGCGGCACCACCACATCAACACCACGCCCATCAAGGGCACGACATGCCCGATGATCACGCGGTGCACAGCCATGGCCAGCATGCCGGTCACAGCACGGCCATGTTCAAGGACAGGTTCTGGCTGACCTTGGCCCTGTCGGTTCCGGTGGTCTATTTCAGCCCGATGTTCGGCCATCTTCTGGGGTATATGCCTCTGGAGTTCCCGGGCTCGTCCTGGGTACCGCCGGTACTGGGGACGGTGATCTTCCTCTACGGAGGACAGCCGTTCCTCAAGGGCGGGGTCAATGAACTGAAGAACCGGCAGCCGGGCATGATGCTGCTGATCTCCATGGCCATCACGGTCGCGTTCCTCGCTTCTTGGGCCACCACCTTGCGGATCGGGAACTTCGATCTGGACTTCTGGTGGGAACTGGCGCTGCTCGTGGCCATCATGCTGCTGGGGCATTGGATCGAAATGCGTGCCCTCGGCTCAGCCCAAGGGGCTCTGGACGCGTTGGCGGCACTGCTTCCTGACGAGGCCGAACGCGTCACCGGCACTGGCGTCGAAACCATCCCGGTTTCCGAACTGGCAACCGACGATATTGTTCTGGTCCGGTCCGGGGCGCGGATGCCCGCCGACGGGACGGTCGTTGACGGGCAGGCCGAATTCGACGAATCCATGATCACCGGTGAATCCAAGACGGTATTGCGCTCCACCGGTGATCAGGTGGTGGCCGGAACTGTGGCCACCGACAACACGGTCCGCGTCAGGGTCACCGCCGTCGGCAGCGACACGGCACTGGCCGGCATCCAACGGTTGGTTGCCGAAGCGCAAGCTTCCTCGTCCAAGGCCCAGGCCCTCGCGGATCGGGCAGCGGCGTTCCTGTTCTACTTCGCCACGATCGCCGGCGTGATCACCTTCATCGCCTGGGCGTTGCTGGGCAGCCTGCCCGACGCTGTCACCCGCACTGTCACGGTGCTGGTGATCGCCTGCCCGCACGCGCTCGGCTTGGCCATTCCGCTGGTGATCGCCATCTCCACGGAACAGGCCGCGAAGGCCGGGGTGTTGATCAAGAACCGGATCGCCTTGGAGCGGATGCGGACCGTGGACGTCGTTCTGTTCGATAAGACCGGCACCTTGACCAAGGGCGAACCCGAAGTCCGGAACACGACCACGGTCGACGGCGGGTCCGCCGAGGAGTTGCTTGCCTTGGCCGCGGCAGTGGAGTCCGACAGCGAGCACCCCGTGGCGCGGGCCATTGTCCGCGCTGCCCAGGGCAAGAACCTAGTTCTGCCAGCCGCGACGGGTTTCACGTCCATGACCGGCCGGGGCGTGCGCGCCACGGTCAATGGCCGCACCGTCCAGGTCGGCGGCCCGGCATTGCTGCGCGAGCTGGGACTGGACGAACCGGAATCCCTGGCAGCTTCGACCAACGAGTGGATGGGCCGGGGAGCTGCCGTATTGCACGTCATTGACGGGGAGACGATCCTGGGTGCGGTCAGTCTTGAAGACGCGATCCGTCCCGAATCCCGGCAGGCTGTGGCCGCGCTGCAGAGCAGGGGCATCAAGGTCGCCATGATCACCGGCGACGCGCAGCAGGTCGCCACGGCGGTGGGCGCGGAGCTGAACATTGATGAGATTTTTGCTGAGGTGCTTCCTGCCGATAAGGACAAGAAAGTCGCTGAGTTGCAGGCCCGCGGCCTGAAGGTGGCCATGGTCGGGGACGGGGTCAACGACTCCCCGGCACTGGCCCGGGCAGAGGTCGGCATCGCCATCGGCGCCGGCACCGATGTGGCCATGGAATCGGCCGGGGTGATCCTGGCCGGCAACGACCCCCGCGCCGTGTTGTCCATGGTGGATCTGTCCAGGGCGAGTTACACCAAGATGTGGCAGAACCTTGTTTGGGCCACCGGGTACAACGTCATCGCCGTCCCCCTGGCGGCCGGTGTCCTGGCTTTCGCCGGGATCGTATTGTCCCCCGCGGCAGGGGCGGTGCTGATGTCGGTCTCCACCATCGTGGTCGCCCTCAACGCACAACTGCTCCGCCGGGTGAAACTGAACCCCTCGCAGGTTCGTTGACGACGTAGTGCCACCGGCACCGACGCACCAGTCCCACCGGGACCAGGCGTCGGTGCCGGTAGCCTTGAACCAACCAGTACTGCAGGGAGGAGGACCAGCATGGCCGCGCAACGGACCACTGCCGGATCCGCCTTGCTCACCGGAACACTGCTGGCCGCGGTCCTGGCCATCATCACCGGAATCCTTGGCATGCACGTCATGACCGGCACTCACTCGGCACACTCGGCCGCGGCGGTTCCTGCAGACGCTCCGGTCATGGCGACGCGAGTTCTGGCCACGTCGGGACACCCGTCCGGCCATGCCAGCCATCAGCAGTCCGCATCCTCCGGGGCTGCCGCCTTGGAGGAGCTGCCCGCCTCCCTTGGTGCAGCCTCACCGGCCCAGTGCTCCTGTTCAGGGAATTGCCCCAGCGAACACTCCATGACTGCGGCCTGTATCCCCTCGGCCGCGGCCGGCGTCCTTGCCGCTCCGGTACCCGCCGAAGCGCCTTCGATCACAGCTCCTTCGCCGGCTTCCACCTTTATGGCCTGGAGTCTGTGGTCCTACCGTCCCGGCGGTCCTTCACCGGGTGAACTGTCCATCAGCAGAACATAGACGTTATCCGCCCGGCCAAGGCCCGGCGGCCTTACCCTGCGACCGGAACCCAACACCTGTCTTTCCGGCGCGTCTTTGATGGATTTGCCCAGCCCTTTCAGGGACGCCTTCGCGTCCCCGAAAACCCTTTTGAAGGACTTGATCATGATGAACACCAACAAGTTTGTGCCCCTGGCAGCTACGGCCGTCGCCGCGGTGATCGCCCTTGCAGGTTGCGGTTCCTCCGGCGGTTCCGGTTCCTCCGGGACCTCCATGCCGGGAATGGACCACGGCAACAGCTCATCCAGCCCATCCACCGCTACCGCGAACGCCGCTGCCCACAACTCTGCAGACGTGATGTTCGCCCAGATGATGATCCCGCACCACGCCCAAGCCGTGGAGATGAGCGAGATGATCCTCAAGAAACAGGACATCCCTGCCGAGGTCACCGCCTTGGCCACCCGCATCAAGGACGCCCAGGGTCCGGAAATCGAGAAAATGACCGGCTGGTTGCAGGGTTGGGGCGAGTCCACTCAGATACCCACCGGGCACAGCATGGACGGCATGATGGGCGCTGAGGACATGACGAAGCTCGAAGCCGCACAAGGTGTTGAAGCCACGAAACTGTTCCTGACCCAGATGATCGCCCACCACGAGGGCGCCGTCACGATGGCCAGGACCGAATCCACGGACGGCAAAGAACCCGCAGCCGTTCAACTGAGCAAGGACATCGTCAGCGCCCAGGAAGCCGAGATCAAGGAAATGCAGACACTGCTGGCCAGCCTCTAGCCCGCTCCCTCCGGCCCCGCCCACGGGCGGGGCCGGAGTATCCGCATTCCTCTACCCCTTGGAGCTTTCCCATGCACTCTTTCACCCGCGCTGCCTCACGACGCGGCGTTCTACTTTCCGGCGCGGCGCTTGTCCTCACCATGGCAGCCTGCACCCCGGCCAGCCCACCCACGACCACGACCCCATCCATTGAACTAAGCGGCAAGGCCCTGCCCAGCAGTCACGTCCACGGTTTGAGCGTTGGTCCCGACACCAGCCAAGTACTCCTGGCTACCCATGACGGGCTCTTCGACGTCACTAAACAACCCGCCGCCAAGATCGGTGGCACGAACGACCTGATGGGATTCACCGTCGGGAGGGACGGCGTCTTCTACGCCTCCGGACACCCCGGCGCAGGTTCGGACCTGCCCAACCCGCTCGGGCTCATCAAGTCCTCCGACGGCGGGCAGACCTGGGAGAAACTCTCCCGGCAAGGTCAGTCGGACTTTCACGCCATGACAGCCACCAAAACCGGAATCGTCGCATACGACGGAGAGCTGCGTCACAGCCCCGACGGAAAGGCATGGAACACTGTGGCGGCGGGGTTCGCACCCGCGGTGTTGGCCGGCCACCCCGACAGTGACACGATACTGGGAACCACCACCGCGGGAATCCAGCGCTCCACCGATGGTGGAGAGACCTGGTCTCTTGATAAGTCCGCGCCGGTAATCCAGTACGCCGCCTTTGCGACGCCTGTTGAGGCCGCTGGGGTCGCCCCTGACGGAACCACCTACTACTCGGCAGACGCCGGAGCGAGCTGGACAAAGAAGGGCCGGATCGAAGCCGAAGTGATGGCCATAGCAGCGGTTAAGGGCGCAGATGGCAACCCGTGGGTGTGGGTTGCCACCCCTGATGGGGTTGTTGTTTCCACGGACGGTGGCACCACTTTCCGCCCCATGGACGCTGCCTGACCATTGACCGCGCTTCCGGGCGAAACGGAGGCCCGCTGGTATCTGGCGGGCTACGTGGACCGGGTCTAGGGTGGGCGTGATGGCCGGGCAGGCCGACCCTCGCACCCACCCCGGACAGGAGCTGGCGATGACCCACCACATCAGCGCAATGATCGATTCCCACCCCAAGCCAACAACCATCGCGGACAGGGAGAAGCTGGCCGAATGTATTGCGGCTTGCTTTGAATGCGCCCAAGTATGCAGCCCCTGCGCCGATGCCTGTCTTGGTGAAGACATGGTCGCCGAGCTGACCACCTGTATCCGCACGGACCTGGACTGCGCCGATATCTGAGCCGCGACGGGCGCTGTCCTCAGCCGCCAAACCGGCACGAGCACGGAGATTGTCCGGGCAATGCTGGAAGCCTGCAGGACTGCTTGCGCCGTTTGCGCCGAAGAATGCGAGCAGCACGCCAGCATGCACGAACACTGCAAAATATGCGCGGAGGCCTGCCGGCGCTGCGAGGCCGCCTGCGCCGATCTTCTGGCCACACTGGCCTAGTCTCAAGTGCCAGGGGGCTGTGCCTCGGGCCGTAGCCCGGTCATGGTGATCTCAACGAGTCGCCCCACAGCAGAAGGGGCCATCCCCGCTGCCGCCCCCAAGGCGTGCAGGCAGTAAGCCGCCAACGCCTCAGGGGCAGTATCATTCCGGACCACGCCCTCTTTCACGCCCTCGGCCAGCAGATCTGCCAGGAAAGCAGTGAGGTGTTCTTCGGCGTGGCCGAGGTGTGGACGGGCATGCAGCCGCACCGCCTGGTCACTGCCGCGTCCGGTATGAGCAATCAACGCGTACGCGCCCAGGACCTCTTCGAGCTTCCGCCATGGATCCCCGGCAGTGCTGTCCTTGATCCGGGCGAGCTGCTGCAGGTGGGAGCTGATGTGACGTTCATGCCAGGCATCCAGGACCGCCTCAACATCAGGAAAATACTTATACAGCGTCGCCCGTCCGATACCGGCGTCCTGGGCGATTTGCGACATCGTCACCGCAGCCACTCCCCGGTCGGAAACCAAGCCTGCAACCGCATCCAGAATCGCACCCCTCACGGCCCCTCGATGCTCTTCGATGGTTTCATTCCACAGCTTCGGCATGCACAGATCATACGCTCCGTCGCTACTTAGACAGATTGACTCTGTCGAGACATACTGTCTCGTAAAGTAGTTGCAGCGTAAGGGACCCGGCTTCAGGAGAGCACAATGAGCAAGGAATTACGACCTCCGGCAGGAGATCAGGGCAAAAACCTGGAGACGTTCACCGGGCCGCCGCGCTGGGTGAAAGTCTCTGCCATCGTCACTGGCATCCTGCTTTTGGTTGTCGTGGCCGTCATGATCCTCAGCGGTGGAGAGCACGGACCGGGAAGGCACGGATTCGGGCTCGGCACTCAGGAGAGTTCAACAAGCGCAACATCAGGAGGCCGCCCCGCCAGACCGGGGTTCTTTGTTGGTGCAGTGTGATCCGCTGATGGTACTCAGCGCCGCCATCAGGAAGTTTCTGCTGACTTTGCACGTCATTTGTTCGCTGGGATGGGCCGGCTCGGTTGCCGTGTTCGTTGTGCTCGACATCGCAGCGCAGCGCGGAGACCAGCCAGAGCTGGCACGGCTGCTATGGCTGGGTCTGGGAGCGACAGTGTGGTCGCTGCTTGTCCCGCTGGCCCTGGGTTCCCTCCTGACCGGGACAGTCCTGGCCCTTGGGACAAAGTGGGGACTCTTTCAGCATTACTGGGTTCTGCTGAAGCTTGTCCTTACCCTCGTCGCCACGGCTGTACTCGTCCTCTACACCAACACCATTGCCCCGCTGGCGAAGATGGCTGCCGACCCCGCCCTGTCGGACACGCACATGCCCTCTGCCTTGCTGCACACAGGCGGGGCGCTCGTCGTGCTGGTTCTGGCCACCATCCTTGCCGTGTACAAACCCCGCGGAATGACCCGTTACGGGCAGAGAAGACAACGAAAGACCGGCATCCCAGCAGCGCGTTGATCCAATAGGGGTCACATCGAGGCGAGCTTCTGGCCCTCTGTGCTGTCCCTCATCCGTGCTGCCTCCTCCTGGCGCCTACGGATGTGGACGAGGCTTTCCTCAAGAGCACTAACTTCCCCGAGCCACTGGTGTTCGCGCGCTTCAGTGAGACGCTGCTCGGCATTCTCGGTCATGATCTCCAGCCGCCCCGTTTGGGAAGGGTCGACCTGAAGGAATCGACATTTCACGCAGGCATGTTCATGCACGCAGGGCGTGGCGTAAGGGCGGTGGCAGGTACCGAGTGCGACCTTCCGAAGCAGGAAGTGCTGCTCGAATTCCTTCCACTCTTCAGCTGATGCCGAGCGGAGCTCGTAATCAGGTCGGGCCTGTCGGCGGCGCTCGATGAAGGCGTGATGCGCCTGGATCACGTGTTCGGGGAAGACCGCCGTGTACCCTCTGGTTGTTTCCAGGTTGAGGTGACCCAGAAGCGTGGAGACGATGTGTAGCGGCAGGCCGGTTCCAACGAGCTCGGTAGCAAAGAGCCGGCGGAAGTCGTGCGGCGTGAAAGTCACCGGCGTGCCGGCATCTGTGAGGTGCCCGTGGGCCGCGATGGCGTTCAGCACCCGGCTGATGTAGGTGTGGGATAGAACGTTCTGGGTGGGCCCTACCAGCCGTGCGAACAGATGAGGAAGCGGATCGCTGAAGGTCTTTTCATTCGGGTCATAGCGAACGGACAGCGGTACGGTTTGGCCGATTCCTCGTGCTCTCCGTTGGACGTCAACCAGCACCTTGACCAGCTCCGGCGACATCGGAACGAGTCGTTCCTGGTCTGTTTTCGAGGGGACGATGTGCAGCAACGGCACAATCGTGTTCGTGGTCGGTGCTACGTAGTGCCTCAAGGAGAGCTGGGTTAGTTCTTGGAGCTCTTCAAGGCGTATGCCCGTTTCCTTCAGTGTTGATGCGACCGCCCAACCCCAGAATCCGTCGGCCTCGACGGCAGTGACATCCGTCTTCTTACCAACCTGCGTGGGCGGGACGCAGCCCTCATCTGCGGCGAGCACCTCAGCCCAGACACGGGCTCTGGTGTTCGATGGTTTGACCACGGGTGGGTCGTGTCGGCGGTACGTTACTCCCTCGACCGAATAGACCTCGCCGTGGCTTGCGGACAGCGTCGCCGCCAGGAGAGCCGTGCCTCGTTCCCGGAGCGCGGTAGCGGATCGCATGAAGCCGGGGAGCATAGGTGTGAGGGAACGGGTGCGTTGCTGCATCCGGGCTTGGACATGCTTGCGCTGTTTGGAGACGCTCCGGGATTCGGTGCGGGGAAAGGGTGTGGGTGCTACCCAGATGGCCCAGCGTTCGGGCTGATCGTGGGACCACTCGGCGATGTCCCGGTAGAGGGCTCTGATGGCAAAGTAGGTTGATGCTGTGTCGTTGCGGGGGCGTCCTATTAGAGTGCGGTGGACGCGTTCACGCCATTCGGCGGCTACTTCCGGAGCCAGCCGTAGGTCTTTTTGGTCAGGGTTGATGTCAATAACTTCAGCCCAGAACAGCCGCACGAGACGGTAGGCAATCCCCTCAAGTGAGCCGTAGTCCATGTTGGGTTTGAGTTCTTCGAGATAGTCGATCAAAAGGCTCCGGACACCGGACTCCGGGATCCGATATCGTTCCACCAAAGTTTTGACGGTGTGGCGGCGGGAAGAGACACTCGCATGCCAAGCGGCGCGAAGTGTCGGCGGCTCCCCAGCGAGGGGTCCCAAGGCAACGAGCAATTCCCATGCCAAGTGTTCCTTGGCATGGCCCCTGGAACGGGCGATGTGCGAGTAAGCCAGGACGTCATCGCCGGTCAGCTGGGAAATTCGTTTGCCGGTCCGAACCAAAATCCGGGCTATGGCGTTCTCGGCGTTGCGGCGGATCAGGTCATGCCCGCGCTGGTACTCCGGCAGAGCGCGCAACCGTGCGGTCTCGACGGGTTCGGAAACTTCCAGAAAGGACAACGAACCTCGGGCCTGATTCTGGTTCCAGTTTTTGGCCGAGAACATCCACTCATAGGAGGGACGTATGAGTCGGGCCCTGACGAGCGCACTAAGGCCAGAACAGAGATAGCCCTGAGCGACCGACAACCGCACGCTCAGTTCTTTGAGGCCTTCCCTCGGGGCTTGATCCATGCCGGAGGCAAGCCACCGTTCTTCCCAGGTAGTGCCTGGAAAGCCATTCAGCCACCGGAGGACATGCTCGACGGCAGCGACCCGTCGTCTTGAGCTCGCTGGTGCCAAGCCATAGGCAAGATTCGATTGGCGGGCCCATTCGATGGCTTCCTCCACTCCCAAATCCTGCAGACGCACAAACTGCTCGTCCTGGCCACCAGGTGCAGGCTGCCCACCGTCGAACGCTTGGCGCGGCCAGGCCCTGTTAACGGTAGTGAGTGCACTATCGGCGGCAAGACGAAGTTCTCTACCCCTCCGGTAGGTCTCGGCCGCTGCGATTCCCGCTGGCGATCTCGGGTCCGTTGAGTTCTCGGTAGTGATCATTCGCCAAGTCCGAGCAGTTCACGGGTCGCTGCACCGTCGTACTCCGGCTCGATAGTGGGCGCTGGAGGTCGGGGTCTGGCGTAGTGCTCCAGGACTTTCTGCAGCACGTCTTCCATCCGTGGCTGTGTATAGATGGTAGTGGTGGTTACGTGAGCGTGCCGGAGTACCGTTTGGACGTCGACTAGTGTGAATGCCGGATCCGCGATCATTCGTTCGGCCGCTGTGTGCCGCAGATCGTGCAGGGTCCAGTTCGAGCCCAGAGCATGTTGAGCGCGGGTGAACATGCGGCGGGCCGCGCCGTAGGTGAGGGGTCGGCGGTTTTTTGGGGCAAGGGTCCACCAGACCGGGTCACCTGGTGAAGCTGGTTGGCCTTCCCGCATGTACAGGGCGAGCCAGACGAAGGCATCCGCGCTGGCTGGGACGGTGTCACGGTTCCTGGTTCCCTTGCTCGTCACTATGAACGTGTGCTCCCCAAAGTCATAGTCACCGTGTCTGAGGCCGAGTAGCTCCTCTGCGCGGACGCCACTGCTCAGCCAGAAGGACAGCAAGGCGCGATCGCGGTGGTGCTTCAAGCCGGCAAAGATAGTCGCGACAGAGTCGTCAGGAATGCCACGCCACGCCGGACGAGGCACACGTTGCCGGTATGTTCCACGTCGGGATCGGGTGAACGGCTTCATCGGGTCGTGGTGGGCATACGGTCGGCCTCCAGCTAGCCGCTGCCGAGGTACTGGGTTCACCAAGGGTCCCAGATCCATCTCCATGGCGAAGTCGTAAAAACTTGAGAGCACAGTGAGCTGATGATTGATGGAGTTCGCCGAGAACGCTGTGCCTGAGCCCCGCTTACGCGTGATCACGTTCAGAGTTCCAGGCTCGTTCAATCCTTTGCGAAGGGAATTAGCCGTCGGAGCTACCTGCATGTGCTCCACCAGCGCCCTGACATCTAACCTTTCCGCCTTCTCCCATGGCGTTGACCTGCCATGAAGAAACCGGAACCACCGCAGGAGATCGTAGGCATAACTGCGCAAAGTCGCCGGAGAACAATCAGAGGCCGACAGGTCCCGGAGAAATGACGACGCAGCCAAGTGCTCTGAATCCGGGAACATCAATCTGTACGGAAGACCTTGCTTCGATTCCACGACCCGCCCCAGCTGCTCCATGCCCCAATCCTTCACTCCGACGATGACCAGCAGACCAACTCAAAGTGCAGTTAACATGCCGGACGATAGTTCTGAGTGATTCCGAAGGCGTGACCCTGTGGAGCCGGCAAAGCAAAGAACTTTCCAGGCTCTTTCCTGAGCTATGCGCAGCTGTACGGGCCCAGGTCCCGCCCGGTGTAGTCCTGGACGGCGAGGCGGTCATCTGGAACGGGGACCGGCTGGACTTCGAGGCGCTGCAGCGGCGCATGGTCAGTTCCAGGGCGGCTCTGCCGGCAATGGTGCGTGATCTGCCGGCATCGTTCGCGGCCTTTGATGTGCTGGCTGTTGCCGGGCAGGACATCCGGCGCGTCCCGTTCACGGGCCGCCGGGAGCTGCTCGAGGAACTGGCCCGGGACTGGACCGCACCGCTGAACCTCTCCCCCACCACCACGGACATGGAAGTGGCCAAGACCTGGTTGAAGGACCTACCCGCCACGGGGGTGGAAGGGCTGGTGGTCAATTCCCTGTTGAATTAGCGTGTTGATGCGGTTCAAGAGGGGTGTGAGTGGTGCGAGAATGGCGTATTTTTTGGGTGCCGGCGGGGCGGTCTGTCGAGTCGAAGCGATTGCCGGTCTTGGGCGGTTGGGGTGGCCTGGCGGAGGACGAGGAGCGGGCGGGTGTGCGTCCTGGGACGCCGATCCTGCTGTCGCCGGACTGCCAGGTCGATGGACGGTTGGCCAGTTTCCTGGTCCGTTCATCGTTCGCCCGGCTGGAGCAGGAGACGAAGCGGAACTATGCGACGGACTATTGCATCTTCTTCGACTTCCTGTGGCGTCGAGACAAGAACTGGGATGAGGCAGGCCCCGATGACCTGTGGGATTTCGAGGACTGGCGCACTAGGTCGCTGAGCAACCCGCGGCGGGTCGGTGGTGCCCGTTGGAATCGGGGCCTCGCGGCTTTGGGCCGCTTGTACTCGTGGGCGGTCAAGCAGGGATATGTGTCCGCGAGCCCGATTGAAACGCGGGAGGCGATCGGGCGGCACGGGCAGGCGGTGGAGGTGCCTGCCGCCCGGGCGAAGGATGCGAGGTCCAGTGATGTGCGCTGGCTGACGCCGCGGATGTTCCGGCATTGGGTGGATGTGGGCTTGCGCGGGTTCTCCGCGGATGGTGGGCCGGGCGCGGCGTGGGGCGGGCGTATGGAAGATCGGAATTCGGCTTTCGCCAATCTGTTGTTCTCGTCGGGTTTGCGGCTGACTGAGGCCGCTTCGCTTCTCACCGTCGAGGTCCCGCAGCCCGAGGTAGGACACCGACGGTACTACTCGGGCCGGCTGGCGCCGGTGGTGACGAAGTCAAAGCGTGCCCGCACTTTCTATATGGCAGCACCGGTGGTGGGCGAGATCGAGGCTTACTGCGATGCGGGCCGGGCGAGGGTGATCCGCCGTGCCCAGCGGCAGGGCCGGTATGACGTTCTGCCGCGGATGCGTCTGGTGACGTCGGTTTCCGGGCGCCGGATGAAGGTCCTCCACTGGCGTGATCGCGACGGAATGCTCGGTGAGACGGCCCTGGCCCGGGCAAGTGTCGAAGAGCGGGCACTTCTTTTCACTGAAGGACCCGAGGGGCCTGAACCCCTGTGGCTGTGGCTCAACGAGTCCGGTCTGCCGTTTCAGCCGACATCCTGGGAGGGCGTGTTCCGGACCGCCACGGAACGGTGCGAGAAGACCCTGTCGGGAGAAATGGGTGATGCTCCGTTCTGCACCCCGCACATGTGCCGGCATTCCTTCGCGCTCTACATGCTGGTCGCGCTCCACCACGCGATGGATGTCCGGCTCGGCCTGACACCGAAGGAGCGCCGCGACTTCCGCCTCCTCTACGGGGATCCTTGGCGGATGGTCCAGGACCTTCTCGGTCACGCGGACGTCGAAACCACTCGCCGGATCTATCTGGCCCCGGTCTCCGACCTTCAGCTCCACTCGCTGATCTCCTCGCCTGCGCCTGGTTCGGGGGTCCCGGAGGGCGGGGCGGCCGACGATGTCTCCTGGATTCTCGCCAGGCTCGCAGCCGAAACGGGCGCGATCCAGGACCTGGTTGACGACGAGACTGTCCTGTGAGCGGCCGCGGGCAGCGTGCTGCCCTGCCGCTGGAACCCCACCACCGGCCGGTCCCTCGGCCCCATGATGGGCTGAAGGTCGAGCACCGTGACAGGAAGGGACGGGTGGGCGCGTTCAACTTCGACGAAATCCCGGTGGGCCCGGAGCTGCAGCGTGCCTTTGCCCGGTGGTTCGCCGAGAAATGCGCTCCGGGCGGTGGGTGGGACTCGCTCCCGTCAAGTAAAGCCATGTGGTTCCGCCTTGCCGCATTCGGGCGCTTTTGCGCCGAACAGGACAATCCGCCCCAGCGCCTCGTCGACATCACACCGGCGTTGTGGAACAGGTGGCGGATGCGCCGGCCGGAAGGCATCTACGGCTACTCACAGGTGATTGCACTGGGTGGCTTCCTCAGGAGACACGACGAGCTGAGCGAGGCGACGAGGTCCGCGATGGCCAAGCGACTTCCCCTGGTCACGTCCACGGGAAGGGCGTTGGCCCCGGACGAATTCGAGGAAGTGCGGGCTGCAGCCCGGAAGATGTTCCGCTCCGCCCACCTGAGGATCTGGGCCAACACAGAACATCTACGGCGATGGCGTGAGGGATCCTTCGAGCAGCAAAGCCGCGACTGGATCATTGGAGAGGCCCTTGACTCACTCGCCCGCACCGGATATGTCCCCTATAAGCTTCGCGAAAGCGGGACCAAACGTACTATTCACCGTTACGTCGCCGTCCTCGGCGGAGAGGCCCCGCAGTACACATGGATGCGGCTCTTCCTGAGCCGGTCCGAAGTGTATGCGCTGGCCGTACTGCTCGTGATGGAGTTCGGACTCAACGCGACCGTGGTGTCGGAAATGCGCACGCCGCGGGCCTTGCAGCACGGCGGATCGGACGGATTCCCCATCTACCGGCTGGAGCTGGAGAAGCGGCGGCGGGGAGCCGGCCGCCACTTCGAGACCCGGAATGTCCCGGACACCGGCGCCGACACTCCGGGGCGGCTGATCTCGAAGGCTCTGGAAGCGACTTCTCACGCGCGGGCTTTTGTTACTGCCGCCGACAGCACCCTGGACTTCCTGCTCATCTGGCGGAATTCCCTGCCGGGGCCTAGGAACGCGTCCCCCGTGACACCATTCGGGATCGGCCTGACGAAGAACGCGGCAGACTCCTGGTTCCGGGAAACCGGCCTAACAGGCGCTCCCTTGCAAAGACTGCGGAAGACGGTCAATGTGCTGCACCGCAGGGAGCCCGGCCAGAACAGCCAGGACACCCACGACGCGGTCTACGTCCTCCCCGAGCCCCAGGTGCAGCAGGCATACGTCCCGATCATCGCCGAGGGCGCCGAGAGCGCACTCGCCCAGGCACAGCACACCGTCCTGCGCGCTCAGCTTGCCGACACGGTCCGCCCGGATTCCCAGGAGACCCCCACCGTCGCCTGCTGCGATTACAAGAGCAGTCCATTTAGTCCCCAAGGAATGGGATGTCGGGCCTCGTTTCTGATGTGCACGGCTTGCCCGAACGCGCGGATACACCCGATGCACCATCCCCGCCTGGCATACCTGCACCGCTCGCTGGCCAGCCTGCGTTCTGTCCTGGGCGAAGAGATCTGGGCACCGGACTGGGGCAACCCGTTCACGCGTCTCGAGGACCTCAGACGCAGGCTCGGTGACCAGGTCTGGGCGAACGCCCTGGCCAGCGTGACCTCCACCGACAGAGCAACCATTAGCAGCCTTTTGGAAGGACAGTACGACCTGTGACCCTAGCAATCGAAGAGGCCGCTTCGCGCCCGGCACCTCATGCCCACGCCATCCTGCCCGGTCTGGTCTCCGAAGGCTTCACCGGCCCGGTCCCCCGATACGGGGACCTGTCCTGGAGCCTGAACGCATTGGCGCACGGTCCTGGCGTATCGCGCACGACGATCCACTGGAAGACTGTGCCCGCGGCTTTCCGGGAGGAACTGCGGCACCTGACATGGCTGCTGATCAACACTTCGCTGCCCGCCACCTTCCTGATCGGCAGACACCCCCGGTGGCGGACCACCGTGTCACCCCGACACGTGTATCCCACCGTGGCCGCATGGAGGGCATTCTGCCAATGGCTGGAAGAGAGGGGAAGCTCATCCCTCCGCGACTGCACTCCGGCAGACTTGAAGGCCTACGCCCTCCACCTCGCAATGGACCGGGCAATGTCGCGCAACCCCGTCCAGAAAGTCCTCGCCGCCCTGACACGGCTCTGGGCACTGGACTCCTCGAACCCCTTCCCTGTCGGCCTCTGCGAACCACCATGGCTGACCGAAGGTGCCGATGATTTCCTCCCTGCCGGGTCTTCCATGGGAGAGAACTCGACGGAGCCAATCACTCCCGAAACTATGGGCCCACTGCTGACCTGGGCCTTACGCGTTGTCGACGACTTCGCCGAAGACATCCTCACCGCTGTCCAACGGAAGGAAGAGATGCTCGCCAGAAGCAAGCAGAACCGCGCCACGCCAGAAGGCCGGGCCATGCTAGAGGACTACCTAGGGCGCTTCATCGCCGCCGGCACAGCGCTGCCGAGCCTGGCAGCCGGGAACAGGAGCGGACTCGCCGCAACATACATCGCCTACGTAACGGGTGCGGCGATACACCAGGTCCACCACCAGGTAATCACAGGGCGCTGGCGGGAACGGCTCCTGTCCGCCGATGGTCCTGCTCCGGTTCTCACCGAGCTTTCCGGCACGATCGATGGCCGTCCCTGGAAGGAATTCATCGATTACTCCGAAGTGGGCACACTCAAGACCCACCTGACGACCGCGGCCTACATCGTGGTGTCATACCTGACGGGAATGAGGCCGCGTGAAATCCAAGGACTCGAAAGGGGCTGCTGCCCGGAGCCGGAATCAGGGCGCTACCTGATCCACGGACGCGTTTACAAGACAGCCGTCAACGACGACGGGAACCACGTACCGCAGGGAACCATCCGCGACGTTCCATGGGTGGCCATCCAACCGGTGGTCCGGGCAATCCGAACAGTAGAGAGGATCAACCCCGACGAGTATCTGTTCGGCGGCCTGCCGCCGGACACCATGAATCTGCGCGTCGAGAAGTTCATCGCATGGACTTCGACCATGGCCAGGACCTTGGACCGGCCTCACGAGATGATCCCTGAGGACAGGTATGGCTCGATCGGGGTCTCGCGGTTCCGCCGGACGCTGGCATGGCACATCGCCAGACGCCCCGGCGGGCTCGTCGCACTCGCCGTCCAGTATGGCCACATGCGCACCGCCATGAGTGCCGGCTACGCGTCCCGGAGCCGGAACGGAATGCACGACCTGCTCGACCTGGAAACGGCTCTCGCCGCTGCCGACACCCTCGCCTCGCTCAACGAAGATCTCACGAACGGCACAGGCATCTCGGGCCCGGCGGCACGCAGAGCCATTAACGCCGCCAGGCAGGCCCCCGAATTCGTTGGCGCGATTGTCAACGCGAGGCAGGCCCGCGCCCTTCTGGAAAACCCATCGCTGACCGTCTACGATAATCCGTCCGCGATGCTCATGTGCGTCTACAAACCAGACCGCGCACTCTGCAACAGGATCACCGAACGCGAAGCACCGCGCCTGGACCGCTGTGTCCCCTCCTGCGCGAACATCGCACGAACCGATGATCATGCATACCTGATGCGCCAAGAGGCCGAATCCCTGGAGAAGCAGGTCCAGATGGTACCCGAGCCCCTCGGACACCGGATGGAAGCCCGGGCCCAGCGGCTTCGTCAGGAAGCCGAGCAGCACGAGCGTTCCCGTATCATTTTCGAGGAGACCAGATGAGCCCCGCGCACGACGAACGCTCCCGCATCCAGGCGGCCATGGCACGAATTATTTCCGGTAGACCGGAAAAGTCCAACGGGGCCCTGACCATCGTGGCCCTCGCCACAGAGGCAGACGTACCGCGAAACGCACTCACCCAACGGCACCTCGACCTCAAGAACCTCTTCTACGAGAAGGTTCGAGCGAACGGCGGGACACCAGACAGCGAACGGCGCCTACGGCGGGAGACCGCCAGACTGAAACGCTTGCGGGAGGACGATAAAAAATTGATCCGGCAACTCAAAGCAGACAATGAAACCCTCGTTGGGACCCTTCACCTTGCACAGCTCCAGAATGAAGAACTCCGACGGCGGCTGGCAGAGTCTGGAGGGATCGTCCACGCCATCAGAACGAGTTGAGAAAGAGCGTCCGAAATCAGGAGCCTTACCTCCGTTGGCCCGGTAGTTCAGAAGTTGGATCCTGCTTTGCACATGGGGAAGTCTTGGAGTGTAGCGACCGGACAATTGGGTTGCGTGTCGTGCTGGCGCTCAATGACTCGACTGAGAACTCAACAAGCGGGCTTCCGCCTCTGAATGGAAGCTGATATTCCCCCGCCCCTGTGGCCCATGCTGCCAGCGTGGGTGCGTGCCGGGAAGAGGAGTCATTCAAAACCCGACACGCACGATTAGTTAGCTCCGGCAGCTGAGTCTTTGGATGAATTCGTCTGCCTGGGCCAGGTTTCGGGCGATCTTGCTGCGCTGGTGAAGCGCGCTGTCCAGGAACGTCGCCAGTCTGGCGGACCCTGTGGTGGATGTCCCGTCGGGCGAGTCCAGTAGCTCAAGAATTTCCGCCATTTCCTCGAGAGTGAAGCCCAAGGGCTTCATCTGCTTGATGACCATCAGGCGTTCCAGATCCGCTGAGGAGAACACTCTGAACCCGCCCTCGGTGCGCCCTGTTGCAGGCAGCAACCCGACATCGTCGTAGTGCCTGATGGTGCGCAGGGACAGGCCTGTCCGCTCTGCCAGTTCGCCGATGTGCATGGTGTTGGTGCTACTGGCCTTGGTCGTCATCAGGGCCTCCGTTCTCGGTTTCGCTTAAACTCTACCATCACGTTAGGGTAGAGTTTGGGACGTGGGATGAGACCTTCCGACCTGGTTCCCCACCTCCCTGACGCAGTGCGGCGTCCCCTGATCATTAGCAAACGAAGGCCTCAGAAGCCCGCCTTCTCAACCATGAACGGAGCCAGCAATGGCCGCCACAAAAGCCGAACATCCTCCGGCGTACACCCCTGAGCAACTGCAATCCGTGCGAAGCACCCTGATGTCACCGCGTCGGCTCAAGACTGAAGTCCTCGCCGGCCTGGTCGTGGCGTTGGCGCTGATCCCTGAGGCCATCGCCTTCTCGATTATCGCCGGTGTTGATCCACGCCTGGGACTCTTCGCCTCGTTCACCATGGCCGTGACCATTGCGTTCGTCGGTGGCCGTCCTGCCATGATTTCGGCAGCAACCGGAGCCATCGCCCTGGTCATTGCCCCGCTCGTGAAGTCCCACGGTGTGGACTACTTTATTGCCGCCGTCGTTCTGGCCGGTGTTTTCCAGATCATTCTGGGCCTTTCGGGTGTTGCCAAGCTCATGCGGTTCATCCCGCGCTCGGTCATGGTGGGCTTCGTCAACGCCCTGGCCATCCTGATCTTTATGTCCCAGGTCCCTGAACTGCTGGGCGTTCCTTGGCTGGTGTACCCGCTGGTTATTCTTGGCCTGGCCATCGTCTTTGGCCTGCCCAAACTCACCAAAGCCGTCCCGGCCCCGCTGGTGGCAATCGTGGTCCTGACGCTCATCACCGTCTTCGCATCCGTGGCGGTCCCGACTGTAGGGGACAAGGGCGAGCTGCCTGAATCGCTGCCGATGCTGTTCATCCCCAATGTTCCGTTCACGTTCGAGACCTTCCAGGTTCTCTTCCCGTTCGCCCTGGCCATGGCCTTCGTTGGCCTGCTGGAATCCCTGATGACCGCCAAGCTGGTAGACGACGTCACAGACACCCGCTCCAACAAGACCCGCGAAGCATGGGGCCAGGGTGTGGCGAACATCGTCACCGGATTCACCGGTGGCATGGGCGGCTGCGCAATGATCGGCCAGACCATGATCAACGTCAAGGCTTCCGGTGCCCGCACCCGGATCTCCACCTTCCTGGCCGGAATCTTCCTGCTCATTCTGGTGGTGGTCCTTGGCGACGTCGTCTCAGTGATCCCGATGGCAGCGCTGGTGGCCGTGATGATCTTCGTATCCGTGGCCACGTTTGACTGGCACAGCATCCGTCCCGGAACCCTGAAGATGATGCCGAAGAGCGAAACCACCGTGATGCTCGCCACCGTCGTCGTCACCGTCGCCACCCACAACCTCGCCATCGGCGTAGGCGTAGGCGTGCTGGTTGCCATGGTGATGTTCGCCCGCCGGGTGGCGCACTTCGTCACCGTTGAGCGGACTGTCAAGGCCGTGGACGGCCGGGAAACCGCAACGTACGTGGTGGACGGTGAACTGTTCTTCGCCTCTTCCAACGATCTCTATACGCAGTTCGAATATGCACACGATCCGGCGCATGTGGTGATCGACATGCATGCCTCCCATCTGTGGGATGCCTCCACCATTGCTGCGCTGGATGCCATTACGGAGAAGTACCACGCGCACGGCACGGACGTGAAGATCATCGGCCTCAACGATGCCAGCCTGCTGATGCAGGAACGCCTTGGCGGGAAGCTCGGCGCAGGACACTGACCACTGGTCGGCGCTGGCTTGCCGCCAGCGCCGGCTGCCCGGCACATGTCCCCGGCCCAGAGCACAACAGAAGACATAGGCGGATGATGGAGTTACGGACCCAGAGCTGTTGACCATCCCGGAATATCCACACGCGGCGTCGGCATCGGGGCCGTTTGCTACTGCACTGAAGCTGGAAGGCCTCCCAGCAGTGGCTGCGTCAAGTATTTGTGGCCCCGGGGGGAATGACTGTGGCCCCTTTCCACTAACGCGGAAGAGGCCACCATTGCTTTGTGAGGATCGGTTTCGCGGTACCTGGGATGGAGTCCTTACGGGTTAGTTTGTCGTGAGGACTCTGTAGAGGGCTTGGACGCGAGTTTTGATGTCGTCCCTGACGAGGCGCATGCGTTCCATGCCTTCGATCCCGCGTTCTGAGGGTTCATCGGTTTCCCAGATTTCGAATCGCTTGCCGGCCGGCGGGTCGAGCTTGGCTTCGGTTCCGAGGACGATGACAGTTTCCACGGCGTTTAGGACCTCGTCGGTGACCGGTTTGGGGTATTCCCCGGTGACGTCGATGCCCAATTCCGTCAGCGAGTCCACGGCTTGGCCGTTCAAGGACTCTGCTGGTTTGGTGCCTGCGGAGTAGACGGTGATGCTGTCACCGGCGAGGTCGCGCATGAGCCCGGCGGCGAGTTGCGATTTGCCGCCGTTCTTGCTGCAGACGAAGAGGACCGCGGGGTGTTCGGTTGCCATTAGAGTGCTGCTTCTTTCGTGAGGGAGGCGACCAGATCCTTGACCCGGTCGTGGATCTGGTCGCGGATGTCTCGGACGGTTTCCAGGGACTGGCCTGCGGGGTCGGTGAGGTCCCAGTCTTCGTAGCGTTTGCCGGGGTAGATCGGGCAGGAGTCACCGCAGCCCATGGTGATGACGACGTCGGAAGCCCTAACGACATCATCGGTGAGTGGTTTGGGGTATTCCTTGCCCAGGTCCAAACCCATTTCTGACATCACGGTGACGACCGTCTGGTCCAGTTCGGATGCAGGCAGGGACCCGGCCGAGCGGACCCGGATCCTGCCTTTGGCTTCGACGTTGAGCAGCGCCGCGGCCATTTGCGACCGGCCGGCGTTCTGCACGCAGACGAACAACACTTCGGCCACGTCGGAGACGATGGCGCCCTTGGATTTTGCCAGTGCATGGAGCCTGTCGTTGGCAAAGTGCTCGGTGGTGGCGGGCAGGTAGGCGCTGATCTTGGCAGTCCTGGCCAGGGCGGTGTAGGACTCGAAGACGTAGCGTTCGACGGTTTCGGCGGCGAAGGTTCCGGCGTAGCGGTCGGCGAGGCGGTTGCTGATACGGTGCAGGACTTCGGTGTTGTCCCGCAGTCCCAGCGTTGGTTCCTGGTGGTCGGTCATGGCAGTACTCCTTGAGGTGGGTCCGGCTCGATGATGACTGTCGCGATGAGTGGTTAGTTTTCGCCGGAGCGGCCGTGTGCGAGCCCGGTCGGGAAGCCGACGAACGCCGGTTCCGGTGCAGCGCAGCAACCACCCTGGTCCTCGGGCTCTTGTGTGGTGGCTGCTGCGGGGACGTCGCAGCTGGTGCCGGCGTCGCTGGAGCAAACGCCGGTTTCGGGCAGTTCGAGGTGGACGGTGTCCGCGGCCTGCTGGTCACCGGCGAGGGCTGCGGCGACGGAACGGACTTGCTCGTAGCCGGTAGCGAGCAGGAAGGTCGGTGCCCGGCCGTAGGACTTCATTCCGACGATGTAGAAGTCTTTTTCGGGGTGGGCCAGAACCTTCGCGCCGTGCGCTGGGACGGTGCCGCAGGAGTGGAATTCAGGGTCGATCAACGGGCCGAGTTCGGTGGGCGCTTCAACGGCAGGGTCCAGGTCCAGGCGCAGTTCCCGCAGGATCTCCAGGTCCGGGCGGAAGCCGGTGCAAGGGACGATGACGTCAGCCTCGATGGTTCGTCCATCGACGGCTTCGACGCTCACGTGGGAGTCGAGGTTTTTCAGGGCAGCGATCCCGAAACCGGTGTGCAGCTCGATGGTCCCGGCTTCGACCAAGCGACGGAGGCGGGAGCCGAGCTGGCCACGCGCCGGGAGCCCGTCAGCGTCCCCACCGCCGTAGACCTTCTCCGCGGACGCGCCACGGACAGCCCAGAGGATGCGGGTGCCGGGTTCTTCCTTGGCCAGGTCGGCGAGATTGATCAGGGTGTTCGCTGCAGAGTGACCGGCCCCGACGACGAGGGCGCGGCGGCTGGCGAAAGCGACGCGGTCGCGGCCAACAACGTCGGGCAGGGGCGATGAGATCCGGTCATTGGCCGTGGTCTCGCCGATGGCGGGCAGGCCAGAGGTGCCGAGCGGGTTGCGGGTGGACCAGGTGCCGGAGGCGTCGATGACGGCGGCCACGGTCTGGTCCCGTGTTTCTCCGCCGTCGTGCTCGACCCGGACAACGAACGGGGTGGTGTCTCGGTCCCATACGTGGGTCTTATCCATACCTTGCCGGGTCACGGCGATGACACGTGCACCGGTCTGGAGCCGGGAAGCAATCTGCGCGGTGGCGGCCAGCGGGGTGAGGTAGTTGTCGATGAGTTCGCCGCCGTAGGGCAAGGCGGTGGGGCGGGGTGATTCCCAGCCGGTGGCTTCGAGTAGACGGACGGCGGCGTCGTCGAGGTTGAAACGCCATGGGGAGAACAGCCGGATGTGGCGCCATTGTTCGATCGCGGCGCCGGCGGTGTGGCCGGCTTCGAAGATGACCGGTTCGAGTCCGCGTTCGAGCAGGTGGGCTGCGGTGGCCAGTCCTACCGGGCCTGCGCCGATCACTGCGATGGGAAGGTTCTTCAGTGAATCCATGCTGTCCTCTTGTTTCATCCGTTGGTGTAGCGGTTCGGTCAGGGTGCCTGCCGGTCCTTGTGGGGCCGGCAGGCCGGGACGGTGCTGTTCAGCAGCAGTCCAGATCGTCCTCGTCGCAGCAGCCCGTGTCGGTGCAGCATCCGGTGTCCATCCAGTTCACCCCCTCCCGTGTCCGATTGGTTAGGCGTGGGTTGGTTCTTCGACCAGGGCCGTGGCGATGCTGTCGGCATCATCCAGGGCGGCAAGGAACCGTTCGGCATCCAATGCGGCCGCGCAGCCGGTTCCCGCGGCGGTGATGGCCTGGCGGTACCGGTGGTCGACGGCGTCTCCGCAGGCGAAAACGCCGGGGAGGTTGGTGACCGTGGTGGGTGAGTCGACCTTGATGTAGCCCTCGTCGTCCAGGTCGACCTGTCCGGTGACCAGTTCGGTGCGGGGCAGGTGGCCGATGGCGACGAAGATGCCGGTGGCGGCCTGTTCACGGGTTTCACCGGTGCGGGTGTCAGTCAGGGTCACGCCGGTGACTTTGCTGTCGCCGTGGATCTTGGTGATGGCGGAGTTCCACGCGAAGTTGATCTTGGGGTTGTCCTTGGCGCGCTGGGCCATGATTCGTGAGGCACGGAGTTCGTCCTTGCGGACCACGACGGTGACGGTCTTGGCGAAGCGGGTCAGGAAGGAGGCTTCCTCCATGGCGGAGTCGCCGCCGCCGACGACGATGATGTCCTGCTCACGGAAGAAGAACCCGTCGCAGGTGGCGCACCAGGAGACTCCGTGGCCGCTGAGTTTCTTCTCTTCCGGCAGCCCGAGTTCCTTGTAGGCCGAGCCGGTGGCGAGGATGACCGCCGGTGCTTCGTGGGTCTGGCCCGCACCGGTGATTACGCGCTTGAGGTGACCCTTCAGATTGACCTCGGTGACGTCGTCGAACACAATCTTCGCGCCGAACTTCTCGGCCTGTTCCTGGAGCCCGTCCATCAATTCCGGGCCCTGAACGCCGCCGGGGAAGCCGGGGAAGTTCTCCACTTCGGTGGTGTTCATCAGCGCGCCGCCGGCAGTGACCGAACCGGCCAGAACCAGCGGATTCAGGCCTGCGCGTGCAGCATAGATAGCTGCGGTGTAGCCGGCGGGGCCGGAGCCGATGATGATCAGCTGTTCGCTGTGGACGTCGGTACTGGCGTCGGTGCTCACGAAAGTCTCTCCTGGTGCTCGAAAATGGTGGGTTACTTGGCGGCCGGGACCAACGAGGCGATCAGGCCCTCGATGCGGGACTTGATTTCATCGCGGATCGGGCGGACGGCCTCGACGCCCTGGCCGGCAGGGTCTTCAAGGACCCAGTCTTCGTAGCGCTTGCCGGGGAAGTACGGGCATTCGTCGCCGCAGCCCATAGTGATCACGACGTCGGATTCCTTCACGGCCTCGGTGGTAAGAACCTTGGGGATCTCGGCGGACATGTCGATGCCGAGCTCGGCCATGGCCTCGACGGCGGCGGGGTTGACCTTGTCAGCGGGCTGCGAACCGGCGGAACGAACCTCGATCTCACCCTTGCCAAGGGTGGTCAAGAACGCTGCAGCCATCTGGGAACGCCCGGCGTTGTGGACGCATACGAACAGGACGGAAGGCTTCTTGGTGGTTTCGGTGCTCATGGAGTCTCCTGGATCAATTGATTGCTCTGGTTGGGATAGAGGCCGACCAATGCCGAGATGAAGGATATTGAGATTCATCGATGCTTTGAGTATCGACCTATATATTGACGGTTGTCAATATTCGAAAAACTTGGGGCTAGGCTGCCCGCAGGCGGGGCGCCAGGTCGTGGACGCGGAGTGAAATGTCGGCAAATGCATCCTCGAACGCTTCCGCGCTGTTGAGACGCAGTGGATCCGGCACTGACCAGTGGATGCCGCGAAGTCCCGGGAGTTCTTCGTGGGCGTTGTCACAGACGGTGACCACGAGGTCTTCACTGTGTGCCACTTGGTCGATCAGGCGGGGCGACGAGCTGCTGAGGTCGAGGCCATTGCGGAGCGCTACGTCAAGAGCCCCCTGGGCTACGCGGTCGGCGGGGTGGGTTCCGGCCGACGTTGACGGGATGTCGCTTACCTGTCGCCACAGCGCAGCTGCCAGCTGGGACCTGGCGCTGTTGCGGGTACAAACAAATAGAATCCGGCGGGCATCGTGTTCCCGACCAGGGGCCAAGCCCTCCAGTGCCGAGGGGGCCAATCGGACATAGCTGCGCCGCTTGTCGGCTTCCGAGCGCCGCCGTACAGCCAGCCCGGCATCCTCCAAGGTGCGCAGGTGGTGTGACAGCAGGTTTGCGGGCATTCCCAATTCCGACTGCAGTTCCTTGGGTGACAGGTCCCCCAGGGTCAGAAGGTCCACGATGCGTAACCGTGCGGGGTCGGCCAGGGCCGCATACTTGGCGACCCTGGGCTGAAGCCGGGAGATTTGTTCAGTATTCATTGATTCAATCATGACTGAACTAAATCGTTCGGTCAATGCGGCCGCCTAAACGGTGGCGGTGGCTTCGTTGCGGAAGAACCGTTTCCGTGCCCAAAGTGCTGCGTAGACCAGTGCAACGAGGGCAGGAACTTCGATCAATGGGCCCACGACGCCGGCGAGGGCTTGCCCGGACGTGACCCCGAAGGTGCCGATCGCAACAGCGATCGCGAGCTCGAAGTTGTTGCCGGCGGCAGTGAAAGCCAGTGTTGTGGTCTTGGCATATCCCAGATTCAGCAGTCGGCCAAGGACCATGCCGATGCCGAAAACTACGAGGAAGTAGACAAGGAGCGGCACTGCGATGCGGACCACGTCCAGCGGTCGCGACGTGATCGTGCCACCTTGAAGAGCAAAGAGGAGGGTAATAGTGAAGAGGAGTCCGTAAAGAGCCCAGGGCCCGAGCTTCGGCAGGAGCTTGTTCTCGTACCAGTCCCGGCCCTTGGCTTTCTCGCCGATGGCGCGGGTGAGGAACCCTGCCAGCAAGGGGATGCCCAGGAAGATCAGGACCGAGAGAGTGATGGCCCAGAAGGAGAAGTCCGCGCTTGTCGTGGGTAATCCCAGGAGTGACGGCAGCCACTGAAGGTAGAACCAGCCCAACGCAGCGAAGGCGAACACCTGGAAGACGGAGTTGATGAACACCAGAACGGCCGCTGATTCGCGGTCCCCGCAGGCCAGATCGTTCCAGATCATCACCATTGCGATGCAGCGGGCCAAGCCCACAATGATCAGGCCGGTCCGGTATTCAGGTAGGTCCGGGATGAAGATCCATGCCAATGCGAACATGAATGCCGGCGCTAGGACCCAATTGATCACCAGCGAGGTAATCATCAGCTTCCGATCGGCCAGCACGCGGTGCGCCTGGTCGTAGCGGACCTTGGCGAGGACCGGGTACATCATCACCAGCAGGCCAATAGCGATCGGCAGTGATACCTCCCCGACTTTTACGGCCTCCAGCGCGATGTTCAACCCCGGAATCAAGCTCCCAAGAAGCAGGCCCAGGGCCATGGCGGCAATGATCCACACAGGCAGAAACCGGTCGAGGGTGGAAAGTTTGCCGACGACGGCGGCATCGTCCCGACGAAGGGATGGTGTATCTGTCCGGGTGCTCACGGGTCTCCTGTGAATCTCGGCGTTAAATTGATGATGATCGATATGAAGTATTCCCAGCCATATCGATGGTTGTCAATTTTTGTGCATAATGGGAGACATGAACACTCTGCAAACTCTTGAACCCGCAGTCGACGCCTCCTGTTGCGTACCCGCAGGAACACCGGCATTGACTGCAGAACAAGCACAGCAGAAGGCCTTGGTTTTCAAAGCGCTGGCAGATCCCAACCGGCTGCGGCTGCTCTCCATCGTCAAGGCCGAAGCCTCCGGTGAATCCTGCGTCTGCGATCTCACCGAACCTCTGGACCTCGGCCAGCCCACCGTGTCCCATCACCTGAAGATCCTGGTCGACGCCGGACTGTTGCACCGCGAAAAGCGCGGCACGTGGGCTTACTACTCGTTGATTCCCGGAGCGCTGGACGACGTTGCCGGGATCCTCGCGGCCCTATGAGGGCAGGGTTTGGATGCGGCCAATGCGGCCGACGACTGGCCCGCCGTGCAGCGGATCTTACAGGAAGGCATCGACACGGGGCAGGCCGCGTTCGAATCGAGCGCTCCCGTCTGGGAGTCTTTCAACGAGTCCTGGCTGCAGGCGCAACGGCTAGTTGCCCAAACAACCCTTCATCTGACCCGGCGGGTGATCGCCAGCAAAACCCTGGCCGACTTCGCGGCCCGGGGGACCGTCCGTCGGAGCCGCGGCTGGATCGCCATCCAGACCTCGCGGCCCTTCGCGCGGCCGCCGTCAGCAGCAGCCGGTAATCATCAGATCTCACCGAGGCCGTGTGGTCCTGTGGCACCGTCATACCGAACCTGAGTGACTTGACGTAGTCCATCAGCGTGACGCCATTCGGGATGCGGCCGCCCGGATAGATTCAACACGTTGAACTTGACAGGGAAGTTCAAGGGAGGATCGCAGCCATATGATGGCTCGCGCTCTTGGCTGAAGTTGAAGACAAAAACCACTCTTGATGCGGTCTGCGCGGCCGTCATCGGCCCGATCACGCAACCGCAGGCGATCATCGTCGGCTTGCCGGTCGATGGGCAGCTGCGAATCGTAGGCCGTTCCACGGCGCTTTCCACACGGGTAGGGCGTGAGCTGGGCCGCCAGCTCCGCCCGGCACAGCCCGGGCACCCCTGGCCGGAAGAAATCAGCGACACCTCGCTGAACAGATTCAGTAAAGACAAAGGACCGGTTCACCTGACACTGGTTGAACCGATCGTGGTCGAGATATCGGCCGACGTCGCATGGACCGGCAAATCCTTCAGACACGGTGTCGCCTACGTTCGTGTACGTCCGGAGCTGGACCCCGCCGACGTCGAACTCCCGCCGCACCTCCAAAACGGCTGAAGCCACCTCGTCGCAGTGGGCACAACCCATCAGTAACTAGACGTTGACGGGTCCACCACACGAGCCCATTGGCAACTGAGCTGTCGGAATTCGGACAGAAGAGCGTTGCAGCGATAGGGCTACTGGGTTATCCGGCCTGGCCGATGGCAAGGCCTGCAGATCAGGGCGGACAAGAGATGCAAGCCAAAAACTACTTACTCAGGAAAACTCTGCGGCACAACTCTCGTACACTACGAAAGTTTTGAGCCATAGCTTTCTTACAGTATGAAACTTCTGCGCTCCAACTTTCCTGCAGCACAAGAGTTCCGTAGCTTCTTACACCATAAAAAAGTGAGCCATAAGTTCACGGAAAATTAGGGGATCATCATGTTATTAGAATCATGAAAAATAATCCCATGAGCTTTCATGTTTATTTTTTCATGTAGAACATGATTGCATGATCACATGATTGCGATACTCTATAAGTACCGCGCAACCCTATGATCCTGCGATGAGAGACCTACACCGCCGGATTATTTGGGGAAAGACAGCGTGGTGGCCCAGCGGGAACTGGACCACCACACGTTTGATGGGTTAACCGATCAAGTCTTTCACTGCGGTAGCGAGAACAACAGCAGCCGTGCAGACGCCTATTGCCAACCTAAGCAACTTGAGGCGCCGCACGGCTGCTTGCGTTTTGGCTAGCTCCGGATCGACACAGATAAGACCCACCCCCCTTCAGCCAGAACCCGCCATAGGATGGCGGGTTATCCTCGCCCCAAGGAGTTGGGGTAAGACAATGATAAACCCATTCTGAGCTTTAGGGAAATAGCAAAGAATGTGAATTCAGCGGGTCCCGTCCTCGACGTCAGACTTCATTCATAAAAACTCGCTATTTGCGCTACTTGACGAACTCGGAGCCATCTTCAGCCCTCGGGGGTCGGTGGCCCGACCCCCGCCGAGCTCGCAGGCCGAACCGGCCATAGCCGCCTCGCCGGGCAAGGCCAAGCAACTAGGCAGCGAACCTCACACCCTCCCTCAGACCCCCTCGCTTTCACCCTGAGCGCTATGTTGTCGGAGGCCGGGGGTATCGTAGTTTAATAGAACATAGTTTCGAATAAGGGTGTGTTGTGGGCGTGATAGTTGGCCCCCGTGTGATAAGCGCGGGACTCTCTCCGGTGGGGGTTCCGCTGGCACCGGTAGCGGTGGCCGCCGGCTATCCCTCGCCCGCCCAGGACTACTTCCAGGATCGGATCGACCTCAACGAACATCTGTTCAAAGACGTCACCAACACCGTCATCGTCCGCATTGTCGGCCAATCCATGGAACAGGCCGGCATCAGCGACGGTGACGAGCTCGTGGTGAACCGGGCACTGGAACCGACGGACGGTTCCGTGGTCGTCGCGGTCCTCGATGGTGAGCTGACAATCAAGCGGCTGCGGATTACGCCCTCGGGCGTTGTCCTGCAGGCCGACAACCCGACCTTCCCCGACATCAAGGTGCCAGCTTCGGCAGACCTGAGCATCTTTGGGGTGGCTGAACGGTGTTTGCACCATGTCTAAGCCCGCGGTGATGCGCCGGATGCAGGAAATCGCGCACGTGGACGTGAACTGCTTTTACGCCTCGGCCGAACGGGCGTTCAACCCTTCCCTAGAGGGTAAACCAGTCATTGTGCTCTCCAACAATGACGGCTGCGCCGTAACCCGTTCCTCTGAGGCAAAGCGCCTGGGCATCGCCATGGGCGATCCGTGGTTCAAGCTCCGACCCCGTGCCAAGGAATGGGGTCTCGTGGCCCTGTCGAGCAACTACGAGCTCTACGGAGACGTCAGTTCACGCGTCATGGAGCTGCTGGGCCGCTACTCGGCCTGGCTGGAGGTCTACTCCATCGATGAGGCATTCCTTGGCGTCAAAGGTGAACCGGACGAACTGCTGGCCCTGGGCCGGGAGATGAAGGCCGCGTGCCGGCGGCACGTCGGCGTGCCGGTCTGCGTCGGGATCGCACCCACGAAGACCCTTGCCAAACTTTGCAACAAATGGGCAAAAAACAACCCGGCCTTCAACGGTGTCTGCCGGTGGGAGTCAGTTCCGGCCGAGCAGCGCGATGCACTGATGGCCAAGCTGTCCGTAATCGAAATCTGGGGCGTGGCCACCAGGCTCACCAAACGCCTGAACGCGATGGGGATCTTCACTATCGCTGACCTGACCCGCGCGAACCCGGTCGCGATCAGGGACAAGTTCTCCATCGTCATGATGCGCACCGTCCTGGAACTGCAAGGCACCCCGTGTATCCCGATGGAAGAGGAACGGATCGGCCGGGACCAGCTGATCTTCTCCCGGTCCTTCTCCACACCCATCACCACAACCGCGGGGTTGCGGCAGGTCATGAGCGTGTACGCGCAAATGGCCTCCGCACGGTTGGCCAAACACGACCTGCAAGCCAAAGTGCTGACCGCGTTCGCCGCGACATCGCACTTCAACCCCAACGAAAAATCCTTCCCCTCGGTGTGCCTGGCGCTGCCAATGCCCACCGCTGACCCGGTGTTGCTGACCCGGGCAGCCCACGCACTGCTCCCCCAGGTCCATGAGGGCGTGAAGTACGTCCGAGTCGGGATCATGGTCACCGACCTGCGCCCCTCCGGGAACCAGAAACCCCTGGAACTGTTCGAGAACCCCCATGAAGAACGCGGCATCGGGATACTGCTCGAGGACGTGGCCAAACGGTACGGCCGCGGATCCATCGGGCTCGGCCATGCCGGGCTCAAGGGCGGACCGGACTGGTCCATGAAACGCGACATGCTCTCCCCCAGGTACACCACCCACTGGGACGAACTCCCCCTCGTCAAGGCCGCCTGACCGGCGCCAAGGAAGAAAGGAAACCACAAATGACACTTGCACCCGAATCCCCCACGACCGGCCATGACGTCGATGTCCGGTTCAGCCCCGACGGCACCCCGTTGGCGATCCGTCACGACGGCCGGATCTGGATGGTCGATCCCGACGTCCACACCGCTCACTGGTTCACCAGGAACGCATGGTGGGAAACCAGGGCACGGGCCGCGATCGGCACCGGCGATCTGGTCAGCGTCGAACACTGGCAGGTCCAAGCCAAGCTGCCCTCGGCCAACGCCGAACTGCGCACGTTCACGCTGCGGCGGGAACCAATGGCCACCGTGTGGCAGCTCGAATCCATCAGCTAATGCCGGCTGACCTGTACAGCTCCCCGGTCCCTGAACAATTGTGGGAGCGGATCCGCAACGAGTTCCATCTGCCCAGCCTGGAACAAGTCCGCGAACGGCTCTCAGCCGTGCACGAGAATCCCGAACCGCTCATGCAACAGCTCGTCCGGATCTTCCTGGACGGAGGTACGTATTGCCCCGGTTACCAGTTCCGGCCTGATCAGACTTTGGAGCCGGTGGTGGTGGCGCTCTTCGAGCGGGCCATGGAGCTGCGGGTCCCTCACAACTACTTCGCACTGTGGATGATGGTCCCATCACCCGCCCTGCAAGGAGCACGACCGGTGGACCTACGCCGCAGCGCCGAGGCATCGGCGTTGCTCACAGGCTTAGAACGAACCTTCACCGTTGAGGCAGCCTAGGATATGGGAGTGAAAGTGACCTGACCGTACAGGCCGCCGACGGCAAACAAAGCTACGTCGACGCCGAAGGCAAGACATACGAAGAAGCCAAAGCAGCCGCCGAAGCACTGATCCCTGAAGGCACCAAAGCCATTGCCATCCGCACGGTCTGGCAAATCGCGCCTTAAGAGCGAGGAAAAGCGAACCGCGGAACAGTCCGCCGAGCTGATAGCCAAGTTCTACAAAGACCACGGATACCTGCCCACACAGCGCACGCCTTCCTCCGGGGAACACAAACGCCTCGCGCTGGTCCTTGAGCGGCTACGCCGACTCAAAGCCGCTGGAGACCTCCCCGAAGATGCCGCCCGAATCCTGGATCAGGCTTATCCGAAGTGGACCGCCCGGGCTGATCACGCCGGTGAACGCTGGCAACGCACGGCAGAGGACTTCATTGCCTGGGTCAAGCAGAACGGCCGGTTCCCGAGCGCGTCTTCTGACGATGAGGCAGAACGCTTCCTGAGCCGGTGGTTGTTTCGGCAGCGTCATGATGCACGCCGGGAACGCTTCCCGGCCCGCGTGCGTGAGCTCGATGCCCGATTGCCTGAATGGCGTGAGACATTTTCCGAGCAGGAAAGGCGCTCCTACGTCGAATCGGCGCAGCAGATAGCTGCCTACGTTCAAGAACATGGCACATTGCCCGCCCCAGATGGCAAGAGCGGGAGCGAAGCCGAACGCCTTGCAGGAGTTCTGTTAGTTCTACGGAACCAACAGAGGCGCGGCCTGCTCGCCAAAGAAGCCATTCAGACGCTCAATGCCGCCTTCCCTGGGTGGCTAGATGGAATCACGCTCAACGTCGAACGCCACTGGCAAAACGTGCCACCGAATTCATCGAATGGGTCAAGGAGAACGGAAGGCACCCGCACCGCAGCGCCTGGGACCCGAAAGAACGGGCACTGGCCGGTTGGGTCGCCAGACAACGGGTCCATGCAAAGAAGCGCCAATACCCTCATCGCATCAGGGAACTCAACGCACGTCTGCCCGAAGGGAACTGCCCACCCTAGACCCGGACGACACCGGCAGGGTTACTTGTCGGCCCAGCGTTCGTGCGCAGCTTGGCGGCTGATCCCAGCGGCCCGCCCAATGTCGGTCCAGGAGGCACCGGCCGCCTTCGCGGCCGCGACAGTCTTATCCAGACGGTGCCCGGCCTGACGGTGCTCCCTGGCAGCTGCCTCCACACCGAGGATCGCCTCAGACGGTGCAATGTGGACAAGCCATTCCTCTCGGACGGCTTCCTCCACCTCGCCCGAAACGTCGGCAAACTCGCCGATCGGAACGTACTCCTTGCGGGTAGCAAGGTCAGCGTCGGCAGCCGTAAGAACTCTTTGCCACAGCTCTCCTTGCCACCCGCACGTGCAGGCACCACGCCAGCTCATGATCAGATCATTCGGGACAATCTCCTCATCGGGGTAAAACTCCCCTGCCGTCGGGTAGTTTCCGGTGATCCCGTGGACAAACATTCCTGCTCCGGTCGAACCCGACGAGAGACGCCCGTCCGGGGCGATCGCAGCAACATAGCCCTCGTGGTTGTAGTCGTTGGATGTCCATCCCATGCGTGTACACCTTACTGTCAGGGTTTCCTGACAGTAAGTCTCTCAGAGACCTCCGACAATTGTTAGGGGCCGGGCAGGCCTAACGATATAGCCGGGGAGGGAGATCGAGACCTGGACTGAGCGAGCTGCCTGGAAGAGAGCAGCCGTGGGCTGACGATCCGGATGACCGCAGTTATCTTCCACGATCTGCGGATCGTCCACTAAAGCGTATTTTCAGAAGGCGACTCGGCATGTTGTGGCCAGCTCCAGTGTGGGGAGGAACGGGTGGATGGGCCTAAAAACTCTGGTGGAGGACGGTCTGCCACACGTTTTTCCCGGACATCGAAAGATTGCCTTGTACCGGCGAATGTTTCAGTTCTACAGGGAACTTCGGGGAGCGCCTGGACGCGTCTACAGGCGTTGAGCAGCGTCTTGAGGACTGGTGAGAGACTTAAGCCCCGGCTCGTGTGACCCGGGACAGTACACTTAATGTGAGGGCAAAACCCTTACGGGTTCCAAAAAGAAAACCCGGCCTGCCAGGGCCGGGTGATCTTCAGGAGCTTGGTCAATCGGCGGGGCCGTTTGAGCAACATTCCTTGTAGTTTGAACACTTCAAGCGTAGCTCAAAAGCTCATTTTCTTAACCATGGTTAGGGAATGAGTGGCCCTGCCGCCATCTGAATGCGGCGAAAGGCACAGCATGAGCAGGCGCAAGAAGAACGATCGTTGGGCAATGACGAACTGCATTTTCACGGTGACACGTCTGATTTTGGACGTGGTTCTTTGGTTCGTCAGGGGCCCGTTTTAGTACCACCGAACTACTGAGAAGGGCTGGGCGAACGTTGTTCGCACGGCCCTTCTTGGCGTGGATGTCGTCATCGGCGTCCCGCCCAACGCGTGTTCCTGCCACTTGGCCTGTGGAGTCGCGGATAACTCTGCTGATGAAACGTCCACACCTCTACAAAGGTTGCGGGTGTCTGGCTGCTCTCGCACTCCATTACGCAGTGAAGCCCCCACTGCTACTTTGGCAGCTGCGGGGGCCTCGCTGTTCGTCCAGATCGGACGGTGGACCTTAGGAGCTGGTGAGGTCCACGACGTCGGATCCTGCGTTGGTCTTCACTGACTCAATGCCCTTCAGTGCGGCGGACTTGGTTGTGTAGGACTCGCCCGTGGCGATGACTTCACCGTTGCCGGCTTTTAAACGGAACCGGAACCCTCCAGCGCTATCTTTGTAGACTTCAAACTTTCCTGCCATGCGTGATCCTCCTTCATGATGCCCACCCCCACGGGCGGCAAATATGGGGAACTGCCCTAACGAGGCCCATCCTAACCGCGGGCACCCTCCTCATCCGGTTCAATCAACTCGGGTCCGTTGTTCCGGACACTGTTGACGCGGGTGCTGACAATGCGCGGAGTCAGGGTTGGTTCCGGCAGGGAATCAAGCAGGTGTTGGACGTCGGCTTTGTCGGTCAGGTCCGGGTCGAGCCATTCCGCGAAGCGCTCCTGCGGGATGATGACCGGGGACCGCTCGTGGACGTGTCCCAAAGCGTCCTGGCTTGTTGTGGTCAGGACCGTGCAGGTCAACAGCCACCGTTCAGGATCGTCCTCGGGCAGCTCGGGATCGGGCCAGAACTCGTACAGGCCGGCGAAGCCCAGCAACAGTTCTTTCTCGGAGAACAGGTAGTTCGGGATCTTCTTACCGTCCTCGGTCTTCTGCCATTCGTAGTAGCCCTCAGCGGGATTATCCGGTACTTCAGGGGCTGTAATTCCTTCGTCGCAGTTCAACTCGTTTAGGACACGTCTTCAACGAGCCTGCTGGTCAGCCGAAATAATACTTTTCGGTACGCCTAACTTTCCGTTATCCTCGTATCAGAACGCCCCGATGATGAGGACTGATGATGGCCGCACCCACTCTTGAAATCAAACGAGCGCCCCGAAAGGTGTGGTCACGGCTCCTGCTGCTCGGTCCGGCCTTCGTTGCCGCGATCGCCTATGTGGACCCCGGCAACGTGGCTGCGAACCTCACCGCGGGCGCGAACTACGGGTATCTGCTCGTGTGGGTTTTGGTGGTGGCCAATGCCATGGCCGTTCTCGTGCAGTACCAATCGGCGAAGCTGGGCCTGGCCACGGGGATGAGCCTTCCCGAGATTCTGGGCAAGCGGCTCGGGACGAAGCGGCGCCGACTGTACTGGGTGCAGGCTGAGATCGTCGCCGGGGCAACGGACATGGCCGAGGTCATCGGTGGCGCGGTCGCCCTGAACCTGCTGTTCGGGCTTCCGTTGCTGGCCGGAGGTGTCATCATTGGCGTGGCCTCCATGCTGCTGCTGGCGTTGCAGTCGCATCGGGGCCAGCGTTCCTTTGAATACGCGATCTTGGTGCTCCTTGGCGTGATCGCGGTTGGGTTCATGTCGGGGTTGTTCGTTAACCCGCCTGACGGCGGAGCCGCTCTGGGCGGGTTGGTTCCTCGTTTTGAGGGCACGGACACTGTCCTGCTTGCAGCGAGCATGCTGGGCGCTACGGTCATGCCGCACGCGATTTACCTGCACTCGGCCTTGGCGCGGGACCGGCATGGTTTTTCCGAGGATCCGGCCGTGAGGACGCGTCTGATCCGGGCCACCCGTTTCGACGTCGTGGGAGCTTTGCTGCTCGCTGGTGTGGTTAACATTTCGATGCTGTTGTTGGCAGCGTCCAGCCTGCGTGGCATCGAGGGAACAGACACCATCGACGGCGCCCACGCTGCAGTGACTTCAGCGTTGGGTCCGGCCATTGGCGTCATTTTCGCCGTTGGCTTGCTGGCATCGGGCCTTGCCTCAACGTCCGTCGGTTGCTACGCCGGGGCCACGATCATGGGCGGGCTGTTGAAGGTCCGGATCCCGTTGCTGACCCGCCGGGTCATTACTCTCATTCCGGCGCTGATCATTCTGGGAGCAGGTATCGAACCGACCCTCGCCCTGGTGTTGAGCCAGGTGCTGCTGAGCTTCGGCATTCCGTTCGCTTTGATCCCCCTGATTCGGCTCACCGGCAAGCGTGAGGTGATGGGCATCCATACTGATGGTAAAGCCCTGAAGATCGCCGGCTGGACCAGCGCGACTTTGATTGTCGGGCTGAACATCGTCCTCATCACGCTTACCCTCAGTGGCCAATCCTGAGACCCGGTTCGTCAGCTGAAGGCGTCCGAACCTGGGGTCGTGATTTCTACCCAGAGGGCCGCTGCCGCCTCGTTGCCAAGGACAACGTCTTTCCCGGTATCAGCGACGTGGACGGGAATTCCGGCCGTGAACGCCTTGGGTTCCTGGACGGATAGTCCGGTCCCAGGGATGAGGCCATGGTGGGCGAAGTAGCGGAGCATCTCGGAACTGTCATCCGAGACCCGACGAATTACCACTGTCAGCCCTGTCGGCACTGTGTTCAACTGCATCATGTTTTCGGTGTCGGGATATTCGCCCGATGATGGAATTGGATCGCCGTGGGGGTCGTGGCGGGGTTGCCCAAGGAGCGCATCGATCCGGGTGATGAAAGTGTCCGAGACAGCGTGTTCGAGTACTTCGGCCTCATGGTGGACTTCATCCCAGCGGTAGCCGAGTTTTTCGACAAGAAAAGTCTCCAGGAGCCGGTGCCTGCGAACCATCATCAGCGCATATTCCGTGCCGACCGGGGTAAGTTCGACTCCGCCGTAGCGGGCATGCCTGAGCAACCCTTGGGCTGTGTACTTACGGATGCCTTCAGAAGCGGTCGAAGCACTCACTCCGAGTCGCTCAGCGATCAAACCAACCGTGACCGGCTCGTCGGACCATTCCTGCGCGGACCAGACCGACTTCAAGTAGTCCTGGGCGACGGCCGTCAGGTCCGCCGCCTTGGGCGTGCTCACCGTCCGGGATGCTGTGTTGCTGGTGCCCATGTGCACGTTTCCTATGGTCGGGCTTGCTGTGATGGCGGATCTGGGTCCGGGTGATCTGCGGTGAGTCGGAAGGCAACCCACAAGCCGCAACGGCGGCAAATAAAGGCCGCCCCTGCCTCCAGGGCGTGTAGCTTTTTCCGGGCCATGCTCCTGCCGCAGCAGGAGCAGGTGCCGGAAGCGTCAGAGTCCATGGTTTTTGAGGGCCTCGGTGACCTGCTCAAGGGTCGGCAGGCCTGCAAGTCCATGCGGGGTGGCGTACACCCTGCACGCGAGATCATCGGCGACCGAGCCGGTCGGGAAGATGTCGTTGCCCTCAACAGTGATGGTCGGGGAACCGGCGAATCCCGTTCCCCTGATGTCGGAGGCGGAGTTCAGCTGCCGCATACACACGGGAATCTCGCTGCGTCCCAGGACCTTCAGGGCTGCTTCAAGGCGCTGTTGAGTTTCAGCGGTGTTGGGGCAATCATCGATATGGAGCAGTTCTATCCTCATGACTCCATTGTCCACGCGCTGAGTTCGAATTATGGCCCGGGTGTACGGGGCCATGGCGAAGCCGCTAAGCCCTGGTGTCGGGTTTCCCTGCGGTACTCACGATGCCTGCTGGCGCACGCCGCGCCGCCTGCGTCCTTGGACGAAGATAGCTTGGCAGTACGCCGATAACATCCGCTCATTACGCTATCATCGCCATATGACGATTAGATATGGCGGTTCCATGGACGAGTGCGCTCCGCTGGATCCTGCGGCGGCACTGTTTCATTCCCTCAGCGATCCAACGCGTCTGAGCATTGTGAAGCGGATGGCCGGTGGTGAGGTCCGCGTGGGTGAGCTGGCCAGTGAGCTGGGACTGGCTCAATCGACGGTGTCAGCGCATGTGGCATGCCTGCGGGACTGCCGGCTGGTGGAGGGCCGGGCCCAAGGCCGCAGCGTGTATTACTCCCTGTCCCGCCCGGAACTGATGGACATGCTCGCCCAGGCCGAGGTCCTGCTTGCCGCAACCGGCAACGCTGTGAGCCTGTGTCCGAACTATGGCACCGGGACGGCACTGGCAAACGTGGAACTGATGAAGGAGGACACCCGATGAGTGACGCTTGCTGCGGCGACGACAAGCCCGAAACTGCGGCCGAAGAGGCCGAGGAAGCAGTCGGGTTCTGGCAGGTTACTGAGATCAGGGCCGCAGCGGTCGCTGGTGTGCTGCTCCTGACCGGCTGGGTCCTGTCCCTGACGGGCGGGCCGGAATGGCTGCGCCTCGTCCTGGAAATCGGTGCGCTGCTGGTCGCGGCCTGGACGTTTGTTCCCTCCACCCTCCGTCGCCTGGTCAAGGGCAAAATCGGTGTCGGTACCCTGATGACCATCGCCGCAGCCGGGGCCGTTGCGCTGGGCGAGTTCGAGGAAGCGGCGATGCTCGCCTTCCTCTACGCCATTTCCGAAGGCTTGGAAGAATACTCGCTGGCGAAAACCCGGCGCGGCTTGCGTGCGCTGTTGGATCTGGTTCCGGCCGAAGCGACAGTCCTGCGCGGCGGGGCAGAGGTCACCGTAGACCCGGCCGAACTCGTTCCCGGTGACCGGATGGTGGTCCGCCCGGGTGAACGGCTGGCTACCGACGGTCGCATTATCACCGGCCGCACGTCGCTGGACACCTCAGCCCTGACCGGCGAATCGGTGCCCGTGGAGGCCGGGCCTGGCAGTGATGTCTACGCCGGGGCCATTAACGGCACCGGACCGCTGGAAGTCGAGGTCACCAGCACCGCGGAGAACAACTCGCTGGCCAGGACCGTGCACATCGTCGAGGCTGAACAGTCCCGCAAGGGCCCGGGCCAGCGCCTGGCCGACAACATCGCCAAGAAACTCGTCCCCGGCATTCTTATTGCCGCGGCACTGATCATCGCCTTCGGCTTCATCGTCGGTGAGCCGCTGCTGTGGTTTGAACGCGCCCTGGTCGTCCTGGTTGCCGCGTCACCGTGTGCTTTGGCGATCTCCGTCCCGGTCACCGTTGTCGCCTCCATAGGCGCTGCCAGCCGTATCGGTGTTCTCATCAAGGGCGGCGGGGCCCTGGAAACCCTCGGCAAGATCCGCACCATCGCCCTGGACAAGACCGGCACCCTGACCCGGAACAAGCCCGAAGTCATCGACGTCGTCCCAGCCGGTACCGCGACCCGCGAAGATGTCCTCGCCCTCGCGGCCGGGCTGGAGGCCCGCAGCGAACACCCCCTTGCCCGCGCCATCCTGGCCGCATCGCCTATCCGGGCAGAGGTCACCGACGTCGACACCGTGCCAGGTGCCGGACTGCAAGGAATGTTCGAGGGCAAAACCGTCCGGTTGGGCCGCCCCGGCTGGATCACCCCTGGCCCGCTGGCCGCAGAGGTCGAGCGGATGCAAAAGGCAGGTGCCACCGCCGTCCTCATCGAATCCGCCGGGGAAGTCATCGGTGCCGTCGCCGTCCGTGACGAGCTGCGTCCCGAAGCCCGGGACGTCATCGCCCGGCTGCGCGCCGCCGGATACACCACGGCCATGCTCACCGGGGACAACGCGATCACCGCCAAAGCCTTGGGCCAGGACGCCGGCATCACCGAAGTCCACGCCGACCTCCGCCCGGAAGACAAAGCCGAGATCATCCGGACCTTGAAATCCCGCCAGCCCACCGCCATGGTCGGTGACGGCGTCAACGACGCCCCGGCCCTGGCCACCGCCGACACCGGAATAGCGATGGGGGCCATGGGCACCGACGTCGCGATCGAAACCGCGGACATCGCCCTGATGGGCGAGGACCTGAACCACCTGCCCCAGATCCTGGACCACGCCCGCAGTACCCGATCCATCATGCTGCAGAACGTGGGCCTGTCCCTTCTGCTGATCGCGGTACTGATCCCGCTGGCACTGTTCGGGATCCTCGGCCTGGCCGCAGTGGTCCTGATTCACGAACTGGCCGAAATCGTCGTGATCGGCAACGGCGTCCGGGCTGGCCGCATCAAAGCCTCACGGGTGGTAAATCCCGCACCGGCATTGACGGACACTTCCCGGGTCTCCGCATGAGTGCCACGAACATCACGCGGCCCCGGACAGGACGGGCCGTCCTCGGGCTCGGCGCCCTCGCCCTGGCCGCCCTGGATCTGCTGGTCAAGACCGTTGTGGTCGAGACAATAGGTGATGGCAGGGTCTTGGACTTCGGTCTGTTCAACCTCAAGCTCGGCTACAACACCGGTGTCGCGTTAAGCCTCGGCGCCACCCTGTCACCGTGGATTGTGGTCGTTGCGACGGCAGTAATCGTGACGGCGCTGGCGGTATTCCTGTTCCGTGCGGTCCCCCGGTTCGGCACGCTTTCCCGCGCCGGCGCTGCTTTCCTTCTCGGCGGTGCACTGGGCAACCTCGTGGACCGGATGGACGGGGCAGGCGTCGTTGACTACCTGCATACCGGATGGTTCCCGACCTTCAACCTGGCTGACGTGTTCGTCGTCGGCGGAGTGGGCCTGCTGATTCTGGGCACAATACTGTTCCCCGCCGCGCGCAGGGAAGAGGACTGAATCGTTGGACATTGGTGAGTACTTTGCCTCGACGGTGACCTCCGGGGCCCTGATCCTGGCGCTGCCCCTGGCCGCCGCAGCAGGTCTGGTGTCGTTCCTCTCCCCGTGCATCCTTCCGCTGGTTCCCGGCTACCTGGGCTTCGTCTCAGGGCTCACGGACCCTACCCAGCCGCGGAACAGGCGGCGCGTCCTCTCGGGGGTGGCACTGTTCATCCTGGGCTTCGGCGCCGTCTTCACCCTCTACGGGGCAGCTTTCGGAGCCATCGGCTCCTGGCTGATCCGCTGGCAGGACCTGCTCATGAGGGGACTGGGCGTGGTGGTGATCATCATGGGCCTGGTCCTGCTCGGACGGTTTCCATGGCTCCAGCAAACCCGCAAATTCCAGGGTCCGGGACGCGGCGGGCTCTCCGGCGCCCCGCTCCTGGGTATCGTCTTCGGCCTCGGATGGACCCCCTGCATGGGGCCAACGCTCAGCGCCGTGCTCAGCCTGAGCGTCACCGCGGGCAGTGCCTGGCGCGGGGCACTGCTGGCCTTCATCTATTGCCTGGGGCTGGGCATCCCCTTCGTCCTTGTTGCTCTGGGCCTGAACTGGGTCTCCAAGGTCCTGTCGGTGGTCCGGAAGCATATTCGGGCCATCAACATCGGCGGCGCCGTCATGCTCATCGTCTTGGGCGTCCTGATGGTTACCGGGGTGTGGGTTCAATGGATCTACCAGCTGCAGAACCTGGCAGGGACGTTCCTGATGCCCGTCTAGCCACCGCAACCCCGCACACAGACACGACAAGCAAGGACTGAGAGCATGATCAACCAACCAGAACCGCTGCGGCGTCCCGGACGCCGCACCATCCTGGGCCTGGGCGCGGCAGTACTTGCCCCCGCCGGCTGTGCAGCCCCGGACGATCTGGCCCAGCAGGCCAAGGCCGGCGATGACAAGAACTACATCGCCGGAGACGGGTCGGTCAACGAATACCCGCCCGCCTCACGCGGGGTCGCGGTCGCCTTGGAAGGCCGGCTGTTTGACGGGCAGGAAGTTGATGCCCGGGACTGGGCGGGCAAGGTCGTGGTCCTCAATTTCTGGTACGCGGCCTGCGCTCCGTGCCGGGCGGAGGCCCCGGACTTGGCCGCCCTGCACACGGAATTCAAAGACCAAGGCGTCTTGTTCTACGGCGTCAACGTCCGCGACGATGCCGCGACCGCCGCAGCTTTCGAACGGACCTTCAAGGTCGACTACCCCAGCTTTGATGACAGTGACGGCGGCATCCTGCTGGCCATGACCGAGTACGTCCCGCCCCGTGCAGTCCCCACCACCCTGGTACTGGACACTCAGGGCCGCGTCAGTGCCCGGATCCTGGGGATCTCGCAAAAAGGAACCCTGAAGGCACTGATCACTACCGCAGCTGCGGGATCATGAATACCAAGCCCGCCACCAGAACACCTAAAGGACTACTGCCATGACCAGCACCGCGAAATCCGCTGCGAACGTGAAACCCGCCGACCATGCCGTTGCTTCAGCTGCCGCGGGGCCGGATATTCCCCGCATGACCCGCAACAAGCCATTTGGCTGGCTCCTGGTCATCACCGGCGTCATCGGCTGGCTCGCCTCCGGCGCCCTGGTCCTGGAGAAACTCGAAGTACTCAAGGACCCGGGCTATAAAACCGTCTGCGACGTCAATCCTTGGATTTCCTGCGGCCAGGTCATGCAGACCTGGCAGAGTTCCGTTTTCGGGTTCCCCAACATGTTCATCGGGATCGTGGCGTTCGCCGTCATCATCACCACCGGCATGGCACTGCTTTCAGGCGCAACGTTCGCCCGCTGGTACTGGGCCGGGCTGCAGGCCGGTGTCACGCTTGGCTTTGCTTTCGTCGTGTGGCTATGGTCCCAGGCCCTGTACTCGATCCACATCCTCTGCCCCTTCTGCATGATTGTCTGGTCGGCAATGATTCCCCTGTTCGTCTGGGTCACGGCCCGGAACATCAACCATGGAGTCATCAAAGTACCCGCCGGCACGGCCAGCGTTGTCGGTGAATTCGGCTGGATCATTACCGCGCTGCTCTACGTGGCTGCTACCGCAACCATCTTCTTCGCCTTCAGCCACGTCTTCCTGGGCACATCAGGACTCTGAGGGTCGGACATCCAGGCGAGGCGATGGTCGAGGCTTACATCCATCCCTGCGGATTCACGGTCTGACCGTTGAGCAGTACCTCGAAGTGCAGATGGCAACCGGTGGAGTTGCCGGTGGTTCCGGCCGCGGCCAGCCGCTGGCCGGGGGTTACGGTCGCGCCGACTGAGGTTTCGATGGAGGCCAGGTGGTTGTAAGTACTCTTCAGGCCGTTGCCGTGGTCCACCACAATTCTGTTCCCGCCACCGTAGGGGGACCATCCGGCCTCCACGACGGTCCCGGCTCCGGCGGCGAACACTGCGGTCTGGCAGGCCGCCACGAGGTCAAGGCCGGTGTGCAGCTCCCCGGCGCCGGAGATCGGGGACGTGCGAATACCGAAGGGTGAGCTGACCGACATGCCGGCCAGGGGCGCCCCGAGCCGGGCGGCTGAGACAGGTTGCGCGGGAGCGGGAGCCGCAGCAACGGACTTGGGTGCAACCGCACCGGAAGCAGCCACCTCGGTCTTGGCCGGTACCGGCAACGGCGCCTGCTTGGTGGTGACAGCCGGCCGTTCATAACTGATTGAAGCCCCCACGGGGGCCTGGACGGGGGCGCCGGCAGTGACGGTCCCCGACGCCTGCACGGCAGGAACTGTACTGCTGGGGGCCGGGCCGGCATGGGCGGCGGTGAGCGCTGCAGTCAAAAGCGCGGCCACGCTCAGTGTGGCCGCTGCGGTGACCTGTTTGCGCCGGCTCGCCCGCGTCCCTGCCTCTGGCAGGGGCCGGTGGCGGCCGGTAGTGGGGGACATTATCGGGACGGCCGTGCGGGGCGCGAATCCGGAGGTTGGCTTTCGGCGGCGGCCATGGGGGGATACAGAAGGCAAGGGGGATCGATCCTTTCGGTTCGCCTGCGAAGTTAGCTGTCGGGTTCGGGCCAAGGAAAAAGCCCGGCCGTGCCCGGCGGCTTTCAGGCCACCGACATCACGGCTTCACCCCAAGGCAGGCTTGCTGCCGATTCTGGGTCCTCCACCCCCGCCGTTAAAAAGGGATAGTCGTTTGATGCCCCCGGCGGGGTCCAGCGTGGGGCATCAAGGGTCTCAGTACAGAAAAACCTGAACTAATAGTAGCCGCAAAACGTCATCGTTACAATTTCGTGACACTACTTTCCCGTGTCGCGCAAGAGTCGCCGCTGTTTGGTGGGCGGCATGGAACTGTTGAGCATCTCTTCAGATGTGCAGCCAACGGGTCAACGAGTCCCCCCGGAGGATGGTTCCCGAGTGCCGCGCTTTCTGTCGTACGGGATATCCCTGACCGCCCTGCACGGGCGCTGCCCGGTGCCGGGCTCAGAGTCCCATTGAGTCCAGCAGGGCGTCTTCTTCCTCGGCGCGGGAGCGTTTGCGCGGGGAGGGATGACGGGCGTGCTGGACGGTGCTTGCTGTCTCCGCGGATTCGTCGAGGGTTTCCCGTTCTTCGCGGTGGATGCGGGCCTGTTGACGTGCCATGTAGCCGAAGCCCACGAACGCCAGGATCCCGAAGGTGATCCACTGCAGGGCGTAGGACAGGTTCGATCCTTCCTTGACGGCAGGCGGGGCGAGTTGTTGGGGAACGACAGCGGGTTGCGGGGACTCCAAGGCCATGACCCCGTAGCTGCCTGCCATCAACGGGTACTCCAGTTGGCTCGCGTAGTAGGGCAGGTCGATGCTGGCCAACTGGCCCGCCGGGGCGTCACGGCCAAGATCGGGTTCGGAGGGTTTGATGCGCACGACCGCGGAGACCTCGCCTGTCGGCGGGGCGGGCACGGCATCGGGGTATCCGGGCCGGGCGTTGCCGATCGGCAGCCAGCCCCGGTTGATCGCGATCGTTTCACCGGAGGCCAGACGGAACGGGACCACTACTTCGTATCCGGCAACGGAGTTGTTGGGACGGTTCCTGACGATTCTCTGGTCCTCGGCGAGGTACCGTCCGGACACTGCCACGGTCGTCCACTTCGCGTCGGGGTCGGCGACGTTGAAGTACGCGCGGGCATCCTGAAACGGCACCGGGGTTTTGTCGTAGTTCTGCTGGACCCTGCGGATTTCGGCCACGGTCTGATTCCGGCGCTCCATCTGCCAGTTCCCCAGCCCGATGCACGCTGCGGCGAAAAGTGCGGCCAGCAGCAGCCAACCCGCCCAACGCCAGGACAGAAGGAACCTATACGTCACCCTGTTCCTCCTGAAGCTGCCACTGACCTGCTAACAGTGCCCGGATGGCCGTCGCCTCGGCGGCAAGGCGGTGGTCTTCTCCGCGGGCCAGGAGGCCGTATTCGACCATCGTCCTGCCGTCCTCGTGAGTGCCGGTACGGACCCATACCCGGCGCCGGTTCACATACAGGGAGACCATGAGCCCTGCCACGGCCAGCAGCGAAAATACCAGCACCCAGCCCTGGGCGGGGGTACTGCGTACATCCACCCCGATGTAGCGTTTAAGCCCGTCGAAGCTGATGCTTCCCTTGCCTTCGGGCAGCGTGTACGTGGCACCGGGTTGAAGCGTGATGCCGCCGGCGGGAAGGTCCCTGCCGTTGAGTTGGGTCAGCTTGGCCACGTCCAGGACGTACACGTTTTGCGGCGCTCCGGTGTCCAGCCCGAGGTCCCCGTAGTACGAGTTCAGGCTCAGCTGCGGGTTCAGGGGATCGGGGTCGAAGCTGTAGGACACGCCCTGGTCGTTCTTGATGGCCGAGGGCAGGAAGAACCCGACAAAGCCCAGCTGGGATGGTGCGGCGTCCGGGACCTTGAGGACCACCGAAGAGGTGTAGACCCCGTCGTTGGGGATGGACACCACGGGACCGCTGAACGCGGTTTTCCCGGTGCCGTCCTTGACGGTGACGACCGGGGCGTAGCCGTTGCCGACCAAGAACACCCCGGTTTCGCCGAAATAGACCGGTTCGTTGACTTTCAGGGTCTGTTCCCGTGCCGGGGACTCCGCTCCGTCCTTGGTGCTCAGCTCGGCGGTGAAGTCGATCGGCTGGCCGAACTGCTGGCGTGATTCCCTGTCGAAACGGACCTCGAAGCTCTCCAAAGTGACGGCGAAAGGATCCAGCCAGGCGGTGTTGAAGTTGGTTCCCGGGGTGAAGGCATCGTAGCTGACCAGGGTATTGACGAAAGTGCCGCCTTCGATGAGGATCTTCTGTCCCCGGTAGCCGAACATCCCGCCGATGGCCACACACACCAGCACCCCGATCAGCGAGGTGTGGAACACCAGGTTGCCGGCCTCCTTCAAAAACCCCCGCTCGGCACCCAGAGAGGGACGCAGCCCATCCCGGTCCCTGACCTCGACCCGGTAGCCGCGCTTCCTCAACACCCCGGCGGCCTCAGTTATAGCGGCGGCAGCGTGGATGCCGGCGTCGGCGGGCAGCACCAGGGTGCCGTACTCCGGCAGCCGCGAAAGGCGCTTTGGGGTACGTGGGGGTTGGGAGCGCAAGGCTTTGTAGTGGGTGCGGGCCCTGGGAACGACACAGCCGATCAGGGAGATGAAGAGCAGGATGTAGATGGCTGAGAACCACACGGAGGAGTAGACATCGAACATCTGCAACGCGTCCAGGACCGGGCCGTAGGCGGGGTTGTCCTTGATGTACCGGGTAACGAGGGCAGGATTGGCTGATCGTTGCGGGAACAGCGAGCCCGGCACGGCGCCCACTGCGAGCAGGAGCAGCAGGAACAGGGCCGTGCGCATGCTGGTCAGCTGCCGCCAGGCCCAGCGCAGCATGCCAACGGGTCCCAATGCCGGCAGTACGGGGTCCGGCACCTGATCGGCGGGCGGCGTTGAAGTGTCAGGTACTGTCATCGCCGGCGCACCGGACGGTTGGCCAGCTGACGCAGGTACTCGTTGTAAGCGTCCAGGTCCGGGGTGCCGTCGACGGCCGCCTTACGCTCGGACCTGACCCATCCCTTGGCCTCGTCCCGTTGCCAGCGAACCAGGATAAACATCAACAACAGCACTCCCGGCAGCTCCCCGTACGACCAGGCCAACCCGCCGGCCAGTCCCTGGTCCTGCATCGGATCCACGTTCCAACTTTCCGGCGGCGCAGCGAAGAACTTAACCATCGGCGCGGTGGCCATCATGATCACGACACCGAAAAAGGCATGCAACGGCATCTCGGCAAAAATGTCCAACAGCCGGCCGAAATGCGTCTGCCTGCTCGGCAGCGGGTCAGCGGAAATCAGCGGCACCGTGAACAGGATGCCCGCGGCAAGGAACAACAATTCCAACCCGACGTGGCCGTACCAGTTCGGCAACAGCAGGTCCGCGAGCCCGGAAAAATAGACCCCGTAGAAGCTGAGCAGGAACAGCGGCACCATGAAAGCCGGGTGAATGGCCAACCGGCCCCAACGGGACCGCAGGCCCCAGAGGGCAACCTTCAGGACCGGTCGGCCCAACAGGCCGTGCGGGGTCGCCCGCAGCAGCAAGGTGCCGGGGGAGCCGATGACCAACAGGGGCGGGACAGCCATCATCAGGGTCAGCTGCTGGAACATGAAAATGGAGAACATCCGCAGCCCGTACCCTTCGATACCTGCTCCCATGACGACGATGATGGCCAGGCAGCCGAACAGGAACGATGCTGTGCGTATCGGGGACCAGTGCCGGCCCTGCCGCCAGAGACTGATCGCGCCAGCTAGATAGAAGACCGCCGCCAGCAGCGTCAAGGCAGGGATCAGCGGAACAGGCTGCAGGTTCGGGGCGAGATACTCCCCCAGCGACGGCGGCAGCGAGGGAAGCCAGACCGGGCCCTCGACTCCGGGCTCGGCCATGTCAGTGCCCCCGTCCGGCCGTGGTGGCCTGGTCAGGGGCGGGAATTAGTTGTTGCTGACCATCTTCAGGCGGTCCTGACCGGCATGTCCGACGTGAGTGAGACCAAGATCGAGCAGCATGCGCACGTGCGAGTCGGCCAATGAATAGTAGGCCATACGGCCGGCCCGACGGACCTGCACCACCCGCGGGCCGCGCAGCAGGCGCAGCGCATGGGAAACACCTGATTCGCTCAACCCTGTGGTGGCGGCCAAATCGCACACGCACATCTCCCCTTCGAGCAGCGCGATAAGGATCCTGACCCGTCCCGGGTCCGAGAGCAGCCCGAAAATCTCCGCAAGATCCGTCACGTCCGTGTCCGCTGGCATTCGGGACCGGACGGCCTCGACCTTTTCGGCATCGACCAGCCGAACGGCGCAGTCGCTGCCCGGCTGGCTGGGCGTCGGCGCTGCCTGTGCTGTTCCGGTCATTCATAAAGACTACCTCTACCTGCTAATGCGTCGCATTTGCCTTCTGACGTGCGGTCCGTCCCTGAACGGGTCGTACTGCCTGGATCAGGAAGTGTCCGTCGGCCACCGATTAACGTCTGAACAACTCTACAGATAATCTTGAATGGCGCCGGACTGCATCGGCGTCGCCTGACTCCCAGGCCATGGAGGGGCAGGTACGGGACCAGCGTTAAGGAACCATTGTGGCTTTGAAAGCCCCCGCTGCCAGCGGCAGCCCAACCACCTCGCCGAAATTGCGGTGGCTGGCCGCGGCCGGCGTGATCGCCGTGGTCGTGGTCCTGGTGGCGACGGCCTACGGCAGGGGGACCTTGCCGGCGGAAACCCGGGATCCCGGCGCTTTGGTCCGGTGGGGCTACGGCGTGGCCCAGACAGTGCAGAACGTAGCAGCGGCGGCCACCATCGGCGCCCTGGTCTTCGCGGCCTTCATTGTGCCGCCGGTACTGCGGGGCCGCAGGGGCGGCGGATCCGGGTCCCGTACGACAGGCATATCGGCGGCGGAGATCGCGGCCGCTGATGAGCATCCGGCGTTCAGCCGGATCATGGTGCTGGCCTCGGTGGCGAGCCTGGTCTGGACTCTTTCGGCCGGGGCGGTGCTGGTGTTCAGTTTCGCTGATATTGCCGGCGTTCCGGTTTCGGGCAGCCGCGAGTTCGCGGCCCAGATCGTCTCCTACATCACTGAGCTTCCCAACGGTGCGGCCTGGCTGTGGGTCGTTATCATCGCCGCGGTCGTTGCCACCTTGACCTTTGGCGTGCGCTCCAGCGCCGGCCTGGCCGCCGCAGCCCTGCTCGCGGTGGGCGGCCTAGTGCCGGTGGTGCTGATCGGCCACGCCGCCGGCGGCAACGATCACGAGCAGGCCATCAACTCCCTGGGTCTGCACCTGGTCGGGGTGTGCCTATGGCTGGGCGGCCTGATCGCACTGGCCGTGGGCGGGACGGCCTTCGGCAAAGACACCGCAGAAGTCCTCAAACGGTTTTCCACCCTGGCCGGCTTCGCCTTTGTCCTCGTCGTGGCTTCGGGAATCATCAATGCCGCCATCCGCATCGAGCTGCCGGCCGGTCTTGCCTCCCCCTACGGGGTTCTGCTCATCTCGAAGACGACGGCGGCCATCGCCTTGGGGGCCATCGGATACCTGCACCGGAAACGGCTTATTCCCGCCCTCAGCGTGAAGAACCGGACCGGCCAAGCCAACCGGTTGCTGTGGCGCTTCATTGTGGTGGAACTGCTGATCATGGGCGCCGTCAGCGGGCTCGCCGCCGCCCTGAGCCGGACCCCGCCACCGGCCGGGGAAGACATCCGGCCGGCCCTGACGCCCGCGGAGATTCTCACCGGATACCTCCTGCCACCGGAACTGACACCCGAACGCTGGTTCACCATCTGGCGGCCGGACTGGCTCTGGATCGCATTCGCCGTGTTCGCCGCGTACCTCTATCTGCGCGCGGCGCAGCGTCTGCGCCGCCGCGGGGACAGCTGGCCGTGGATCCGCAGCGTCGCCTGGCTCGTGGGCCTGGCAGCGCTGGTGTTCTTCACCTCGGGCGGGCCGTCCGTGTATGGGCGGATCCTGTTCAGCGCCCACATGCTCGACCACATGGCCCTGACCATGGTCGTTCCGGTCTTCCTCGTCCTCGGAGCCCCGGTCACCCTGGCACTGCGGACCCTGACACCCCGCCGCGACGGCTCCCGCGGACCACGCGAGTGGCTCATGGTCCTGATCCATTCCCGGGTGGCGGCCATCGTGACCCACCCCTTGTTCGTCGCCGCCAATTTCGCCGGATCCATCGTCCTGTTCTACTACTCCGACGCCTTCGGCTTCGCACTTAGGGAGCACGTCGGGCACGAACTCATGACGGTCCACTTCGTGATTACCGGCTACCTGTTCGTCCTGTCGATGATCGGCACCGACCCCGTCCCGCGCCGCGCCCCCTACCCGCTCCGGCTGCTGCTGCTCCTGGCCACCATGGCCTTCCACGCCTTCTTCGGCGTCACGTTAATGGGGTCAACCACCCTGATCCAACCCGAGTGGTTCACCGAACTGGGCCGCGACTGGGGCGCCCCGCCCTTGGAGGACCAGCAGATGGCCGGTGCGATTACCTGGGGCATCGGCGAAGTCCCGACCTTGCTGATTGCCATTGGCGTGGCCGTCATGTGGTCACGTTCGGACGCCCGCGAAATGCGGCGCAGTGACAGGGCGGCTATCCGCACCAACGATGCCGACTTGGACGCCTACAATGCCATGCTCGCCCAACTGGAGGAACGCGACACCAGGAACCGGGGCCATGACAGAAACGCCTAGCCAGGGCAAAGCGTGGAAAAGAATCAGTACAGAACTTCCTGAATCCAAGAAATTCTGTAACATAACGGGTATGCGCATACTTTCCACGATTGACGTGTTGGCCCGGTTCGGGAAAGCCCTCGCGGACCCGACCAGGGCCGCGGTCCTGCTGCAGCTCAAGGACGGTCCGGCGTTCCCCTCGGATCTGGCTGAGAGCATCGGGGTCAGCCGCCAGATCCTCTCCAACCATCTGGCCTGCCTGCGGGACTGCGGCCTGGTCGCCGCGGAGCCGGCCGGGCGCCGGGTCCGCTACGAACTCGCCGACGCGAAACTGGCCCACGCGCTGGATGACCTGCTGGGCACCATCCTGACCGTGGACACCATCTGCGGCTGCGCCGAACCAGCGCATGACCAGGACACCACCACTGGGCCCTTCGCTTCCGCCGGGGTCCGCTCATGAGCGGCCACGAGCACGACCACGCCGCCGAAGCCACTGCCCGGCGCGGCAAACTCATCGCGGTCTTCGCCATCACCTTCACCGTAATGATTGCCGAGATCATCGGCTCCGCGCTGACCGGCAGCCTCGCGCTCCTGGCCGACGCCGGCCACATGTTTACCGACTCGGCCGGACTACTGATCGCCCTCATTGCCGCGTCCCTGGCGTTGAAACCGGCCACACTGAAGCGCACCTGGGGTTACAAGCGCGCCGAAATCATTGCCGCCGCCGGGCAGGCCGCGCTGCTGCTGGCTGTCGGCGGCTTCGTCATCGTCGAAGGCATCCGCCGGCTCTTCGAACCCCCGGAAATCGGCGAATCCACCATGCTCTGGTTCGGCATCATTGGCCTGGTCGGCAATGCCATCGGCCTGCTCATCCTTGCCTCGGGCCGGAACCACAACTTCAACATGAAGGCAGCCTTCCTGGAGGTCCTCAACGACGCCCTCGGGTCCGTTGCCGTCATCGCTGCCGCCATCATCATTGCTCTGACCGGATGGCTTCAGGCTGACGCCCTGGTGTCCTTGCTGATCGGCGTCCTGATCATCCCGCGCACCCTCAAGCTTCTTCGCGACACCGTGAACGTGCTCATGGAATCCACTCCCAAAGGCCTGGACCTGGCCAAGGTGCGGGAGCACATCCTGGCCCTGCCCCACGTCATCGACGTACACGACCTTCATGCCTCACTCGTGGCCTCCGGAACCCCGGTCCTGTCCGCCCACGTCACCGTCGAGGACAACTGCATGACCGACGGGCATGCCGCCAGCATTCTGGCGGACCTGCAGGACTGCGTGGCCCAGCACTTCGACATCAGCGTCGAACACTCCACCTTCCAGATCGAACCCGCCTCCCACCGCGACCAGGAAAGCATCCACCACTGATGACACAAACCAAAACCCCTCCCCCTCCCATGGACACCGCCAAGAAAGCCAGGGTCTTCATCTGGGTCCTGCTGGCCGTCCTCGTCGCCGTCGGGGTGATCTGGTACACCGTGTTCACGCTGAACAAACCCGCCCCGGCCGCCCCGGCGCCGTCCGCGGCCGCGGAAGCCCAACTGGTCCGCGACGACAGCCACCGCGTCACCTCCCCGGCGACCGAAAAGGCCCAGCTGGTGGAATTCCTGGACTTCGAATGCGAAGCCTGCCTTGCCGCACAGCCGTTAGTGGAGGAACTGAAGAAGGAATTCGGTGACCGGATCACCTTCGTCAACCGCTACTTCCCCTTGCCGGCGCACCGTAACTCAGCCACCGCAGCCCTCGCTGTGGAAGCCGCCGCCCAGCAGGGCAAGTACGAGCAAATGTATGCCAAGATGTTCGAAACCCAGCCGCAATGGGGCGAGAAGACCGAGTCCCAGGCGCCGCTGTTCCGTACCTTTGCCCAGGAGCTCGGACTGGACCTGGTCGCCTATGACGCCGCCGTGGCCGATGACAAGACCAAGGAACGGATCAAGAAGGACATCGCCGACGGCACCGCTCTCGGGGTCAAGGGAACTCCGACGTTCTTCCTCAACGGCGAAATGTTGACCTTGCAAACCGAAGAACAATTCCGGCAGCTGCTCGCAGACGCCGCAAAATAGAGGCCAGCAGCACAGGTGTACCGGGCATTATTGCCCCCAAAATCGGCATTCTACATAACGTAGAACAAATAGTTTCCCCGAAAGGAGTGGTGCGCGATGACTTCTGCGCGTGCACCATTCCGCATCCCCAGAGCCACTGCGGTTGCGGTGACGGTCCTGACCTTGGCGGCCGCAGCGCATGTCCTGGCCGGCGGTGAACTCCCGGCCTTTCCGGTGATAACCGCTCTGGCAGCTGTCGTTGCGCTGTCGGCAGTAATGTTGGCGGGCCGGAAAATGACGGCCCCCGTCCTGGCCGCATATCTTGGCATTGGTCAGGCGGCGCTGCACCTGGCCTTCTCGGCGTTGTCCGGACCCGGGACGCCCACACCCGCCGTCGCCCACCACGGTGAATTGCCCGGCGGCACGGGAAGCGTCGCCGCCGGGGCGCCGCATGACCACCTGAGCGCAGATGCCAGCCTCGGAATGCTCGGCATGCACGTGGCCGCGGTTCTCGTTACCGCTCTTCTGATGGCGCGGGGGGAATCTGCACTATGGGCCCTGGCCGCCTGGCTGCGGCCCTTGGTGGAAACGCTTGAACCGTCTGCAATCCCGGCGTGCCGTTATGTTCCGCTCATTGCGGCCGAGGCCCTCTCTCTGCGGTGGAAGGTTCTGCTCCGACCGCCCGTGCGGGGACCTCCGCTGTGCGCGTTCGCCGGCACGTACTGAGCATGCGTTTCAGGACGTCCCGGCCACTGCCCGGTCCCCTTTTTAGCTCCAGCAGAATTGCAGAATCCATCATGAAACCCCATAATCCCCGACGCCTCCGCCTCCGGCTGGCTGTCGCCGCTGCCTTCCTCATCCCGGCCTTCGCCGCCACGCCGGCGCTGGCCCACGACGCCTTGGAATCCACCGTGCCGGCGAAGGACACCACGGTCACCGCAGCCCCCGGCAGCGTGTCCCTGACGCTCTCGGAGCCTCCCCTGGACACAGAGCAGCTGAACCTGAGCGTCATCACCGTCACCGATGAGACGGGCAAGACCCTCAGTGACGGCAAGGTCACCGTGGAGGGTCCGACCATTTCCACCGCCATCACCGCAGGAGCCAATGGCGTCTACAAGGTCCTCTGGCGCACGGTTTCCTCCGATGGGCACCCCATCGAAGGCAACTACTCCTTCACCGTCCAGGATCCTGCCCAGGCCGTTGCCGCCACACCATCGACGACGCCGACCACGGCCGCGGAAACGGCCACCAGCACCCCTGCGCCGGCGGCCCAAACGGCACCGGAGCAGATCAAACCCGACGACAGCAACGCTCCCGTAGCCGTAGGCATTGCCGCGGCCATCCTTGCGGTTGTCGCCGCCGCCTTCTTCATCATCCGCAGGCGCAGGGATAAGGGCGCGGGAGCTTAGCGAACCGAACAAAATCTGAGGACACCCGCCTCTGGGCTCCGGGCAACTGATCCCCGGACCCAGGGGCGGATGTGCTACTGCCCTGCGGCCGGGGCGTGGGCGTGCCGATCGGCCAGGAAGCGTGAGATCCAGCCCGCGATGGTACCCACAGCCATGACTCCCAGGGCTGCCAAACCTACATAGAACAACACCGTAGGTAGGCTGGACGGCGCCGAGGTACCGTCCACGGCAGCCATGATGCTCAGCCAGTACCCGACCGTGGCGATCACCCAGAGAGCACCGGCTGCCGCTGCCAGCCAGGACCAGCGGGAAAACCATACCGGCCCCCGCCGATAGGACAAGGCCACAGCCACCGCGACGGCCCCCGCAACTGCCACCAGCTGCAGTCCGAAAAGGTACGGGCCGGCAACCAGACCTACGGGAATGCAGAGCCCTCCGATGAGCACGAGGCGACGGGCTCCAATCGGCATCCTGGCGGCCTCCGCCGGTGCCGCGGGCAGACTCGCGTCGGTATTGGAAATCATCAGGTTACGTGGCTCCTCAAGAATGGGCGCTGCGGTTCAACCGCAGGAACAATATATGAGCATACTTTCATATGTTCTGGCGGATGATCCCCGGGTCGCGGCAGCAGTGAGAAAACCGGAATATCTGCAGATGAAATGCCCCCTCGTGGTTCGCTCCCCGGTGACGGAAAAAACGACGATTAGTTGGAGTCCTGGCCGGTATCAACCCGGATGCCGCACCCAGGGGGTTCCTCAGAGCGTGGGTTTGTTCCGGGAGGCCTTGTGAGGCGGCCGGGCGGACCTCTACACTGCGTCCCAAGGGTTACTTGGCGGATTCGCTCCGGTGATCCGGCTTTGGCCTGATGTTCGTGGTTGAGGTTGGATCCGGTCCAGTTCTTCCGGGACGACGAGCCAAGCACAGTGCCTGAGTGTTCGTAACTGAAGATCTTGGTTTGACCCTGGCTGGGGAGCGGCAAGCAGGGACCGCGCGGACAGCGCGGCCTCATCTCGCAACAGGCGTGTCCACTCCAGGAGTTCCTATGTCCGGTCCTTCAGCCACCCCGCAGCCAGTCCTGAAGCGTTTGGTCGTGCCCTTGGTCCTGATGCTGGTTGCCGCTTTGCTTCCGTTCACGGTTCCGGCGGCGTCTGCGGCAGGTCCGTGTGATCCTGTGGTGAACCCGGTAGTGTGTGAGAACTCCAAGCCCGGCAACCCGGCCTCGGAGTGGGACATTACCGGCCCGGGCGATGACAGCATCCAGGGCTTCTCCACCGAGATCAGCGTCAACGCCGGGCAGCCCATCCGTTTCAAGATCGACACACCCGCGCCCAGCTACACCATCGCGATATACCGCACCGGCTGGTATGGCGGCAACGGTGCACGCAAGATTGCCGACGTGACCCCGTCGGCCCTGCGCCAAAACCAGCCCCCGTGCCTGAACGACCTCACCACCGGACTGTACGACTGCGGCACGTGGGCGGTCTCGGCGACGTGGCAGGTGCCGACCACGGCCGTCTCCGGGGTCTACGTCGCGCTGCTGACCAGGCCGGACACGGGCGGGCAAAGCCACATCACCTTTATTGTGCGCGCCGACGGCAGCCGCTCGGACGTTGTTTTCCAGACTTCGGATCCGTCCTGGCAGGCGTATAACTCCTATGGGGGCTCGGACTTTTATCAGGGCGTGAACGGCCGCGCCTACAAGGTCAGCTACAACCGGCCGGTGGCAACCCGGGGCGGTCCGGACGGCCGGGATTTCTTCTTCGCCAACGAATACCCGATGGTGCGGTTCCTGGAACAGAACGGCTATGACGTCAGCTACATCAGCGGCCTCGACACCGACCGGAGCGGGGCCCAGTTGCTCAACCACAAGGTCTTCCTCTCGGTCGGGCATGACGAATACTGGTCAGGCCCGCAACGGGCGAACATCACCGCCGCCCGCGATGCCGGGGTCAACCTGCAGTTCCTCTCCGGTAATGAGGGGTACTGGCGCACCCGCTTCGAACCTTCCCCCGTGGACGGTTCGGCGGGCCGGACCCTGACCTCCTACAAGGAAACCTGGGCCAACGAAAAGATCGACCCCAGCCCCGAATGGACCGGCACCTGGCGTGACCCGCGCTTCGCTGCCCAGGCCAACGGCGGCGGGCTGCCCGAAAACGGGCTGACCGGAACCATTTACATGTCCAACTACTCCGATCTGCCCGTGACGGTCTCCTCCGAAGAAGGCAAGACCCGACTGTGGCGCAACACCACCCTCACATCACTGGCAGCCGGAAGCTCAGCGGCGCTGGCCCCCCACACCGTGGGGTATGAATCGGATGAAGACCTCGACAACGGGTTCCGCCCACCGGGTTTGGTCCGGCTCTCCACCACCGTCGGCGAGGTCCCCCAATACCTCCAGGACTTCGGCAACACCGTCCTGCCAGGCACCACAACCCATAACGTAACCCTTTACCGTGCCGCCAGCGGCGCGCTGGTGTTCTCTGCCGGCAGCGTCCAATGGACGTGGGGCCTGGACGAAGTGCACGACGGCGACGGTGCACCCGCCGACCCCAGGATGCGGCAGGCCCAGGTCAACCTCCTGGCCGACATGGGCGCCCAACCCGCCACCCGGGCCGCCGGGCTCGTTGCTGCCGCCCCGAGCACGGACCTGACCGCGCCCACCGCAGCGATCACTGCCCCGGCCGACGGGGCGACCGTGCCGCACGGGACCAGCGTCACCGTCTCCGGAACCGCGGCTGACACCGGCGGTGTTGTGGCCGGCGTCGAGGTCTCCACCGACGGCGGCGCCACGTGGCACCCGGCCCAGGGCAAGCAGAACTGGACGTACACGTACATCCAGAAGGGCCTGGCTACGGCAACCATCCAGGCCCGGGCCATAGACGACAGCGCCAACATCGGCGTGGCCACCACCAGGAACCTGGCCCTCAGCGGCCCCTACAGCGTCTTCGGCCAAACCGTTCCCGCTGTCGCGGACTCGGGCGACGGCGGCGCGTACGAGATGGGGATGCGCTTCACCCCCTCGGTGGACGGTTTCATCACCGGCGTCCGCTTCTACAAGAGCGCGGCCAACTCCGGTACCCACACCGGGTCCCTGTGGAGCTCCACCGGGGAGCGTCTGGCCACGGCGACGTTCACGAACGAAACCCCCTCCGGGTGGCAATCCGTGCTGTTCAGCCAGGCCGTTCCCGTCGCAGCGGGCCAAAAGTATACGGTGTCCTACTGGGCACCGAACGGCCGATACTCGATCCAGAATTTCCAGTGGGCGAGCTTTGGCGCCACGGACGCGCCATTGAAGGTGGCCGGCGGTTTCGGGGCCGAGCCGGCCGGCGTCTATGCCACCTCCTCCGGATTCCCGACATCAAGCTACAACGGCGGCAACTACTTCACCGATGCCCTGTTCAGCACCGTGGACAGCTCCCCGCTCACGGTGTCCGGGCACACACCGTTCCCCTCCTCATCCAGCGTTCCGGTGGATACCAAGGTCAGTGCCGTGTTCTCCAAACCCGTCACCACCTCCAGCATCCAGCTGACCCTGCAGTCCCCCGACGGCCCTGTCAGCGGCACGACGGCATACGATCCTGCCACCCGGCGGGCAACCTTCTCCCCGGCGAACGCTTTGGCGTTCAGCACTCAGTACACCGCAACGCTCGCCGGAACAGACACCCTCGGTGGTCCGGTGACAGCAGGCGGGACCTGGGCATTCACGACAGGGGCAACAGTGCCGGTTCCGGGATCTTGCCCGTGCAGCCTCTTTGACGACTCCGTCACGCCGGGCATCGCTCAGATTCAGGACGGCGTTCCCTTGACGCTGGGCGTACGGTTCTCCAGCGTTTCCGCCGGTGAAGTAGTCGGTATGCGCTTCTACAAATCGGCAGGAAACACCGGCACCCACAACGGTGCCCTCTACACGGCGGCCGGGCAGCAACTGGCCACGGTGGCGTTCACCAATGAAAGCGCCTCGGGGTGGCAGACAGCGATGTTCAGCCAACCGGTCCAGATGGCTGCGAACACGGACTACATCGTCTCCTACAAGTCACTGACAGGCACCTATTCTGCTACGGCCAATGGATTCGGTTCCGGCATGAGCGTTGGTCCGTTGCGGGCTGCCTCGGATGCGGGCGCCTACACGTACAGCGGCGACTTTCCTGGAGCACGATCAACAGCAAGCTACCTGGTGGATGTCATCGTGATGGTCCCACCACCGGCATTCACCCCGACGGGCCAGTCCCCGCATCCGGGCGCGTCCAGCGTTCCGCTGGACAGCCAGCTCAGTGCGGTACTGTCCGAACCGGCTGAGGCATCCTCCGTCAGTCTGACGGTAAAAGACGCCGACGGTGCAACCGTTCCCGGGTCCACCAGCTACGACACCCAGACACGGAAGGTCACGTTCAGCCCGGCAGCGCCGCTGGCGGCAGGGACGTCGTACACATCCACCGTCACGGCAACCGCCGTGTCCCGGCAACCACTGAGCAACGCTTCCTGGACGTTTGCCACTGTCCCTGCCCCAAGGACGCCCGGGACGTGCCCCTGCACGCTCTACCAGGACTCCGTTACGCCCACCGTCGCGGAGGTCAACGACGGCATGCCCCTGACCCTGGGCGTCCGGTTCGCCAGCGACACCGCAGGCCAAGTCACCGGCGTACGGTTCTACAAGGCCGCCGGCAACACCGGAACGCACACCGGCTCCCTGTACACGGCCGGCGGGCAGCTTCTGGCCACCGTCACCTTCACCAACGAAACCAGTGTTGGCTGGCAGACAGCAACGTTCAGCCAACCGGTCGAGATCACGGCCAACACCGAATACGTCGTGGCGTACAAAGCTCCCGCCGGAACCTACTCCTACACTCCGGCTGGTTTCGGGGACGGATTCGCCAGCGGGCCGCTGCGCACGGCCCCGGATTCCGGCGCGTTCAGCTACAGCGCAGACTTCCCCGGCACGGCCTCGACGGCGAGTTACCTGGTGGACCTGGTCTTCATGGCCGCCGTGCCCCCGCTGACGATAACCGACCGGTCCCCTGCACCGGACGCCACGGGAGTCTCTGTTGATGTCAGACCAGCGCTGACGCTCTCCTCCGCCATCAAGCCGGGTGCCTCGTTCACGCTGGGAGCGAACGGGGCACCTGTTGACGGCAGTGCTGCACTGTCCACCGACGGCCGCACCCTGACGTTCACCCCGGCGGCCGTCCTGCCGGGCACCACCGCCATCTCCGTGAACGTCAGCAACGTCGAATCCCGTCAGGGCCAGACGCTGCCGACCACGACCTGGCAATTCACCACTGCCGACCCTGATGCCGCGCAAACCTCCATGTTCGGGGAACTCCAACCCCAGACAGCAGCTTCCGATGATGCGTCATCGGTTGAACTGGGAACGGCGTTCACGGTCTCCGAAGCCGGCAATGTCACCGGCATCCGGTTCTACAAGGGAACCGGAAACACCGGAACCCATGTTGGCTCCCTGTGGAACGCCGCGGGAACGCGGCTGGCCCAAGTGACCTTCGCGAATGAAACAGCGAACGGCTGGCAAACCGCGATGCTGTCCTCCCCGGTAGCCGTAATTCCGGGGGAAACATACGTTGTTTCATACCTGGCTCCCAACGGCCGCTACGCCTACACGCCTGCGTTCTTCGCCCAAACCTGGGCCAGCGGCGTGTTCACCGCCGCCGGTCCCAACAACGGCCGCTACCTGTACGGTTCCGGCGGTGCTGCCCCAACGAACTCGTGGAACTCCACGAACTACTTCGTCGACGTCCTCTACTCGGCTACGGCACCGGCACAGGCACAGGCGACGCCCGGCCCAACGCCCACGCCTACCCCGACCGCAACGCCGGCCCCATCCGCAACGGCGACAGCGACACCCTCACCCAGTCCGACCGCCACCCCCTCACCCAGCCCCTCGCCGAGCCCCACTCAGTCCGGCGGCCTGCTGTGCGGCCTGCTGGGAACCTGCTGAGGCGTGGAAGGACATTCAGACCGCTGACGTCCGGCCACTCCCCCGGTTTCCGGGCCGGACGTCAGCGGACCACACTCGGCGACCACGCGTGCTCAATGAACAGGCTCGGCTGGGACGCGGGATCGGTTGGCAGTTTCCAGATGTTGCTGTCACCTTCTGTGGTGTCGTCCGCCAGACCATACAACAGAGTCTGATCATCCAGCCACTCAATCTGGTCATCGACGCTGCGTTTCTCCGACAGCACCGTTTCAGTGCCGGTTGCAAGGTCAAGCAGCGCCACGTTCCAATGCGCGGCCAAGGGCCCGCCGACGTTCTTCTTATACGCGATCCTGGTGCCGTCCGGCGACACCGACGGGCACTCAACGTTGTCATGGATGGCCGTCAGCGTCCTAGCCGCGACACTCCCCCGGACCAGCCAGATCCGCCCTGACGACGCGGCCGTGGCGTAGAAGACATCACTCCGACCGGGTGCAAACGTCACACCCCAAATGTTCCTGTCACTGGCAATCAGCCGGTCGCCGTTCACGATGAGGCCGAAGTCTTCGAGGTTTCCTGTACCGCCGCCGGGCAACGTGATCTCGGTTGCTGTGGAGAACCCCGCTTGAGTGTAGGAGTGACCGGAGACAAACACCGTGGTGGCGATCAGGGACCCGTCCGCACTAACACGCGCCCGGCTCGGAATGCCGGGCACAGGCCACGAACGCTCCTGCTGCCATTCCCGGTTCAGGACAGATGCTTCGTAAGTAGTCACCAAACCACGGTTGGATCTGAGACAGACCACCGTGGCGGCAGCGCCATAGACCCGGTCGCAGGCCTGGTCACTGACGGCACGCGTGCCGCCAGGGGCAGAAAGAGGCACCGTGGCCGCATTGCCATACCCCTGCCCATCGGCTGTGTTCCTGAAAAGAACGAAAGGGACCCCCGGTTGGGGCTGGCCTGCAGTGACCTCTACCGACGAGGCCGCCCTGCGGCTCTCCTCGAAGCGCTGGTACGCTCCCACCGCGTAGATCCCGGCCCCGGCAAGGACCAGCGCGGTAACAGCCAAGAGAATTCCCCACCGCAACCTCCCACCTGCAATGGTCCCGGTTCCTGCGCTCGTCTTATTCATGTAGGCGTTTGACGTAGTCAGCCATGCCCGGAACGGTGAACGCCACGACACCGAGTGCTGGTGCGTAGATGATCCCCTTGTCGATCAAGGATGCGCGGGTCATGGTCATGGAGCTTTGCTTCTTGTGCGCCCGTTCGGCAAGTTCAGCGGTGCTGGATCCTTCATCACCGTCGATCGCCATCAGGCGGAGGAATTCCTTCTCAGCCTTCGAGGCCCGTTTCCAGCGTGACGGGAAGAACCCTTGGTCCAGTTGCGCGCGGCCGATTTCCACCGCGATTTTGGCGTCGTCGAAGGTCACGGTCTTCTCTGGTGCTGTTTCCCAGGCCGCGTAGCCGTACTCCTGCAGGAAGTACGGGTAGGCGCCCGAGGCGCTCAGGAGGAGGTCTTGGGCCTCGGGTACGAACGATGCCCCAAACCTTCGGGCCGGGACGACCAGTGCCGCCTCGGCAGCTTCCCTCGACAGAGCTCCGATGCTGCGGTAGTTGAAGATCCTTTCGGCGTAGGAGCGTGCTTCGCTGAGTACCGAGGGCAGATTGGGCAGCCCTGCCCCCGCGATGTAGAAAGGCCATTCGCGTTGGCCGGCCAGGTGCTGGGCGCTCAGGAGAGCGGCGATGAGTCCCTCGTCCAGGTCCTGCATCTCATCGATGATGAAGATCAGGCCAGAACGCTTCTCCGCCAGCGCCAGGCACAGATCCTCAATCAGTTCTTCCAGATCCACTTCGATCGACCCGGAATCGGCGCGGCCGTGATTGAGGTTCACCCCGATATCGATGCCGGTCACGCCGAGTTTCGCGGAGAAGGAGGCGATGCTGCCAAGCGCCGCCACGAGCCGTTCCCCCGCACCGCGGCGGTTCAGCTTCCGCCCTGCCTGCAGCAAGCTCCGGGCGAGCTTGGCCCGAACGGCTTCCGGCCCTCCCTCAGCGTCCCTGCCCTCCAGGAAAACCACCATGAATTCTGCGTGTTCGGCCTGCCGACGAAACTCGTTCAGCAGCACCGTTTTTCCCACCCCGCGAAGCCCATGCAGGACGATCCCCCGGTCGGGCCGTCGCTGCCGGGTCTTGGCCAGCAGCAGATCGAAGGCATCGATCTCACTCTGGCGCCCAACCAACTCAAAGGGCCGTCGGCCCGAACCGGGCGAATACGGATTCAAAGCACTTTCCATATCAAGAACTATAAGGCAGTATCCAGCATTTTGGATATGCACTTATAGTCGTGGATTCAGAGGCTTGGGTGGGCACGGATCGCCAGCGCAGACCGCCTGGCCACAATGATATTGCCCGGTAGCCCGTTTCCCGCACCGTCGTGCGCCCCTGTTTGGCCAGACATGGGACGGCCCCGCCGGGTAGCGACAGCAGCAGGACCCTGGCATTCGTTGCTTGGTCCCCGAATTGGCGAAGCCCCGGTCAAATAGCGGTTGACCGAAGCTCCGATCGCATTATGTCCACACTAAGCTTGTAGTTCGCTGGGAGGGCGGCAGGGGTAGGCGGGGACTCTTTCAAGAGAGCAACATGTCTGGAAGGACGTCGCAGAGCCATGCCATGATCTGGTCGTGGCTCCAGCCGCGCTCAACAGCGAGCTGGTGGTACGTGCTGTCACCGTAGACAGTCATGAACGCCTCGGTGAGCTGATCGGTTGGCCGATCGGCACGGAGCGGCCCCTTTTCCGCCAATATCTCCAAGACCTGTCCGAACCCGTCCCTGCGAAGGTTTTCATGGTGTTGGTGTGTTCGGCGCACCTCGATATCGGTCAGGGCGGCTGCGCGAAGAACTTCCGAGATAGCCGACGCGCGCGCAAATAAGGGGCCTGCTCCACGAATGAAGATTCGCAATGCCTCAGCAGCGTCAGGTTCCTGCATCATCGCTGTCCACCACGGCTGGGCCTGCGGCGGGCGGGAATCATCTTCGCCCAGGACGGCGGAGTCAATTACGGCACTGATGAGCTCGGGTTTGGTATGGAACACGAAGTACACGGTTTGCGAAGCTACTCCAGCACGGGCAGCAATGCCAGCCATGGTGGCCCCGTGGAATCCTCGGGCGATAAATTCCTGGTGCGCCGCCGTAATGATCTTGCGCCGGGTGGCGTCCGATTTCTGCCTGCGGGTGCTCTTGACGTGCAGTGTGTCCGGGTCCATATTTAGAGTATCTCACTAAAGCAGAACTCTAGTTTGCTTCAAGATTAGAGCCGTGTCATGGAAACCCAGAACCCCCAGACCGTCCTCACCGGCAGTCGACCCAACATCCTTTCTCGCCCTCTCTGGCACCGTAGCTAACGAGGCCATCATGAACAGCCATTTCCTTGGCAGACAAGCGGTGACTCTCATCGCACTGGGCACGACCTGCGGGATTGCCTGGGCCGCCGGCTTCCGCGGATACATGGTGGAGCTCGCCGGTCCAGCATCCACTTTCGATTGGTGGGGAACATTCGGAGCACTCATCTTTCCCGGTGCCGTTGCCGGCGGACTTCTAGGCTGGGCGGAAGCCCTCCGACGGACCGGCGGACGACAGTATTGGCGCTGGCTGGCTCTGGCACCATTGGCGTTTGCCATAGCTCCAATGCTCCTCCCCGGCGCGGTTCCTGCACTTCTAACTCAGGGCCTTGGCGGAGGAGCGATCGCAGTGGCTCTGATGGCAGTCGGTGGAGGCTACGCTGTATCGCGCCGGGGACCGCTTTGGAGCAGGCTAGCCTGTGGAATCACCAGCGCAGCCCTCCTTGCCGCCCTCGCTCTGGCCGGGCCCGGAATCGCCGGCCCTGCACTCGCTCTTACGGAGCCCCGCGGCGCGTGGGTTGCCGTCCTGGCCGCGTCGTTCGTGACTGTCCTAGCCCTCGCCTCGTCGATCCCACACAGGGCTGTGGCACCAGCCGCGGATTCGCTCGTCCCGTTGCAATCAACCGGACTTGCAGGCCCTGGCGTGCGTCCGCGCCTTGGAAAGGACACCTCATGAGACGGCTTCAGTTGGAGATGCGCACCGAGTTGCAGGCTCCGGCCTCAAAGGTCTTCGACTTCGTTGCAGACCACACGAACGCGCCCCGATGGCAGAGCGGCATCCACGATATTAGGCGCATCACGCCGGGTCCTCTCCGTGTTGGCACTGAACATGAGTTGACGCGGCGATTCGCGGGAATGAGAGTCGTCGCCCGCAACCGCTTCATCGCCTACGAGCCTGGCCGTTTCGTCGCCTTTGAGATCCCATCGGGCAAGATGACCGGTGTCGCTTCCTATCTGGTAGAGCCCACAGGCGCCGGCACCTGTCGGCTCACCAGCAATGTAGATTTCCACGTGGGCGGTCTGGCCCGGTTCGCAGTGCCCCTTCTGACGGTGATCTTCAAGCGAGACGACGAGAAGGCACTAGCCGCCCTCAAGGTCCTGATGGACCATCCCTAAGCCAGGGCAGTCCCGACTCGCAATCGCTCAGCAACCCGGCACCTTAGAAGCCATTCCTCGCCCGAAGCGCAACCAACTCGTCTCGGAATCCGGCAGCTAGCAGGAGTCCGCTTCAGACGTGTCCCATTTCCTAGTACGTAAATAGATGGTGAGTTACCCGCTCGCTGGCGTGAGGCTGACCTCGTAGCCGAGGGTTTTGAGTTGGGACGGCTCGGTTTCTGGCCTTGTCGGGATCGCGCCTGAGGTAGTAGTCGGCTCCTAGGTCGGTGTAGATCTCGCCGTTGGCGAGCATGTTCCATGTTGTGGTGAGGATGACGCGTTCAATTGCGACGAGTGCTTTCTTTGGACCCCGTCGGGCAGCGATCCGCCGGTATTTCTGGGAGAGGAACGTGTCCTTGAGCCGGGCTGCCGTCAGCGCAGAGGTGCCCAAGGCAGCCTTCAGGTAGTTATTGCCCCGTCTGGTTCTGGTGGATTTGATGTGTCCAGCGGACTCATTCGAGCCAGGGCAGACGCCGGCCCATGAGGCCAGATGTGCCGAGGTGGGGAAGATGTCCATATCCGCGCCAGTCTCGGCGATGATTACGCCGGCGACCAGAGCGCTCTTCTGGCATAGGAAACAATCGCCGTCATTCCACTGGGTCCACTGTGGATCGCAACCGACAACCTTTTTACAACCTGCCGCAATCAAAATGTCGGCATGACAAACATCGGCACGATGGAACTCCCCCTCACCAAACGGCGACCGGGAAAGCTTATGCTCATACCGGTTGGACTCCTTCTGTCGATAGCCATGTCTCTGGGCTACCTTGCCCTGACTGCACCGCCCCGCACTAGTACCCCGCTTGGTGCCTCCAGCCTGTACCCAGGGGGCATGGCACGGATCAGCGCCATTGCCCCGCTGGAAAACGACGGTTGGCTGCCGCCGGAACGTGGGGAAGCTCTCTATCAGGAACCCGCGATCGGAACCCACCGGGTGCGGCTGCTGGTCGAGCTAACGGCGTTGGAGCCCGGCGGGCTCGAATTCACCAGCCCGGACTTCACCGTCACGGGCATCGGTTCACGAAATGTGCAACCCCTCTGGAGCTCTGTTGACTCAACGATAGGCCAGGGAAAAACCCTGGAGGCCACGCTTGTCTTCGAGCTCCCGGACCAGGCGATTGCGTTGGTCCTTGAAGGGCCCGACGGCACCCGGCTATCACTCGGGCAAGCCCACCATGGCAAATAGCCGTTTGCCGGGACCGCAGAGGACAGGCACCGGCGAACCTTACACAACCTTTTCACAAGCTCCACGGAACACTGTGGCAGAGCAAGCACGCAGTACCTGAAAGGCGGATCGTCATGGATATAACAAGAAGGCAGGCCATCCTCATGGGTGGCATCGCCAGCCTCGGCGCGGTAGGCGCAGGACTGGTTACGGTTCCAATCGCCAGCGTAAGTGCGAAGTCCGCCAGTGCGCTGCGCGACAGTGACATGCCCCGCCCGTACAGCGCCGCCCTGACCATCCCTCCAGTTCTCGCGCCCACCAACACCACCGTCGTGGACGGCGTGAGGACAAACTACTACACACTCTCCCAGCAGGCGGGAATGGCAAGAATCCTGCCCCGCCTTTCCACTCCGATCCTGGGATACAACGGGACTTTTCCTGGCCCCACCATCAAAATCGAGCGCGGAACCAAAGCCATCCTTCGCATGCGCAACCGTCTTCCCGCCACACACCCGTCGCTCGGCCACACCCTAGCCATGTCCACGCACCTTCACGGATCCGCCTCCTTGCCTCAATTCGATGGCTACGCGAACGATCTATGCCTTCCGGGATTCGCCAAGGATTACCAATTTCCGAACTTCCAGCCGGCCCGCACCCTCTGGTATCACGATCATGCCGTCCACTTCACGGCGCAAAACGTCTACTCGGGGCTTGCCGGCCAATATCACCTCACCGATCCGGAAGAAAAAGGTCTTCTCCCTCAAGGAACCTATGACGTCCCGCTGACAGTCAGTGACGCCATGTTCGCCGCTGACGGCAAGCTCGGCTTCGATACCCGCCAGCAGTCCGGACTCTTTGGTGATGTCGTGCTGGTTAACGGTCAGCCGTGGCCGGTGATGAAAGTTCGCAAGCGCGTGTACCGCTTTCGCGTCCTCAACGCCTCAATCTCCAGGTCCTACAGGTTCTACCTCAGCACCGGCGCTCCCGTAACAATGGTCGCCACTGATGGGGGCCTGATGCCGGTGGCCCAAACGGTGGCTAACTGGCGGCACGGCGGCGCTGAGCGCTACGAAGTTCTCATTGACTTCAGCAAATATGGCACAGGGCAAAGGGTGGAGCTTCGCAACCTGTCAAACGACAACAACCGGGATTACGACCACACCAGCAAAGTGATGGCTTTCGATGTTGTGGACGATCCCATCGATAAGAGCGACCCGACCTGGAACCGCCTCCCGACGACCCTCATCCCTAGCGAAGTGATGAACCTTAAAGCAGCCGCCGCCACTAAAATAAGGCGCTTCAGGCTTAAGCACAATGACGTTACCAACGCATGGACCATCGATGACCGGACCTGGGAGGACGTGATCGCGAGCAACTTCAGGGAAGTCATGGCCAACCCAGCATTGAATGCCACGGAAATCTGGGAGTTCGAAAACTCCTCAGGCGGTTGGAATCATCCCCTCCATATCCACCTCATCGATTTCCAGATCCTGAGCCGCAACGGTAAAGCCCCGTTTGCCTATGAAAAGGGACCAAAGGATGTGATGTACCTGGGCGAGGGCGAAACCGTCAAGGCAGTGATGAAATTCGGCCCGCACAAGGGACGCTACATGGTGCACTGCCATAACCTCGTCCACGAAGATCACTCCATGATGGCGCAATTCAGCGTGGGTCTGGGACCGACCGAGGTTGACTTGAACGATCCCATCCTGACTGCCCGGCCCGCTTGGGACGACAAGGGCGACTAACCTGCCGTGAGGACGACAAGGATCGGAGCTGCCGCAGGCCTTTGCCTGGTACTCCTGCTGATTTTGCGCCTGTGGTTCTTAGAGCCGGTCGTGGTCACAGCAACCAGCATGGCCCCCACTATCCCGCCCGGAAGCATCGTTTGGATCAACAAAGTCAGCCCGGTTGGCAGAGCCGGTGCCCGCATTGGCGAAGTAGTGACCCTGCGCAGTCCTGATGATGGCGCACTGATCGTCAAACGCGTTGTCGCAGTCGAGGGCCAGAACATATCCATGCAGGACGGTGTCCTCAACGTCGACGGTATCCCCACGCGCGAACCTTTCGTCGACCAGAAAACCATCGACGGAATGTACTTCGGTGAGGTCCGAGTAGGGCAAAACGAAATTTTCGTTCTCGGCGACAACCGGGAAGCCTCCATCGATTCCCGCCACTTCGGGCCCGTCAGCACGGATGCCGTTACAGGAAGGGTCATCGGAGTGCCCTAGGGTGTGTTGCTAAACCCCTGACTTGATCCAGATCAGTGCCGAGGCGAGGGTGACGCCAGCGAGGTAGCTGCGTGCCGTTTGTCACTTCTCGTCGCGATGTCACGCCGCTGTTTGAACCGATTGAGGCAGCGTCCAACGACGTTCGGCCTTTGTAGGCCACCTTGTCGAAGGATCGGGGCCGTCCGCCTCTGGAACCGCGCCGCGCCCGTCCTGCAATCTGGTCTGACCGCTCGGGTATCGTGATTTTGATTCCCCTGCCGGCTGGATAGCCGCGGTTGGCGCCGGAAGTGTACGCCTTATCTTCCAGCACCCGGTCGGGCCGAGTGCGTGACCGCCCTCGGGAGCTGCCGGCGACCGGGACCATATTTGGTTTTGAGGTGCACCCGAACGCCGTAGGCAAGCAGTAACGGAGCCTTCATTCGGCAGCGGGCAGCAGTTCGACCAGCTTCGTTTCGGGGCTATGAGGCCGTATCGGTGCTCGATGGCGGAACCGATGGGCTCCGGTTGTCTCTCGGTCTGCCGGCAGCTGACAAGGCTGAAGATGCCCAGACAGCTCAAGACTGACCACTCTCTTCGAGGACGGAAACGGTCTCGTGGATGTGGGTGTCCAAACTTTGGAGGACGGTGCTGTTCGTGCGGTGACTGTTATCAACGAACCTCAAGCCCAGACGCGCTACGACTACGAGATCAACATGGCTGTGATTATGACAGTTCGAGTTGAGACCCGGTTTTGCAGTTTGAATCGGGCCCACTTCACGGCTCGCCGGTTGATTAATGGCAGTTTCGTTTGAGCCCACCCCACCGTTGGTTCCATCGGAGTGTTTTTCCAACAGTGGAAGGCAGTGATGGAGTTGAGAGTGGAGCTGTTCGCGAGGATCCGCCGGGACACGAGGGTACGTGGTTTATCGATCCGTGCTCTGGCCCGGGCGCATAACGTCTCGAGAAGAACGGTGCGTCAGGCGTTGGCGACCGCGGAACCGCCTGAACGGAAGACCCCGGCGCGGCGAGCACCGAAGCTGGGTCCCTTGAAGGCAGCCATTGACGAGATGCTACTCGCTGATCTGAACTCTCCACGAAAACAGCAACTAGCTCTGTGGCCTCAAGAGTCCATACCTAGGTATCGGTAGACGGTCGCGCGGCTGGCTCCGATGATCTTTCCGATGTCCGTCGGCTTGAGGCCGCGAGCTTTCAGTTCGTATGCCCTCTTGACCTTCTCGTGGTCTGTAGTGATCTCCCGGCGTCCCGCTTTCCTTCCGCTAGCAGCTGCAGCCGCCATGCCGGCCTTGGTGCGCTCGGAAAGCTGGTCTCGTTCAAGCTGGGCGAACGCGGAAATGATGGTGACCATCGCCTGAGCCATCGCTCCCCCGACCTCGCTGGCCGGGTCAGTGGCGATGCCATCCCTTAGAGAACGGAACTTGATTCCCCTTGCCTTGAAGTCGTCCAAGAGCTCGAGCAGGTGGCGGGTGTTGCGTCCCAACCGGTCCAGCTTCCACACCACGACTTCATCCCCGGGACCGAGACGGTCCAGCATCCGGTCCAGCTCCGGACGACGTACCCGCGTTCCGCTTATCCCCTGGTCTTTATAGATTCGTTCGCACCCAGCTGCTTCCAGTTCCCGGATCTGCAGATCGGTGTTCTGGTCAGCCAGACTGACGCGGGCGTATCCAAGGCGTGCCATCACTTCTCCGGGTCTTATCAAAGGACAAATACAAGTGATGTTGAGAATACCCTAGTGAGACACATTGTTGGGACAAGCGACGTACCGGAAATCCGCGAGCCCGAATCCTCAACTAGACCCAGCCTGCGTTTCTTATCAAAGGATCCATTCATGAGATGGTCAGAAGTCACCACGAGTTGCACCAATCCGTCACCCGCCGTGCAGTTCTTACAAACAACTCCTGTCCCTCCAGCAGTATGAACCCTGGAAGAAGGTTTCACCTGGCACTCTGGCGACTCCTATCGAACCAAGGAGAGCCCGTTCTGGCCGCCTCCTTACGGCGCAGTTAATAGGTGATCACACCGCCACCCGATCAGACCGTTCCCAGAGCAGCAATCGTCGTTGATAATGTTCGCGTATGTTCATTCCAGACTCCCCCTACCTCGAACCAGGCTTCGTTGCATGGAAACAAAGGTTAGAGGCGTCGCATACCGCAGACTTCTTGATCCGTGAGGCGGAACAGACAGAGGATGACGGTCGCAATATGCGATGGGTCCAAGCGGACTGCGAGTCAACGAACATTCACTCTGTTGAGTCCAACATCGCGAAAATTGGGCAGCAGCTCGTTTTGCTTGCCGAGATTGCCGACTACCCTGTCGGATTTTGTTGTGTACTTGCGGGTCGAACCAGCTCGGACCCGCTGTTCATTCAGCAGGTTACAGTTGTTCCCTTAGCCCAGAAACGAGGGATAGGTCTTGCGCTCCTTAATGCAGCCGCCGAGTGGCAGCCGGAGCGCAACATCGCAATGGCCACTCTCGACGACAACGGCGCCGCGCGAAGGTTGAATGCGAGTTTTGCGCGATCAATCGGTGGGCGCCTTCAGCGGGTCCCCCTTAGGCGGTTTCGGCGGTCCGATTTAGGATTCGCGTCAGGCGAGCGTCATCGTCCTTGGATGATCGACCGTCAACAGAAAGCTGATTGACGGCCCCTTCGTTGGCTTTCCGCCGTCGCCCAGCCCGCCAGTCTGCCCTGAAACCCCGCGATCGCGGACCTTGAGACACTACACGGCGAGCCGACTTAACAAGAGACTCAGAAACACGCAACGCCGGGTTGAGACGAGTTCCGATCCCTGTATCGTCTCAAGATTTTGTTTCTTGAGACGGCCGCGGAGCGCATGCAGCTCAAGTAACCTACAGACGCCTAGCCGAGTTGCCGTCAGGACCGTGAGGCACGGCCTTCGATGGCGATTGCCGCACGACTTGAGCCTGCCTCGCGAGGCGCCACGACTAGGCGTATTGACAGCGGCGGAACACTCCACCATGCTGGAACCATGCAAAACGTGCAAAACCCGCGAAACCTGCAAAAGCCGCACGCCCTGTAACGGCCCGGATCGTACTAAGCGCGTTACCGCGAAATCAAAATACATAGATATTTCAACTACACACCTCGACTACTCACAAAAAGCGACCCACCACACCAAAGAGGACTCACATGAGTGCTTCAGTTTCACGTTCCCACTACCCGAAGGAAGTAGCAACCGCCCTGGGCGTCTCCGTTGATACGGTTGCCCGCTATGCCCGAGAAGGGATCATTCCATTTGATTTAACGCCCAAAGGCCACCGACGCTACGACCTCGATGAAGTTCGCGAGGTACTGGCCCAAACCTTGACCCCAGCTCCTCTGCAGCTCGTCGCTTCTCCTGCACTTCAAGGCAGAGGATTGGTCGCCGGCCCGGAGGTCAACGTAAGTCCACAGTCACGACTTCGAGAGAATCTTAGGGCCACCCGGACGGTCGAGTTATCTGACAGTCCAAATGAACAAGATGAAGATCGCAGCAGCGACTCAGCGTTTGACGAAGTATTAGGCCACGCCCGCCGGGTGCTGGTTGCGGCAGGTAAATAAATATGGCGGGCTGACCTCAGGCCGTCCCAACTGAAAGTGAAGACAGTGAACGAGACAGCCCCTCAGCAGACGTCCATCGACTTGGAAAGGGTTTTGACCCTTCTAGGCACAATATCCCAGGGTGACGTCATCTCGTTGGGGGCTGTGAATATCGTAGGTGTAGGACCCAGCGCTGCTTGGTCTTCCACAGCGGAACACGAGGGACTTACCGATCGCGAACCCGGCGAGGAAGTTTGGTCCTTAAGCATCGAAAGCGATGTCGGGTGGTACGCCGTAATTACGCAAGATTGCGATATTGTCCGCGCGCCACATGTTGAACCGTGTTTGGTAGTCTGTCCCGTCAAATATGTCTCAGCGGGTGAATGGCAGGCACTAGCCTCCGGCCCCCGTTCACCGCGCTACTTCCCCTTGCCGGATGGAAAATTCCCCGGCATTGACGGCAAACTGCCCGTGGCAGACCTTCGCTTCCTTACCAGTGTCGACAAGACGGCTCTACTCCACCCCAGCGTCAAAATTCTCCATCCTCTTTCAGCTCCTCAGAGGGCTTCCTTCGGGCGCTGCATAGGCTCGCGGTACGCCAGGGTCCCTCATCCCGACAAGCTGGAAAAGGAAGTACTGCCGAAGGCGGCAACTCTCATACGAAAACTCGCCAAGAGCTTTGCTGCCGGAAACACGAACGAACCCGAAGTTCGCCTAGTGGGTGCTGCCAGGGGCTGGTACCTAGGAGGCAACGACAAACGCGTTGTCTACGTTCCCATGATCAGCGAGGCGTCAGCCAGGGTGGCCGGACTTTGGGATAACAAGGCCGGAGCCTTCGATGAACAAACCATCAAGGCCGCGACAGAACGCCTTGCCAGGAAACTGCGTGCATCCTTGCCCCCCAACGCCGGATACACCTGCTCAGTGGAACCACGTACTCTCCATTCGACTTCAGCCGCCGATTTGCTTGAGTGGTCGGAATGGATTGTCGAAGAAATCGTCGATGCCATCTGAATTCCGCCCGTCTGGGACGCTGTCCGAGACCTGAGCTGGGCGAACCGACGAAAGTATGCTGCCGGCCGCGTCAGCCGACCCCCTTCCGGCATCCTCGATAAGGGCAAGTCCACGAATTCGAACGGTGAATAGCGTTTCACACTCGACCACACCCCGGCGCCCTCTCGTTGCCGACTCGGAAGCTGCCGTTTAGATCCATCAGAAGAAACAACCTGCCGCCAACAATCCCAAGTCCCTTTCAGAGGCATACCCAGCGCCTCATCAAGGATGGATAGTGCCCGGACAAATGAGCCCCGCCGGATGCACCCACCGAATTCGTGAGCGTTTTGCTGGCCACTTCTACACACCGCAAAAACGCCCTCCGGCACGGGCCCAATCGAGACGCTTCTTCAGCAACGGCCACTCAACCGCGGCCCTACGGCCCGAGGTCACATCGGAAAAAGCATCCCACGGTAGCGCGCTGGCGACAGCAATGACTCCAGCTGCAGCTGCGCAACCTCGACGGCCCGTGCTGACTCGTGCATACCCGAGCAGCATCCTCATTCAGTCAAGTACCTCATCAACTCCCCTATCCCGGTCGAGCAAGACATTTCGTGGCGAGATGACTTACTGAGACAAGCAGTGCGGAGTCGAGTCCCAGAATTGCACGCTTCATTTCCTGCCTGACGACATTCCAACCTACGGCCTGGATCTCTCGTAAACCTTTAGATTTATGAGACAAAGGATGCGTCGCGTCAGCGCACTAGATCGCTAAGGTTTACATGCCATGTCGACCCGTAGCTGAAACTGACTACGCCCTCTTCAACTTCAAGATCGATCTGTGGTGCGTTCGCCTGCAGTGCTTGGTACAGCCTTCTACTCCCCTCCAGAAGCTCCCAGGCGATGTGCGCCAGGGTTGGGGATCGCTAGCCTCAGGCGGCTGTAGCTGCTGAAAGCCTTTTGCAGCGGGAAACAGGGCAAGAGCCATGGCGACATCGGGGTCGAGGAATTCCGTTGCCGCTTCCAAGCCGTCCAAGGCTGCTTGAAGGCCCATGATGTGAACGGCAAGAAGTTGTCGCCGTTCATCGACTATCGCCGGAACCTTCTCGTAGATCGAGTAAACACATGCCTCAATGGTTTCTCGGTTCCATGCATCGAGGGTGCGCGTCTCTGCGTCAAGAAGATGGGCGGCACCTCGGTAATAGGCGAGCATATGCGCTCCACTCTGAACCAACAGTTGAAAGGCCAGCCTGTGCCTCGGGTAGGCAATGCGCCTACGACGCTGCGCCGGAATCTCAATGAGTATCCAGTTGAAGAGGACAGCACCAATTAGCGCGTATGCGAGGTTACGAACAACCTCGCCTATGGCGTGCCCGGGGAAGAAGAACTCTGGCCACTGTTGGCAAACTTCAATGGTAAAAGCAATGACGCCGAGCGCAATTATCGTCCATACAGGACGGAGTAAGGCTCGTTGAAGCCACAAAGCCTGCTTGCTCAAGATCGGAAGATCTGAGGGGCGAGGAATCACTGGTTTCCGTATCGTTCCTTGAGGGCAGGCCAGACGAGGCGTTCGAGGATTTTCTGCTCGCTAATGTCTTCAACTTCGCTCGCATAGCTCAAAAGCTTCTTCTCAGACGCTGACATACGGAAGTTGTAACCGGTTACTTTCGGCTCCTTGCGCTTCTTGGGCACCGTAGCGAGAGCAGGGAGCGGCGACGCATCTACAGGCTGGCGAGGCTGTTCCGCCATGTTGCCAAAGGCTTCGATTTCTTGTTCGGTAGGTTGGACCGTGCGGGAGCGGGGCTTTACCATCCCATAACCTCCTGGGTGAGCAGCTGGATTTCGGCCATGGCTTTCCGATCCTTCATTTCCACCACTCCCCTACCGTCGTCCATGCACTTCTGGAATGCGCCACGGTCGTAAACCACGGTGTTGGCAATCGGCAATTCGGGGTACTCGTCCAGATAGGCGCGGCTGTCTTTTACATCCGTGGCGAAGATGTGGGTGCTGGCGCGGTTGAGAAGACCGAGAACTCTAAGTTCCGGATTGAAATCGCGGGCTTGCTCGATGGTCTCAACTAAGGATTCTGTCACGTCGAGGTCTGTTTGGTTTGGCTGCATAGGGGCAAGGAGGACGTGCGCTGCTGTCATTGCGGTACGCATTTCCTTGCTGTCTTTTCCTGCGGCGTCAACCAATACGACGTCATAGCGCTTGTCCAGGTCTTTCAGCACGCTATGCAGATTGCCAGTCTGTTGCACGCACTGAATACGTGGGTGCCCGCTCTCTTCCCTGTCCTTGGCCCAGTTTGAAACTGTTCGCACGGTGGGATCCGCTTCCAGTATCAGAACGTCCTTGCCCTGCCGCTGCAGTTCGGTGGCGATGTTCACGGTGAGGGTCGATTTACCTACGCCGCCCTTCAGGTGGGCTACAAGAATAATCATGTCACCACACTAGTGTGGTACCGAACCAGTGTCAATACCACACTAGTTACACATCAGTTACACACTAGTATCGGCGTGGTATCACTGCGATACCACTTTAAGTTGATACTGGTGTGGTATCAGTGTGGTACCGAAGCGCGGGAGCCCGGTATTAGCAAAACCGAGTCATGACGCCGAATCAAACAAACGCGTCAAAGCTACCCGCTTGTCAGGATATCCTGACGTTTTGAACGCGTAGGGGAGTGGTATCGACAGTGGAAAGCACACCCCACGAGGGTTCGTTGGTCGCCACGGTGCCGGACGGCCGGAGCTCTTTAGATCTGCGGGATGGGATCGTCCTTGTCCTCGGTGTAACTGGCGGTTACCAGCGGCATCCAGATCTTCGGGACCACGAGATAGTTCCGGATGATGACATTACGGGCTGGCGCGCTCTTTGTTCCTGCGGCTGGGAAGGTCCGTTATGGCGGCGTGTCACCGACCGGGGGACAGCGAACCTTCTCCGGCGCAGGGCCTTCGTGCCGTTTTTAGGTGTTGCCAGTCCCTCCGTCGACGTGGAGGCAGCAATACGCTCAGAGTGGATGGCTCACGCCGGCCCCGCTGATGCAGTCGGAGAACTGAAAGCAGCCGCGGAAGCCTTAAAACACGCTCAGGAACGACTCAACCGCAAAGTACTTCAAGCCAGAGCGGCCGGCGTCTCCTGGGCAAAGATAGGAGCCTCGGCCGGAATCACGAGACAGGCTGCACATGAGCGCTGGGGACGCCAGTAGTCCCCGACGATCCCCAGGACAGTCTGACTTGGTATTTGGCGGTCGCGCGTTTTAGGCTGCGAGCCATAAGGCCGGCTCGTCGTCCGGGGGAAGCCAATATTCGTCGCGCTCGGCGTCGTACAGATCTGTTTCGTTCATTTGCTGATCCCGAAAGCGGTCTAGGTAGGCGTGCCAGGCGGCGCGTTCCCGTCGGTTGCGGCTGATGTGGGCCTGGTAGTCGTCCAGCACACCCAGTCGTGCAGCCAAGTTGGTCAGGTTCACCGTTGTGACTTTCCAGTGGCGGCCGTGGCGTTTGATCATGGCCAGGGCCTCCATTTCCGTCAGTGCTGTCGCGACCGCGTTGCGGCTGATGCCCGTAGTTCGCACGAGGTCTGCTGTGGTGGGGGAGTGCCGGCCGCGTTCGATTGCTTCGTAGATGAGCGCTGCGACATCACCGAGGGCCCGGAACACGGGCCTCACAGCGTGAGCTTGTCCTTTACGCCAGGTGAGTTCCCGGGCAAGTTGTTGGTAGTGCTCGGGTAGTTGGATGACATAGACGTCGGCAACCTTGTGTCGTGCGTCAGCGACTTTAGTCAGGATGCCGTCCGAGGCTTTTGCCAGGATGGGCAGGAGTCGGGCAATGGTGACGTGGTGTTTTCCCATGGCCACAGCGAGGGTGCGGCAACCGACGTCGAGAACGTCCGTTTGCATAGTCCGCATGTAACCGAGCAATCCGCGCATCAAAAGTCTTAGTCCGAGGCTTTCCCGGCCGCGTGTTTGAAGTCTGTGGTCAAGGACCGCAAAAACGATGTTTTCCAAATCGTTCACAAGCTGGTGGATTGCTGCGGGACTGGGTTTGAGTGCCCCCCCTGTGAGTTCTGTGAGGCTTGTGTTGTTAATAAGTGCAGTCTTTTTCCCTGCTTCTCCGAGGGTGCCTTGAGGCGCTGCGCGGTTGGCCGTAAAGGCGTGGGCTTTGGCCCACTCGGTGGGCAGGAGGCGTTCCTGCTTGCTGGCTGTGCCGTACAGGCCAGCCAAGCCGGCGAACCGGCCGGCTAGTTCGTTCTGGACCTGTTCAAGGGTCCAGCGGCAGGCTGCGAAGTGGTTCAGGACGGCCATGCGGGCCTCTGAGGGGCTCTTGTAGCGGGCCGTGTCATAGAGCCCTGTACGGGCCACCCTGCGTAGCGGGGAGTCGCTCCCTGCAGCTGTGGAACGGGGCCATGCAGCTGCAGAGCGCTGAGCGGCTATCATCTTGGTTTCACGAGCTTTTCGCGCACGGTTGCGGGCCAGCTCTGGTGCCAGTGCGGCTTTGAGGGAACGGATGGCGGCCATGGAGTTCCTGCGGCGCAGGACGTCGTAAGCCTGGGTCAGGGGAGTGATGAGGGTTTGGTGGCCGCCGGACTTGTGCACGGATCCTGGGACACGGATGCAGCCATCCGTGGGGTTCTGGTGCGGGCTCGGGTCAAGGCTCGTGGCCATCAGCGAGAAGGCTTCTACAAGTTCGCGAGCTTCGGCCGCGTCCATGCGTTCCCGTAGCGGGATGTAAAGGTGCCGGCCTCCGCTGGGGGAGAAGTCCTCGACGAAACTCACGCCGGCTTTCCTGAGCCCATTTGCCAGCTGCTCTGCATCGGTGTCTACGACGTGTTTCAGTGCCTTCGAGGTGTCCAGGTCCAAACAGAGAGTGGAGACTCGGCCATCGGGGCCGTGAAGCGTCACCGCCGCTGGGCGGTCAGGCAGTGTCAGTGTGATCTTGGGAGCCTGCACCGGACGAGGGTACTGAAACTTCTGACCGATCCAGCGGCCCGGCCTGTAAGAAGGCTCACCCGCGATCAGGGGAGCAAGGCTCCAAGCCTGTTCAGGTGTGGTCGGCGCGCCGACACTCGCGAATGCATGCGTTGACGCGGTAACCGGTTCCGGTACCATAGACAGCAGTTGCCTTTCGTTCTCGAAGGTACGACAAAGGGAGCTACCTCGTAGAGGGAGCTTGAAAAGTTCAGATCGTGGTCCCGCCAAGAACGAGATCTGAACGCATTACTTGTTGAAGGCCCGCCTAGTGCGGGCCTTCGTATTTTAAGACGCTTGCGGCAAAGGCAGCACTCCTTGGTTTCCTAGCATCCATGGAGGAAGACCACCGTCGGGTATGTCCTTCCGGACGTGGTCAATGATCGCTTCGAGAATGACTGCGCTGGAGACTCCTGCCCTATCGGCCAGGTTGTCGATCAGTTCCTTGCGCTCTTCTTCGATCGCCCACCCAAGACGTACAGGGTTGAGCCGTGTGCCTCGGGGTAGTCTGCGAGCTGCCATGAAACCCACTTAACTATGTATGTGTCTTTCGTTTGCGTAGCGACACGCCAAAAGCATCATGCTGTGCCCTTAAGTGCGACATGGCAACGTTAGCTTCCTCGCAGAAACTTTAGGTAGGTCTGGATTGCCTCTTCCCGCGCATCCACATTCAGCTTGTAGACGCGCCACCGGTCGGACTGCCCTTTTCCTTCTGCCTGTTCTGAGGTGACGCCGCCCTGCGTCTCGATTTCCTTGAGGTATCTCCAGACGGTCCGGTAGTCGACGTCGAGGTCGCGTCCGATCGCGCCCGAAGTGGCTCCCTCGGGGTGTAGAGCGAGGTATCTGAGGATCGATGTCCGGAGCGCGTTAACTCCGAGCATGTTCAAGGACTCCTCCATGAGGCCAGGAATCGCGAGTGGGACATATTTTGGCACCTCCCTATTGTCTACCAACTGTGCACTTATGATGATATGCCATATAATGCGATATGACATGGTCCATCGCGGATCACGTGAGACCCGTCACTAATACATGACTTGACATGCAAATGCTGGTCGGGTCCGGGACAATCGGCACGGCTGATCCACTCGATGGACATTTTGTCGGTGCCTCTTGGTACGGGTGGAGGTAGCTGTGTTTGTAAGGTGCAGGGCTCGTTTGAGCCTTGTTTGGGGATCTAGGAAGGTGGGACCTTTCCAATGACTGAAGTGAATTTCCCGGGTGCTCGACGCTCGGACATGTACGTAGAAACAGAAGAACGGCCGGAACCGGCTGCGGTGGCCACAGAAGCGTTGGAGGAACCGGCTGACCCGTTTGTTGAGCCTGACGAGGTTGAGGCAGCTCCGGCCCAAACGCCTAAGAAGGATGCCGCTCCTGTTGGTAAGGCAAAGACGGTAGAACCGGCCGCGAAGCCGGTCACGGATGATGAGGATGCTGAGCCGGTCGCTCCTGCCAAGGACGGATTCAACGGTTTCCTGAATCAGCTCTTCGGGGGTCTGTTCAAGCTTGCTCCTTCAGCCAAGGAACTGACTGAGCGGGAAATGACAGCCTCCCAGGGCCGCTTTGAGGATCTGATCCGCCAGTCCACGTGGACTCGCGCGGTCGGCGTGCTCGTGGCCAACAAGAAGGGCACAGCTGGTAAGACGCCGGCTTCGATCCTTCTTGGCGGGGTGCTGGCAGCGATCCGCGGCGGGTCCGTAGCGATCCTTGAAACTTCGGATGACAAGGGCCAGTTGGCATACCGCGCTGAGGGTGATCCTCAGCTTGGCATGGGAGAACTCGTTGCCAACATCTCGAACGTCCGCACCCAGTCGCAGCTGCGCGGCTACACCGTGACGCAGACAAGCTTCGCTTCGGTGATCGGGTCCACGCCCAAATGGCGGCCGCCGCTGACTCGGGAAAACGTGCTCGATGTCGCCTCCATCGTGGATGAGCACTTCACCATCCGAGTCATGGACACCGGCAACCAGTACAGCTCAGGCCCGTTTGGTGCTGCCGTGGAGGTCGCTGACGTGCTGGTGATCCCAACCATGCTGGCCCAGGACGCCGTCTCCGAGGCTCTGGAGCTGTTGGAGTTCCTGGAACACCAGGGCGCGGACGCTGCCCGACTTGCCCGGACAGCAATCGTGGTGATGATGTCCGACGGCCGCCCGGAGTTCAAGGCGTCCAAGCTGAAGAAGCAGTTCATGGACAAGGGCATCGCCGAGGACCACATCTACTCGGTCCCGTATGACTCCCACATCGCTGAGCGCGGAGCGCTCACGCTGGACAAGCTTGCCCCGGCCACCCGTCAGGCTTTGACCGCCATCGCAGCTGGCGTTGTCGCCCAAACCAACCAGAACGTCTTTGAAAAGGATCAGAACCGATGAGCGTCATTCTTTCGACCTTGGCAGAACTGTCAACGAGTGTTGACCCGTCCACCATCGTCCAGGCCGGCCCTGTACCGATGATCGACAACCCGTTCCCCGGCATCCCTGACTTCACGTCTCTGGGCGGCCGATTCACCGAGTGGTGGCAGCGTCTCTTCGCCGTGCTCTGGGGTCTTGCCATCGTCGTGGCCGGCGCCTACCTGGTTATCGGTTTGCTCGCCATGGCCAAGGCTGATGCGAACAACCCCCATGCGCACGCGGAGGGCAAGAAGAAGGCCGGAGGTGCCGGTATCGGTTTGGCCTGCTTGGCAGGGTTGGGCGTCATCATCGGTGCAATCCTCGCGGTGGCGGGCTAATGGTTCGCCGCAGCTCGACTGCCACTGCCCGGCGCGGATTCCCGCGCTGGGCATGGTTCGTTGTCGGGGCCGTTCTGGTCGTTGCCCTGGTCGGTGGCGTTGCCGCGTGGTACCAGGGCAACCCTCAAGCTGGTGGTCCTGCGCCCACTCCGTCCGCAACTAGCGACGTCGCGGCCATACCTAACGGGTGCCTTGCGGGTACGTCCAACGACGCTGCCGCTCTTTTGAAAGCTCAGAAGGAAGCACCCCATAGTGAGGCGGGTGCAGTAGGTTTTGCCGCTGCTGTCCTGCGTTGGATTGCCCAGTACCCCCGGCCCAGCGTCGGTGATGGTACTTCCGTTTCGGCAGCCATTCTTGCCAACGGTGCGACGGGTACAGTCGCCAACTTGGCTGAGAACTTGGCCGCAGCCAAGCCGTTGACAGGCGTAACCTCCGGTTCCCTGAACTTTGCTGACGGCCGGTATGTAGTCGAGGAAACCACTCCGGACATGGTGCGCGTCACCGTAGGAGGTGCTGAGGTTCGTAACGGCAAACCCACTGACCAGAAGATTGCTTCGACGGTCACGCTGGTTTGGGAAGACAGTGTTTGGAAGGTCCGCAGTGATGGAACCGAGCGGACTCTCGATGAGCTCTTTGCAAGTGGTTCCGCGTTTTCTGGGGGTTGCTGATCCATGTTCATGCTGATTCCGATGGAAGATAATCCGGGCGGTGGAGGGCTAGTAGGCGGTTTGATTGATGCTGCCGTTGGAGCCGCCAACGCGGCTAAGCCTGCCGCGGACGCTATTAGCGGCGCGGTGAATTTCGCTGCTGATCCACTGGGTGCCATTTTCACTGCCACCCGTGCGGGTGCTCAGGGCCTCGCAAAGGACCTGCTGCCGGCACTGTCCCATGCAACAGAGCCGGATCTCACCGCTGATTGGTTTATCAGGGCCTACGCGATCAGCTTTGCCTTGTCGATCATCGTGTGGGGCTTTCTACTGCTGTTCCAGTTCATCGCCGTTGCCCGGGGGACTCTGGCCGGTCAGGAATTCGCAGAAGTCTTGACAACGAAAAGTGGGCTGTTCTTCGGGGGCGCACTTTTCGGACCCCTCATCGGGGTCATGATCATCAAGGCTCTCGGTGCCCTGTCCGACAGTCTCATCTCCTGGGGGATCGTGTCCTCATCCGAACGGATGCTCGACACCATGGACTCAATGCTCAAAACCGATGCCGCTGCCATTCCCGGCGGTGTGATCGTGGGCATCCTGCTGATGGTCTGCATGATCATCGGCCTGTTCGTCGTCGTGATCATGCTGGCCGTGATGTTGGTGACCTTGTATTTCTCGGGCGTTCTCGCCCCCCTGGGCATGGTGTGGTTCACCTCTGCCCAGCACGGATCGTTCGGCCGCAAAATTCCCCTTCTGTGGTTCGGGATCCTTGCCTGCCATCCACTGCTGTTCTTCATGCTCGGCATTGCCTACAACATGATTGCAGCGTCCGCTTCCTGGATGAAGTGGAGCGACGGGCTGGGGACACTGATGAACATCATCGCGTCCTTTATCGCCCTGATGATCGCCGGTTTGGCTCCCATGATGTTGCTGAAATTCGCCCCGGTCATCCCTTCAGGTGCAGCTGGTCAGAACGGTCCTTCGCTTACTCCTCCCCAGAAGGAATACGGGCCTCAGAGCATGCAGGACGTAAAGAACATGAACCGCGGCGACTCGGCGGGAAGTGATTCCTCCGACGGCGGTTCGTCCTCCTCTAACCAAGGTTCGGCATCCCAGAATCAGGCAGCAAGCCCGGACGAAAGGTCTCTTGTCCGTAAGCTCCGCGAGCTGAACGGTGGTTCCCAGGCCGACGCGGGATCAACCCCGGGCGGCACCGCCGGCACTCCTGCAGCTGAGCCGGCCGGTTCTTCGCCAACACTTGGTGGAGGTGCTTCCACGCCCGGTGCTGGCATTCCCAAGCCGGGTGTTGGTGCAGGCGCCGGGGCTGGGGCTGGTGGCGCGGCAGCTGGAGGCGCTGAGGGCATGGCAGCGGCTGGCGCTGCTGAATCATCGACTGGTGTTGGTGCAGCGATTGGCGTTCCTACGCTGCTTGCTGCCGGTGCCATGGCGGCCGCTGAGAAGGCCAAGGAAGCCGGTGAGGCCGCAACGCGTCTTGGTGCAGCTGGTGGAGAGTACGCGGCCGGTGGAATGGAAGACGAAACCGAACGGTACGGGGGATAGACGATGGCTACACGATTCATTGGTGGGGAATCGGGGCACCGGAGTTTCTTTGGTGGCATCAAGTCCAAGACGCAGCTGGTTGGTTTGGCGCTGTGCGTGGTGGGCGGCTTCTTCGGAATGATGTTCACCGGGTGGCCGGGCTTGGTAGCTGGAGTGCTGGCCGCTGTGGTCGTGTACTTGGCCACGGCATCGACGCACCGCGGCTCCTACTGGGAGCGGCGCAAGCGCCGGGTTCGTTGGAAGGAACGGCAGAAGGCTGGCACTGACCGGTTTATCCCGTACAGCGCAGCTGCTTGGGAAGAGGCCAGTGCTTTGGCGGACATGGCGACGAGCAAGGACGAAAAGGCCAGGGTCATGGCCGCTGTCCGGTCTCGTCCGGACGGGGCCGATGGCATGGGATGGCTTGTTGCCCTTACTGGCAAGCCCGGCGTTGCCTGGCACGCGCCGATTGGTGAAGAGCCGTATTTGTCGGTGGCGTTTGAAGTGTCCGGGCAGTTGCGCGGGGCTGAGTCCCAGCGCAAGCAGGATCAGGCCCAGGCGGGCTTTGGTTCGATGCTGGCGGGGTTTGCTCCGGCGTCGAAGCTTGTCAGCGGTGTTCAGGGCCTTACTCGTGTCCTTCCTCCGGATCTTGCGCTGAATGAAGTGTGGGTTCAGGATCACCTGTCCGCAGACGCTCACCCTAAAGCAGTTGGTTCTTACCAGGAGGTCCTTGAAAGGACTGGCCGGGGCACGTTCGTGCAGCGGCACTTGGTCGTCGGCCGTTGGCCGTTGACTCCGGATTTCTATGCCACGGCCGCCCGGTATGGCGAGGGGCGGGAAGGTTGGCGTCGGTTGATGGACGCTGAAATCTCTTCCCTTGCCCGGGCGCTGCGGGCGGCGAAGCTGGGAACGGTACGGCCGTTGACCGCCCGTGCGGTGGTGGCCATGATGTTGCATCAGCAAAATCCGTCGCGGCCGCCGTTGATGGTTTCAGGCGTCAAGGCCGATCAGATGGGCCTCCCGTCCCAGGACCAGTGGAACTCCACCTGGGTCCAAGGAACGAACCCGATTACCGGTGAAGAGGTCGTGTGGGGTCACCGGACGGCCATGATCACCGCAGAGAACATGGAGACCGGGGAACGGACCCCGTACTGGCTGCTGTCGTTGTTGCACAACGCCGGTTCGGGGGCACGGACGTTGAGCTTCCAGCTGGAAACAGTTCCGGCTGAGCAGGCACGTCAGCTGGCCTCAAAAGATGTCGTGAGGGACATGGCCGCGGTGATCGCGAAGCAGAAGAAGGGCCAACTGGTGGATCCGGCAACCGACGTGAACTTGAAGTCGGCAAGGGCCCGGGGTGCGGACTTGATGCCGGGAACCGGTCAGCACGGCGTGAACTGGGTTGGTTTCATCACCATTTCCGCCCAGACGCAGGCCGGCCTGACTGAGGCCGCCCGTCGCTTGGAGGAAACGGCTGGACAGTCGGCCGGGATCCAGAAACTTGAGTGGCTGGACACGTACCAGTCCGCGGCAGCCGGAACCACGTGGCCCATTTACAGGGGTACGCGTCCGGCGGTACCAACGCTTGGAGCCAAGATGATGAACCAGCTTGCAGGACGTGGCGAGAAGGAAGAGAAGGTGGCCTGATGGGCGCGGTTGAAGAACTTAGCAGGGAAGCCATTACCGAACCTCGCGAGCTGGGGTTTCCGCTGATTCCCGAGGCGGAACAGAAAGTCGTCATCGATGATCCTGGAGCCAAAGGTTCCTGGATCCAGAGGGTGCCGATTGTGGGCGGCATCGTCAGGATGTTTTCCGCCCCTGTCATCGAAGAAGTTCGGCTTCTGGAATCGGGGGAGTGGCCTCCGTACACGGAGCAGGGCACCCGGTTGAGGGTGAACGAACGTAAGGCCAAGAGCGGGTTCTATGCTCCTGCCTTCCAGGGCGCTCCGACGACGACGCGACAAGCGGAGATCCTGAACACGGCTCTGATTGCAGCGCCTACGGGTGTTGAAGGCGTTGCGGCTGGCCGGGACGTGCTCTCGCAGACGGCCATCAGCAAGGACCCGTTCACCGATTACAACGCCGTTCCGCGCCGGGTCACCTCGACGAACGTCCTGGTCGTCGGGGATGTGGGAGCTGGTAAGTCCGCGTACACCAAGACGGTGTACGTGATCCGCCCGTTGATCCTGCGGAACCGCCGCGCAGTGGTTTTCGATAAGAAGAATGAGAAGGGCGAGGGTGAATACTCACCCATCGTGCGGGAGTTCAAGGGTGACCACATCAGGTTCCGCATGGACGGCACGGGCGTCATTTTCAACATCATGGACCCTGCCATTTCGGGAGTGAACGATGACGGGTTGAACAACCAGCTCGTTTACCTGAACACCATTCCTGCCCTGATCCGCGAAGGTAACGGCCCGGACGAATGGGAGCGGAAGGCACTGCGTCTGGCCTACCGGACCATGATGCGAAACTTCGAGGCAAGCAGGACCCCCACCACGGCGGATCTGCACGATCTTCTCGGCGTCATCAACCCGGCAGATGCCACCCTGGCCGGCATGAGCACAGCAACGCTGGAACGGCTCCATGAAGCAGGAATCTCGATGCGGTTCTGCTTCAACGAACTGCTCGAAACCTACGGGTCGATCTTTGATGGCGAAACCTCCGAGGACGTGCGCCTGAACAAGACCCTGACCTCGTTCGACATTTCCCAGCTGCCTGACACCGGCCCGGCCATTCCCATGGTGATGGGTTTGGCTAACCTGTGGCTGTTGGGCACGGTCCGCCGCCCTGAATACCGGGGCATCCGAACGAACGTGATCAACGAAGAGGCCGGACACATCCTGGGCGGTCCGCTGGCCGTACAGCAGCGCTCGAACATCAAGCTCTCCCGTGGCCTTGGCCTGTCGAACATTTACAACATCCACAAGGGCGCTACCGACGTGCCTCCGGGATCCCCGGGCATGGCCGTGATTGAAGAGGCTCAGACAGTGCACATCTTCCGGCAGGACAAGCCCGAGGCTGCCCAGTGGTGCGTCAGGACATTCGGTCTGAACCCGGACTCCGCGAACGACATCATGGTCCTGCGCAACGGCCACCACCTGCTCAAGTCCGGCGCGGACGCACCCGAAGTGGAGATTGAGCACGTCCGTTCCGCTTGGGAAGTGGAAATGACCGACACCGACTCGGCACTACGCGAAACCGACTCCGCTTACGCGGACGTGGCCTAAAGGGGAAGACCATGACCGAGAACATCACCGTGGAAAAGCACAGCCCGTCCGGCTCGACAGTCAAGAAGACCGAGCGTGAAATGATTGTCCTGGCCATCCTCTCCGCCGGCCTGTGGCACGTTGCCCTGGTCTGGACGACGGGTCTTGCCTTCTCCAATTGGATGGAGACCTGGAAGGCACTCATCGGCTCGCTCATCGGGCTGATCGCACCCGAGAGGGCCACGTCTCCGGTTGCCGTGAACGGCAACCCGCCCGATCAGTGGGGCTGGCCCGTCACCGTTTGGATCATCCTTGTAGTGCTGCTCATCGCGGCCTACATCGGGGCTCTGTTTGGACTCAAAGCCCTCCGTGCCCGCCTCAAGAAGGCCAAGACAGGTGAAAAGGGCTTGAGCACCGCCAAGGGGCTCAAGAGCCGCATCGAGGGCGCTGAGAAGTCCTCCCTGGCTCCTGCGGTGTATGTTCTCGACGGTATGGAGATCGCCATCCGTACCGAAGACACCGCCTGCACTGTGGCCCCGCCGAAGTGGGGAAAGACCACGTACATGGTTGCCGGTATGGTCGCTGACGCTGCCGGTGCTGTGATCACTACCAGCACCCGTCCTGACGTGCTGCGCCTGACGGTGGGTGTGCGGAAGGACCTGGGCACGGTTTACGTCGCTGACTTCGACGGCCTGAGCCAGTACCCGCACAAGCTCCGCTGGCACATGGTGGGTGGCTGCGAGGATCCGCAAGTAGCCTCTGAACGTGCTTCGGCCATGGTGAATGCCATGCCCAGGACCGGTGCGCCGTCCTCAGCTGACCGGTACTTTGATTCCGGTTGCGTGATGATTCTGGAAGCGCTTCTGCACGCTGCCGCGCTGAAAGAAGGCGGTTCCATGCGTGACGTGATTCGTTGGTCGCAGAACTTCGCCGAGCACGAGCCGGCCAACATCCTCCGCACCAAGTCACCGTCAGTGAAGACTTGGGCAGGGAACCTTGATGAGTGGTGCCGTCAGAACAACCCGGACACCATCGGTAACACCAAGACCACTTTGGGCAAGATCACCGGCCCGATGAAGAACGAGAACGTTCTTTCCATGCTGTGCGCCACAGATGATGATCCCGGCATCGACCTGAACACCTTCACCGACGCACCAAACAGCCTGTACTGCCTTACCCGCGTCTCGATGAACGCCTCCACCGCCCCGATCGTTACGGCGCTGGTTGAGTCCCTCGTTCAGGCAGCGATCCGCAAGTCCGGTGCCATGGCGTCTGGAAAACTGAACGTTCCGCTGTCCGTGATCCTGGATGAGGCAGCGAACACCTGTGCGCTGCCGTCGCTGCCGTCGTTGATGTCCGAAGGTGGCGGCAACGGTATCCACACTTCCGTGTTCGTCCAGACCTATTCGCAGCTGGTGAACCGTTGGGGCGAGGAAGGCGCGGAAACGATCTTCGATTCGGCGGCCGCCAAGACCATCTTCGGTGGTATCTCCGATGTGAAGTTCCTGACCAAGATTTCCGATCTGATCGGGAAGCACTGGGTGGAACACACCTCCACGTCCTCATCGACCGGCAAGGATGGGGTGCCATCGGTCAGCACCTCCAAGACCAAGCAGCTCGATACTAAGATGCGCGTCGATGAGATCCGCAAGCTTTCCCAGGGCAAGGTCTTGCTGATGTACCGCGAGATTGAAGCCGTGGTCAACGTTGTTCCTTGGTGGGAACGGCCCGACAGCGCGAAGTTCAAGGCATCCCGTGTGTGGTGCCTGGAGCAGGAAGGCATCACCGCTGAGAGCGCAGCAAAGGCCGCAGCGGCCGAGACGGCCGCCGAAGCGAATCTGGCGGCTGCCTCATGAGCGGAGAACCGTTCCCCGAGGACGAAGGTATGCCGGACGAAGAGTGGATACCGCCCCAGGACGCGGCCCCGGCTCCGGCTCCGGCGGGGGTGGACACCAACACTGGCGAATTGACAGAGGATGCACCCGGTTTGGAGGTCCTTCCCGACCTCCTGGACCGGATGGACAGCGTTGAAGAGCTGGCCGCGAACCTGTTTGAAGAACTGACAAGCTACCCAGCTGGCGGTCCGTGGTTCTGGGAAGAGCTGAACTCTGAACAACGCAAGGAACTGTGGGCCGAGCTGGACGGCTTTGTGGTTTGGCTGCAGAACCGGATTCTGCGTCACTGGTCAAACTCGGCGGGCTGGGTCCCTGCGTGCTGGTACCGCCACCCTGACGCGGTGGAAATGTTGACCGCGTTGATGGTGGCCCACAAAGCTGCCTACCGGGCCAAGTCAAAGAAACCGAGTTTTGAACTCACCGAATGGTTCAGCCGCGCACTGTGGCCAACGATGGAAACCTTCGAGAAGCGCTTGACCTTCAAGAACTGCATGGAAAACCAGGGACATTACGATGCCACCGGTGCCGGGCTTGAACTCACTGCTGCAAGCGATGATTTCACGGCGTTCGTGGAGGAGGAGACAGCTGTCTCCGAGAGCGAGCAGACGGAACCGGCTGATGCGTAAAGTCCTCTTCGTTCTCGCACTTCCGATCCTGCTTGTCATAGGCCTGGTCGGTGTTGCCCTGATTTCCGTCGGCGGCAACGCCTCCCCGGCGCAGGCCGCCGCCTGCGTCAACGTCAACGGTAAAACCTTCAACGAGAAGGAAGTGCCCAACGGTTGGGGACCGCTCGTTTCCAAGGCCGCCGGCGTTGCCGGTGTGCCTGCGTCCGTCCTCGCCGCGCAGCTGGAAGCCGAAAGCAACTGGAACCCTAACGTGACCTCTCAGGTAGGGGCTTCGGGCTTGGCTCAGTTCATGCCGGCGACGTGGGCCAGCTACGGCGAAGGCGGGGACGTCCGGAACCCGGAGCATGCAATCGCCGCGCAGGGCCGGTACATGGCAGCGCTGGTCAAGCAGCTGCTTCCGTTGGCCAAGAGCAGCAACGCGGACATCATCAAGCTTGCCTTGGCCGGTTACAACGCCGGCCCCGGCGCGGTCGAGACCCACAAGGGAATCCCGCCGTTCGCGGAGACCCGCGCTTACGTGGACAAGATCATGGACACCGCCCAAACGAAGTACGGCGAGTCCTGCCCCGCTAGCGGCGTTGAAATCGGTGCGCTGACCGGCAAGTGGTCCCACCCGCTGCCGGGATCGACGTTTACCTCCGGGTATGGTGCCCGCCCGACGCCTCCTGGGACGCTGAACATCGGCGGGAACTTCCACTACGGCATCGACTTCTCCACTCCGGGAGCTGGCGGAACTGTGCTGGCCGTGATGGACATGAAAATTGTCGTCGCCCACGAGATGCAGTCCAGCAGCGGAACCTGGGTCGCCGGGGTCAGCCTTGATGGGAAGCTGACGGCAACCTACTCGCACATGGAAGCCGGATCTTTGCGGGTGAAGGAAGGCGACACGGTATCCGCTGGCACACCTCTGGGCACTGAGGGTGCCACCGGCAACGTGTCCGGACGCCACCTGCATTTCGAAATGTACTCCGGCGCACCCGTGGATCCCCGTCTTGGTGCGGTGGATCCCAAGCTGGGCGAAGTGAAACCTATTGATCCGACACCCATCCTGAAAGGCAAGGGCGTTCTATGAGGCTCCCCAAGACACTGGCCGTCATCGTTCTGGCAATGGCACTGCCGCTGGCCGGGTGTGGTCAGGGCAGCAACCAAGAGCCAGCGCCGTCACCGACTGCAACGGCAACACCGAAACCCGCCGCCATGGACGTCACGGTGAAGCAGCTGCTCGACGTCGACCGGGCGCACCCGGACAAAGTAGCTGCCGCATTCGCAGAGCTCATCACGCGCTGGGATGTTGCGAAAGACAGGACCGAAACGGCCGCCGCGGTACGTGCACACCCGTTGATGATCCCGGATCTGGCCAAGCGGACCGTGGAGCCTCAGCGGAACGCCTCACAGGCGTTGTGGCTGGAGCTGGCACCACTGGGAGCGTTCTCCGAACCTACGATCGGCCCCGGCGTACCGGTGGACGCCGAGGAAGGCACAGACACCGAAGACGTGGCTTACCGGAACTTCACCGCCACCTGGACATGGCAGGACGCCGACGGGAAGCACCTCAAAGCGGACGAACGGAAACGGAACATCTTCCTGGTCCTTACGCGCAGCAACGGTGCGTGGTCGGTGGCCGACTACGTCACTGAAGACCTCACCGCCTAACCCATAGTCCCGGAGGGCCGGCACCATCCCACCTTCTGCCGGCTCTTCGTCCCTCTCCTGTCACAGGGAGGGGTAGAGACCATCGTCCCGGTTATCGCTGATAGCCGGGACGATGGTCTCTTCTTAAGAGGCATTCGACAGAGGCAGGCAGCCCCGTCCTGCGAAGCTCAGCTGGATACAATCAGCCCTATGGTTGTAGAGAAGCGCGAACAGGTTTTCATCAGCTCCACATTCAAGGACTTAGTCGAGGAACGCCGCGCTGTGCTTCAAACACTTCTTGAGGCTGACTGCATTCCTGCCGGAATGGAGTTATTCCCAGCCTCCGATGATGAGAAATTTGACCTCATCAAGCGGGTTATCGACCTCTGCGACTACTACGTGGTCATCGTCGGCGGACGTTACGGAAGCGTTGATGCCCAAGAGCAGCTTTCGTATACCGAGATGGAATTCGATTACGCCGTGAAAACAAAGAAACCAGTACTCGGGTTTCTTCACGGCGACCCTGGAAAGATTCCAGGTGAGAAACTCGACCTGAATGCCGGCCATAGGAAGAAGCTGGACGCGTTCAGGGCCAAAATCGAACAGAAAATGGTGAAGTATTGGCACCAGCCACGCGATCTTCCCGGCCAAGTTGCCCTGGCGATCATGCAGATCCGCAAGACACATCCGGCCGAAGGGTGGATTCGGGCTGGTCAGGCAATGACCCCGGAAGTTAAGGCCGAACTTGCAGAACTGCGAGCAAGAGTCCGTGAGCTCACTTCCGAACTGGAAGCTGACAAGAAGCACCAAGGCAACGTTATTGATCCTTCCGAACTAGTCCAAGGGGAAGAACAAGCAGAAATAACTTGCCACTTGGACCTCCACTGGCAGGACACCATCGACAGCGGCAAGGCCTACACGTCCAACATGACAACGGCTGCTTGGACAGTTTTCCCCACGTGGAACGAAGTATTTACGCACTTAGGACCCGAGCTGATGGACGAGGCAACGGAGGACCTGATGAAAGAGAGCCTGTCTACGCTTTGCCTTAAGCTCGCGCGTGAAGAGCTCCTCAAAACTGAGGACAAAGATTCTGAGGGCGCAGAAGAACCCGAAGAAAGTGACGATGATGACCGCGCCGTAGGACGTATTTACGAAGCAGAAATAACCCTCGATAGCTTCAACGACGTCAAGGTGCATCTGAATGCGCTGCGCCTCATTGAAAAGGGCAGCAAGCGCCGGCTAGGGAGTGACACCAGCACATATTGGAAACTCACCGACCGTGGCCACGACCAGCTACTCATGCTTCGTGCCAAGCGCCGCTCAACGCTGACGGAAATCGAAACATCGGCGGGGACCGAAGAACTGGAACAGGTCCCTGTTTGAGGTCTCTTGCCCTCGTTGGGCGCGTTTCGGCACTAACGGCATGAATCTATCTTCTTCTCGCCATTCATGTTCCCGTCACAGGGAGGGATAGAGTCCATCGTCCCGGTTACCGCTGATAGCCGGGGCGGTGGTCTCTTTGCTGTTTCGGGGCCGCTGGATCGATGCCGCGGCTCTCTGCCTCGGCCGCACGTTGCTGGCGCAGCTGCTCCAACGCTGCTTTGACCTTCTGAGAGCCTTCGGGTTTCATAATGGTCTGCGCCGCCTGGTCGATGGCCTCTTCCGTGCGCGGTTTCGCTGGCGCGCCGGGTTGGCGTGACTGTCTTAGGTAGGCGTTCGCGGCCGCGACAAGACGCCGGGGTTCGTTGGTGGCCACGGCCAACGTCACCTCCTGCTCAACGTTCTTCCCAGCGGCTCCGGCGATGCGCCGTATCCGTGCCAGAGCTTCGCTTTCGGAGCCGTCAAACACTACACTGGTGGTAGAAGCAACAGCGGGCCCTCTGCCCCGGCTAAGGCCGGATTCATGGGAGACAGTCTGCTGGACCCCCGGACTTGGCTGCGGCAGATGGGGGTTGCTTCGTTTAACGGACACATCGGCTCCGTCCACGTGCAGCACCGTGGAGATACCCTGCAAGGGTTCGAACCATTGCTTGTCTCCGACGGCCAGGTTCCGTCTGAAAGCCCACACACTCAGGTCAGCGGCCCACAGCAATGGTTCCCTGCCTGGGGATGTGTGGTGGACATTGACGTTACGATCGATACTTCCCGCGGACCGCAGCTGCTTGATCACGTGCGCGTCATCAGCGTCCCCGCGAGGGTGGACCCTCGCGTTTCGTGACTCAACCACCAAGAGCCTTACGGCGTTCGGGCCTGAACCGCGGGTGAGTTCCTTGGTCAAAGCACCCAGGCATTCATGTCGCGCGGTTTTCATGGTCGGATCGTCTTTGCGGATCTGCGTCTGCACCGTGACGATGTTGTACTCCGCGGCGTCGGCAATGTAGTCGATCATCTCTTTAATGACGCGCTTGCCTGCCTCGCTGCGGTAGGCCTCTGTGGTGTGCCAGTAGGTGCTTCCAGGGATGTCCATCAGGACGTCCCGGACAAGGGCTCCCTGGTCGCGGCCGACGATGACGGCCGACATTGAATAGAAGGGCCGTTCATCGGAGTGCAGCGGTTCCCGGTAGGACTCATCGATGTACGCCACAGGCCCCGTCGTGGTCCGATACAACTCTGCCAAGGCTTTGTCCGTGAGGCCAAAGCCATGCATTCCCCCCATGCCCCTGCCTTCTTCGTCGGAAGCCTACAGCCTACCGGGCGGCCCGGCCCCAGCCTTGGCGGTCCCTCGCCGGAAACCTCTAACCAACTCAAATGTGTCGCGCTGAACAGCGGAAGCAGCTCTCAAATGTGCCACAGGCTGTGGCACATTTACGGCACTTGGGGATGCCGGTGGAACGACGAGCACACGGTGGGGGAGAGTCCGGTGCCGAACCACCGAGAGAACCAGCCGCAGGTGGTCTACACGAGCAGGGGGCTTTAGCGTTCGAGTCGCCTCAGGCCGATAAGCACCCATATGTCGCGTTTTCCTCTGCGTATCTCATCAGATGAATCAATCCTGGGATATTTGGCTTGGCGCCAGGGGCAGGTCATTTTCCCTGTTTTTTAGCGCCAAGTCAGGGCCATCGGTGTCGATGGCGGCCTTTCCACGTGCTTGCTTGGATGTAGGGCCGGCACTCGTGGCCAGCTCTTAAAGAGCCTCTGACCTGCATGTTTGTATTAATGATGCATTTGATGAATCATTGATTCAAAATTTGAAAGCGATGTTGGAGGCAAAATGAGTGTTGATGGATCGGGCCGTGTTTATCTCGTGGGCTCTTTGCCTTTGCTTCATCCCGAGCAGCAGACGTTCGAGGAGATGCTGAGCGGCTGGCGCAATCAGCAACTGTCACGGAATCTTCAGTTCGGCACGATTGATCAGCGCATTCGGTATGTTCAGCGCTTCATGGAGCACCTCAACGAGTTCCCTTGGCATTGGACTCCGGCCCATGTTGAGGAGTACTTCGGAGACCTGCGCTCGATTCGGAAATTGAGCCACTCAACGCTGCGTGGCCACCAGTCTGCCCTCAGGCAATTCAACTCTTACGTCGCCAACCCCGACTACGGTTGGGACGTTGTTTGCGAGCAAAGGTTTGGGAGCCATCCTGCCCAGGTCTTCTATGAGTGGAACACTGCAACACATGCTCAGGAGTTCGAAGGCCGGCCCAGCAAACGCCCCTTCACCAAGGAAGAGCTGCAAAGACTTTTCGACTACGCGGACGACCAAGTCGAGGCCATTCAAGCCTCCGGTAAGAAGGGCTGGAAAGCTGCCTACCGCGACTCCGTAATGCTCAAGATCGCTTACTCCTATGGGCTGAGGTTCAATGAGCTGCGGCATCTGCAAACCGTGGATTTCGCCATCAACCCGCATATGCGACGATTCGGGAAGGTAGGTATCTGCAAGGTCCGGTTCGGTAAGTCCCGGAAAGGATCGCCGCCGAAGTCCCGCAGTGTGCTGACGGTCTTCGAATGGACGCCGGGCATCCTTGAGGATTGGCTTGCCAACGGCCGCGGAACGCTCCACACTCTGGACCTTTTTCCCAGCGAACGTGGCGGCTTGATTGTCGAATCAACCCTGCTAAGGCGGCTCCGTCGTTATCTGGAAGAATTGGACATGCCTTCGGACGGACTGGACCTGCATTCCCTGCGACGTTCGTACGCCACCCATCTGGCGGAGGATGGATGGCATTCTAGGTTCGTGCAGGATCAAATGGGGCACGAGTATGCGTCCACCACAGGTATCTATCAGTTCGTCAGCGATGACTTTCGAGTTCGGACATTGCAGTCGGCCCTGAACCGCACCGTTGAAGAGGCTCTGGAGACTGGTCGATGAAACGCCAGGTTGAGTACACGTGGCGGCTCGCCGAGTTGATGGCGGCCCGAGGCCTGCATAACACGACAGATCTGATCCCTTTGCTGGCAGAACGCGGAATTGATCTGTCCCGGCCGCAGGTTTACCGCATGGTCAATCAACGACCCGAACGGGTCTCGTTACAGGTTATCGCCGCGATCTGCGACATTTTCTCCTGCGGACCCGAGGACCTGATCACCGTGACCGCAGCAGATGTCCGTGCCCGCAAGACCGGCGCCGTCAATTCGCCGAAGGTTGTGGACCTCAACCGAACCGTTCGCCCTCGCCGGGCGCGCATCATCAACAATGACAAGTGACAATCCAGACGGACTCACCCCGCGCAACATCGTCCGCGGGCGACCACGCACAGAGGGGTCCGTCACCTGTGCCCGATGCGGGCGGGCGTCCGTCGAACGCGGGCGAATTGGCCCGAGGGCCGAATCTGCGGACCCTGTTTCACAACAGCGACACGAACTAGTGGCATCTGCCCCGAGTGTGGTCATCAAAGACTGCTGCCCGGGCCGCCCGCCCCGAGTAGAGGGGCGCCGCGATGCGCCCCGTGCGCTGGAATCCTTCAGGATTTCCGGTGTTGCCGTTGCGGTCACGAGGGCGAGTTCTACCGCAAAGGCATCTGCGCGCGTTGCGCCCTCCGGGAGGATCTCAATGCCCTGGTGATCAGCAGTCAAAATGGTTCTGCAGCCGGACCCCGACTCGTTGGAATTCTTTGCTTGGCGGCCCGTCCGGAAAGCATCATGACGTGGAAACGCTCAGCCAAGGTCATGGCATTGTTGGAGTCTGTCTTCAGTGGTCAGACCCCTCTGACACACGAAGGTCTCGACAGCCATCAGGGCACAGCGGGCCGGGAGGCCAACCACTTACGGGCCATACTCATGCACCACGGTCTTCTGCCGCACCGAGACCTCTACCTGGTTCGTTTCGAGCTCTGGATCCAGAACCAGATCCTCCTACTACCATCAGAAGTCGCGAGACCGGTTGAACAATTCGCCAAATGGCACCATCTCCGACGCATCCGCCCCTTGGAATCGCCGGAACGCAACCTCCAACGTCAAGTGCACTCAGCCAAACAAGAGGTCACCGAGACGATCAAATTCCTCAAATGGCTCTGGCAGACCCACGAACGCACCGCGGCCAGCTGCACACAACAGGACGTAGACACCTGGCAAGCGTCAGGACCCACAACGAGGAAAGCCATCCGGACATTCTTCACATTCGCCAAGAAAACCGGCGCAAACACACAGATCCGCGTTGGCCGCTACGACACCAGCCACCGGCCCTTCATAACACCCCAACAACGCCTCAACTGGTTACGCGAATTACTTGAAGACAACCGTGATTCCCTGCCCTACAGAATCGCCGGAATACTGTTACTTCTCTATGCCCAGCCCCTCACGAGAGTGGCTGCGCTCCGGATAAGCGCCGTCACCGTCAACGACATCACAGGCGCGGTCCGGATAACGTTAGGTAAGCACCCGCTGCCGGTCCCACAGCCATTCGCTGAACTCCTCAAACAACACATACGAAAGCGTCCCAACCTAGGAACAGGCACAGGCGCTCAAAGCCCCTGGCTCTTCCCTGGAGGCCGGGCAGGCCAACACCTAAGCCCCAACACACTCGCCGAGCGTCTTCTCGACCTCGGTCTGGATCTGCGTGGAGCTCGAAACACCGCCTTGGACCAACACGTCATCGCGACACCAGCGCCCTTGATCGCCGACGCACTCGGTTACAGCTACGAAGTCGCCCATCGGCATGCCGAAGCTGCTGGTGACACGTGGTCCCGCTACATCGCCAATCGCGCTTGACCTAGGGCCCGATCGGCCACGCCCACAGGATCGACATATCCACCCCATGATTCCCTGAGCGCGTTGAATGCATGGCACCTGAATCCCGCATGCCACTCAGCCCTTTCCATGGCGTCCAGCGTGGGAATACGCCCACATAAGATACGCAGGGGTGCCAGTAGCCTATTGGCCTAACTGAAGGTGGAGCAGCAGAGTCAGGAAGGTACGGCATGCCGCAGGTATTGATACACCGTTTCCCGGCTGATCCCGTAGTCCTTCGCGAGGATTGATTTAGGTGTTCCGCTAGCCGCCCTTCTTGCCAATTCGTTGGCTTGGTCTTGGGTAAGTGCCTTTCTGCGGCCACGGTAGGCTCCGCGTTGTTTGGCGAGGGCAATGCCTTCCCTTTGGCGTTCCCTGATGAGTGAGCGTTCGAACTCAGCGAAGGCCCCCATGACGGAGAGCATGAGGTTGGCCATGGGGGAGTCCTCACCGGTGAAGAGCAAGTGCTCCTTGACGAACTCTACCTGCACGCCCTTGCCCGTGAGAGCTTTGACGACGAAGCGGAGGTCATCCAGATTCCGTGCCAGCCGGTCCATACTATGCACAACGACGGTGTCTCCCTCGCGGGCGAATCGCAGCAACTCGGCCAGTTCTGGGCGGTTGGTGTCCCTGCCCGAAGCCTTATCGGTGAAGGTTCTGTCGAGGGCTTGCCCATCAAGCTGGCGTTGCTCGTTTTGATCCAAGCTGCTGACTCTCACGTACCCGATCCGCTGACCAGCCATGGTACACACTCCCAAATCAGTGTCAGGTTTGAATCTAGGTGCCGCGCAACATGCTGTCAAGAAGGTTAGGAATGATCCTATTCTGACACTCTGGGCCGTCAGCCTGACGTCAGGTTGGGGTGTGCCCTTCACTGACGAGAAGCCCTCGGAGTTACACCATCCGAATGCGCCGCGGGCGGTTGAAGCTTGAGTGCGCAGATCTAGTTCCCCCCAACACGATCGCCGTCAGATCCAGGTACGGCGGATGTACGTTCCTGGTTGTTGTTCTACGACGCGCCGGCTGTGGGCTCCGTCCTGCATCAGCCACAGTAGAGATCCGTCGGCCATGACAGCTTCGACGCGGCCGCGGTCGGTTACGCTGCCGCGAGTGTGAACTTCGACGTCTTGGCCGGTCAGCACAGTCCAGTCGTCAATAGGCTGCCACGATGCGAAAGAGTGGATGTTTGTTTGGTCTTGATTCGGCGTCATGCTTGTTGGCATCTCGTCCTCGAGCTTCATAGCAGCAGGATGCTGAGCAAATTTGTGACGGGTAGCAAAGCGTTCGGATGATGTTTGTATTTTGAGCGCTTAGCCGAACAGGACGGCTGCTTCGTCGTAGCGGTTTTGTGGGACGGTCTTGAGCTGGCCCAGGGCCTCCTCGAAGGCGACATGTTGGATGTCTGTTCCCTTCAGGGCGACCATGGTGCCCCAGTAGCCTTCGACCACGGAGTCGATGGCGGCCATGCCCAGCCGGGTGGCAAGGACCCGGTCGAAGGCTGAGGGGACGCCGCCGCGCTGGATGTGGCCAAGGATCGTGGCACGGGTTTCGATGCCGGTGCGGGCTTCCAGCTCCGGGACCAGCTGGTCCGCGATGCCGCCAAGCCGGGGGCGGCCGAAGGCGTCCAGGCCCCGTTCAGAATGGGCCTCATCCATATGCTCGGGAACGAAGCCTTCGGCGACGACCACCAGGGGTGCGCGGCCGCGGTGGTGGGCTTCCTTTACCCACTGGGTGATTTGCTCGATGCTGACTTTTTGTTCCGGGATCAGGATGGCGTGGGCGCCTGCGGCCATGCCGGCGTGCAGCGCGATCCAGCCCACGTGGCGGCCCATCACTTCGGCGATCATGCAGCGGTGGTGGGATTCGCCGGTGGTGCGGAGCCTGTCGATGGCCTCCGTGGCGATCTGCACGGCGGTGTCGAAACCGAAGGTGTAGTCCGTAGCGTCCAGGTCGTTGTCAACGGTCTTGGGAACACCGACGATCTTCAGCCCGGCATCCGTAAGGCGCTTGGCGGCCGCCAGCGTGCCCTCACCGCCGATTGCGATGATGGCGTCGATGCCCAGGCGGTCCATGTGGGCTTTGATGACCTCCGGGCCGCCGCCGTTGTCGAAGGGGTTGGTGCGGGACGTGCCAAGGATGGTGCCGCCCTGCTTGGCGATACCGCGGACCATGGTGCGGGGGATGTCGATGATGTCGCCCTCCACCACGCCGCGCCAGCCGTCGAGGAAACCCACGAATTCGTGGCCGTGGATGGCGATGCCCTTGAGTACGGCGCCGCGGATGACCGCGTTCAGTCCGGGGCAGTCACCACCGCTGGTGAGGATTCCAATTTTCATGCGTGATTCCTAGGTTCAGTTGCCATGTTGGAAAGGGGCCATCAGAAAAGCCCAAGACAGGCATGAGGCTGATTTCGCCTATCGCCTTCGTGTACTACCAGGTTGTTCGTTCGTAGCTCATGCCGCAGGGAACATTTGGGTCAAGGCTTACGATGACCGTTCCCGGAGCCGTCCGGGTTACCAGAATTCCCTGCTTCCGATGCCTCGCACAAACAGAGAGTTCTTGGACGGCGGCCTCCAAATGGGATCGCGTGTGTGCGTGGATGGTGATGGAATCGTGTTGCGTGCGTTCATGCTCGTGGAAGTCCGTGCAGGTGGAATTCTCTGTCTGCATTTATCCACTGCTCCTACAGTTCATTCGCGGTGGGATATATAGCCCTGGGAGTTGTTCTTCTGCCAGCGCCAGTGGTCTTCGCACATTTGGTCCACGGTCTTGGTGGTGGACCAGCTGAGGTCGGCCAGCGCGGAGGTGGCATCTGCCCAGAAGGCAGGGAGGTCTCCGGCGCGGCGGCCGGTGAGCTCATAGGGGATGGGCTTGCCCACGGCCTTCTCAAAGGAGCGCAGGACCTCCAGCACGGAGGAACCCTTACCGGAGCCGAGGTTCCAGCGGAACACGCCGGTGGTGTCCGCGATATGGTTCAGGGCCGCGACGTGCCCTTCCGCCAGGTCCACCACGTGGATGTAGTCGCGCAGGCAGGTGCCGTCGGGGGTGTCGTAGTCGCCACCGAAGACCATGAGCTTCTCTCGGCGGCCCACGGCCACCTGGGCGATGAACGGCACCAGGTTGTTGGGGATACCCTGCGGGTCCTCGCCAATCCGTCCGGAGGGGTGTGCACCCACCGGGTTGAAATAGCGCAGCAGGGCTATGTGCCAGCGCGGGTCGGCGGCGCCGAGGTCGGAGAGGATGTCCTCGATCTGTTCCTTGGTGCGCCCGTAGGGGTTGTTGGCCCCGATCTCCATCTTTTCCACATAGGGGATGGGGTTGTGCTCCCCGTAGACGGTGGCCGACGAGCTGAACACGATGGACCGGACGTCATGCCTGTCCATCACACGAATCAGGTTCAGAGTGCCTACAAGGTTGTTGTAGTAGTACTTCAACGGCTTCCGCACGGATTCGCCCACCGCTTTGAGGCCAGCGAAGTGGATGACGGCCTCGATGGCTGCGCCGGCAAAGACCTTGTCGATGGCGGCCTCGTCCACCAGGTTTACCTGATGGAACTCTGCGGTCTTGCCGCTGAGTTCGGCTACGCGGCGCAGCGACTCCTCGCTGGAGTTGACCAGGTTGTCGATGACGACCACGTCGTGGCCGGCTTCCTGCAGGGACAAAACAGTGTGGGAACCGATGTAGCCCGTGCCCCCTGTGACCAGGATTTTCATGAGCGGGTGCGGGTTGGGTTGGCTGGTATCGCTTCGATGTTCCAGCTCGCGGTATGACTCTGCCCCGGGAGGAGGACTATGAGGTCTGTCCTGGTGTTGAAGGCATTAGGCGGACAGGTCATTGGTTCTACTGCCAGGCCGGCTCTGCTGGATTCCGCATCTGGGAGGTCGGCTGTGTGTATCTGCACCCAGGGGCAGTCCCGACCCCATGTCATCGAAGTTCCGGACCCGTCCCATGTAGTCAGGCGTGCGGTTGAGTAACCTTCGTTGTCACGTACGAGATCAGTGAAGGCATGGTCGAGTGTTATGGAACCGATGGGGCGGGGGGCAACAAAGTCGTAGTGTCGGTCCTCTGAAACGTCGCTAACTCCTGTAGGTATCAAAAGGTCCGGGGTGACTTGCTGCACTTTTCGTGCGGGCAGCTCGAGAATCCAGTCGTCGACCCGGCCCTCCCCGGCGACCAAGTATGGGTGCCCGGCGGCCCCGTAAGGTGCTGAGCCGGGGCCGGTGTTGGTGGCTGTAACAGTGGTGTGCAGCCCGGAAAAATCCAGCTGGTAGGACACCTGTACGTCCAGGCGGAAGGGGTAACCGCTCCTCGCTTGAACGACGGTGGACAGAATGACCGAGGACTCGTCCGACTTAACCGGGCACCAGTCTTCCCAGGCCAATAGGCCATGAAGTGCGTGGCCCCGGCTCGGTTCGTTGACACCGAGCTGGTATTCCACACCTTCGAATTCATACCGTCCCGCGATAACCCTGTTAGGCCAAGGCACCAATACTGCCCCTCGGTAGGCGGGGCGGACCTGATGTTCCGAAAAGGGGAGAATCAGGTCCCTGCCGTTGTAGCGCAAGGAGCGTAACGATGCACCGACGCTGGCTATTTCGGCGGTGTAGGGGCCGCAGCGCAGCGTGGTCTGCCTACCTGAGATCGGAACGGTATCGGCGCTCATCCTGGACATCACGAGGCTGGTCATTCGGAGGCCGCCAGGCGGAAGGTGAGCGTCCGCGCCTCCGGCGCCAAGGCGGACTCGGGCCAGACATCAGGGCCACACGAGCGGGTGCCGAGCCCGTGCTGAGCCGCGTCGAGGTATAACCATGAACGCGTGGCCGGAGGCAGCTCATGCGGGTGCCGGGCCGCGGCGAGCTCCTGGGCCGTGTACCGGCTCAGTGTGAATCCCGGCAGGCGGCCCCGCGCGTCCGCGAACGCGTCTACCCGTACCCACGGCTCCGAGCCCCGGAGCAGGTCGAGGGAGCGCATACCCCCGCGGTGACCGGTCTCCTGCGGGCGCGCATACGGCACGGCGAGCTGATCGATCCCGGCTGCGTACCGTCCCACAAGCGCAGCTTCGAGGCTGTCAGGGTAGGACTCGTGCGGTCCCAGCCCGAACCATGACGCCGCGTCCACGTCGGCGGGCAGCCCGAACCGCACACCGACACGGGGCCACACACCGTCCCAATCGGAGGATGGCAGAATGTCCACCCGCAGCCACAAACCTTCGGGGTCAAGAATCCATTGCTCCTCGACGGTGACGGTGCGCACCTGGTCCGCCGCGGCGTACCGGGTGCGTACACGGAGGGCGCGGTCATCAAGCACTTCGACTGCCTCAACACGCCCGTGCAGCCGGTCCAGACCGGCCGCGTGCCAACGCGCTGCCGACGACGGCCCGGGAGCTCCTACGCCCGGGATGCCGTCTGCGTCTGGCACCCAAGGGTCGGTGTCGATGTAGCCGCCCCGGGATTCGCCGCGGTCATTGTCCGTGGGCGCCCGGAACAGCTCAAGCCGGGGCCCATCCACAGGGAGGCCAGCGAGCTTAACGAGCCGTCCTTCATCGAAGACTGCCGGCCCGAGCTCCAGTAGCCCGGCGCCTTCTCCCTGCGGCCAATTTCCGCCCGGGAGCCCGGCTGCGGACGGCAGCGGGCGCTTCGCGGGCGACGCGAGACGGCCCTGTGCTGAGGCGACTTCGTGCCCGGAAGGGGCCCACCCGGCATCCTGAGCGAGGACCGCCTCGACGGTCACCCATACCTCTCCAGTGCATCCCTCGGCGGACACTGGAAGGGGGACGGCGGCCGAGGCGCCAGGGGCGAGTGGACTACCGTCGAGCCCCTCGACGGCGAGCTCACCGGAGGCGACTGGTTCGCCGTTGTCCTCGATCCGCCAGCGAAAGAGCAGGTCTCCCAGATCCGCGCTGTGTCGGAGGTTTGTCACCCGTACACAGGGCTTGCCGCCCGGCTCGAGCCCGTCAAAGGCAAGTCCCACGGGCGCCACGACGGTCTTGAACTCATACAGTCCCGGCGAGGGCATGGAGTCGGAGAGGATGAGGCCGTCGAGCACGAAGTTGCCGTCATGGATTTCCTCGCCGAAGTCGCCGCCGTAGGCGAAGTATTCGGTGCCGTCCGCAGTGCGGGCGGCGATACCGTGGTCGCGCCACTCCCAGACGAACCCGCCGTGCAGCCGCGGGTATTTCGCGACGAGGTCCTCGTACAGCGATATGTTCCCGGGCCCGTTGCCCATTGCGTGGACGTACTCGCACAGAAGGAACGGCTTGGTCCGCTGCCGCGCCCCCTCGGCAGGGGAGCAGCCCAGCAGCGGTGTGGTGTCGCTGTCGCGTCCGATCGTTTCCACCTCGGGCAGTGTCGCGTACATGCGGGAGTACACGTCGGTGTACGCGCCGGCGTAGTCGTTCTCGTAGTGGACTGGTCTGCCCGCATCCCGTGCATGCACCCACGCGGACATAGCGGCGAGATTCTGTCCTGTGCCGGACTCGTTGCCGAGGGACCACATGACGATCGAGGGTCGGTTCTTGTCCCGCTCCACGGTCCGTTCGATCCGGTCAAGGAGCGCCTCGCGCCACATCGGCTCGTCGCTCGGGTTCCGGGCCCAGCCGTGCCGCTCGAACCCGTGCGTTTCGAGGTCGCACTCGAGGATTACCCAGAAGCCCATCTCGTCTGCGAGTTCGAGCAGTCGCGGGTGGGGCGGGTAGTGGCTGGTACGGATTGCGTTGACGTTGGAGCGCTTCATGAGCGCGAGGTCCTCGCGGGCGAAGTCCTCGTCGAAGACGCGGCCGAGCGTGGGGTGGGTCTCGTGGCGATTGACACCGTGGAACACCACTTTGCGTCCGTTGACCAGAAATTGGTCTCCCACGATTTCTACGGTGCGGAAGCCGATCCGCAGTGACACCGTCTCGGCCTTGCTGGCCACGGTCGCATCGTAGAGCCGCGGGGTTTCGGCGGTCCAGGGCTCGACGGCAGAAACAGGTACCGGTGCAACATCACCGGGATTGGCCCACTCGACGTCGATGCCGAGCTCGGGTACGCGGAGGCGAACAGGGTACGACGATGCCGGCGCTTTCACTTCCGGTTCCAGGGTCCCCGCCCCGTCGTTGTAGCCGGTCCGGAGCCACACGTCCTCGATGCCATCGACCGGGCGGGACAAGAGGGTCACCGATCGGAAAATTCCCGGCAGCCACCACTGGTCTTGGTCTTCGAGGTAGCTGGAAGCGGACCATTGATGGACGCGGACTGCGATGGTGTTGGTACCTGTGCTGACGGCGTCGGTGACGTCGAACTCCTGGGCGAGGCGACTTCCGGCGCCCCATCCGATCTCTGTGCCGTTGACCCATACCTTGTACCGGGATTCGACGCCGTCAAAGCGCAGGACGACGCGGCTCTCGCCGCCTGTGTCGTCGGCCTTCCAGCCGTCGGGCAGCTCGAACGTACGGCGATAGTCCCCGGTGGGGTTTTCGTCGGGGACGAACGGCGGGTCGATTGGGAACGGGAACTGCACGTTCGTGTAGATCGGGCGGCCGTACGATCCGTCGCCCTGGAGCACCCAGTGGGAGGGTACGGTCAGCGACTCCCACGAAGAGTCGTCGTACTCCGCAGCGGCCATCGCCTCCGCGGCCTCCCCCGGGGACAGCACCCCACGCCCGCCGGGTGTTCCGGGGACTCCCTTGAGGAGTCGGAATCGCCATTGCCCGTCGAGGGACAGGGACGGGGCGTCGGTGTGAAGCCAGGAACGGGCCGGTTCTCGCCGTCCTTCTCCCGGGCCCGGGTCGGTGACGTAGGCGGTGGAGGCTGTGGCCTCCGCTGGACGGGGGCTCATTTGACGGCTCCTTCTGTGAGGCCTCCACGCCAGAAGCGCTGAAGGACGATCATGGCGATGGCGAGCGGGATGACAGACAGCAGTACGCCGCCGGTGGTCAGCTGGTAGAACTCCGGGAGCCGGTCTGCCTGGCTAAGCCAGTTATTCAGACCTACCGTGATGGGGAACAGCTTCGAGTCGGAGAGCATCACCAGCGGCAGGAAGTAGTTGTTCCAGATGCCCACGAGCTGGAACAAGAACACCGTCACCAGGGCGGGAGTGAGAACCCGCAGCCCCACGGAGTGGAAGATGCGAAGTTCGCCCGCGCCGTCGATTCGCGCAGCCTCCAACAGCGCCGGATCCACTGTTGCCTGCGCATAAACCCGACACAGAAACAGGCCAAACGGCGAGACGAGTGAGGGCAACAGGACGCTCCAGTACGTGTTGGCGATGCCGAGCTGGCTGAAGAACAGAAACAGGGGCAGGGCTGTGGCGGTGCCGGGGACGAGGACGCCTCCGAGGACGAGCCCGAAGATGAGACTGTTGCCCCGGAAGTTGTACTTGGCCAAGGCGTAGCCGCCAGCAGCGGCGAAGTACGTCGCGGCCAATGCGCCAACCCCTGCATACAGAATTGAGTTGAGGAACCAGCGCACAAAGACGCCGTCCCCGTAGGAGAGGACGTTCGCCAGGTTGTCCCATAGGACGAAATTAGGCGCGAACAAGAAACCGTTGGTCGCGAACAGGTCTCCGCTGGTCTTGGTCGCAGCGACCACCACCCAATAGACCGGGACCAGGAAGTAGAGCGCGGCTACGACAAGCAGCCCCGTGACAAGAATCGTTGTGGAGCCCGGGCGTCGGCGCCGCGTCACAGGTGGCTCCCCGGCGACGCTCTGGGGCCGGCTAAGGTTGGGAGTGGCAGTCATGAGGACTTCCTGTTCGTGAACCGGAGGAAGGTGAAGGAGAGGATGAAGGCCGCGAGGGCAATGAGCACGGCCTGGGCTGCGGCGACGTTGTAGTCGTTGTATGCAAAGGCAGTGGTGTAGGCGGAGAGGTTCGGGGTGTATTGGCTGTCGACGGCCGGAGCCACAGTCTGAAGGACTTGCGCCTCGGCGAAAAGTTGAAGCGTGCCGATGATCGAGAACACCGTTGTGAGCACGAGAGCGGGCCGGATAAGCGGCAGCTGAATGGTCCACGCGACACGGAAGGGCCCGGCACCGTCCACGCGCGCAGCTTCATATATCTCGCCGGGGATCGACTTAAGCTGGGCTATGACGATGAGCATGTTGTAGCCCGTGTAGCTCCACGTAACGATGTTGGCGATGGACCACAGCACGGTGTCCGGGCCGAGGAAGTTCACGGTGAGGCCTACGGACGTGGCAGCGTCCACGAGCGGGCTCAGGCCCGGGACGTAGAGAAAAGACCAGAGAATGGTCGCGATGACACCCGGCACGCCGTACGGCATGAAGTAGGCCGCGCGGAAGAACCCGGGCCACTTAGCCGAGGCCGACTCCAGCAGGAGCGCAAGGACTGTACATAGGGCGATCATGACAGGAACCTGGACCACGCCGAAGAGCAGTACGCGGCCGATCGAGGCGAGGAAGCTACCGTCCCCGAGGGCGCGGGCATAGTTCTCGAACCCCGCAAACCCGGAGTGGACGCCCGTCTCGCCGAAGAGGCCACTGCGGGTCACTTTCGTAAAGCTCGAACCGACAGCAGCGATGATCGGGAAGATGAACGTGAGGGCAAAGAGCGCCAGGAAGGGCGCGAGCAGTATCCAGGGTGCACGGGTGACGACGCGGCGCTGCTGCCTTGCCCGTCCGTGCCCCTCCCGCTGGACTGCTGACGGATGTGCTTGTGCGGTATCTGCCGTGGCGCTCATGCCTGCTCCTTCCTAATCGTCAGACCTTTGTTCCTGAAGGCGGTCATGATCTGCTGCTCGGCGGCTGCTACGGTGTCGACTAGGCTCGTGCCCGATGCCTTACGGCGGAACCCGTCGCCCAGGATGTTGAAAGACTGCGTGGTGACGGGCCACCAAGACCAGTCCATGTTCTGCGACTTACTCGCCGGCACGATCACGTCCTGGTTGTAGTTCTGCCCCCCGAAAAAGTCGGAGGGCCTCTCGCGCTTTGCACCGATGATGCCCGGCACGGGCGACCATCCGATGCCACTGTTGGCGATCTCGGCGTCGATGCCGGCCTGCGTGGACGTCATCCAGACAGCGAACTCGAGGGCCTCGCGGGGGTGCTTGCTGTTAGCCAGGACCGCCGCGGTGGAGCCGCCGAGGTAGCTTGAGCCATACCCTCTGGGGTCCCAAATGGGCATGGGCGCCACGCGCCACTTGCCCGCTCCGCCGCTGACGCTCTGCACAAGGGCATCGGCCCAGCTGCCGCTCGTGAGCGACGCGAGCTCCCCCTTCGCAGCCGCCGCGTACCAGCCGGGGGTGAAGGGTCCATAGGCGGTGGTGACGATGCCGTCGTCGATTGCCCGGTCAAAGAAACGCGCGACGTTCAGCGTTGAGTCGTCGGTCATGTTGATGACCCATCCGTCCTCGGCTGGGCGCAGCCAGGAAGCGCCAGCCTGTGCGGCGAAAGAGACGAAGTAGGAGGTGTCCGCGAGAGAAAAGCAGTCGATGTAGGCGTTGGCACCGCGGAGTTCCTTCCCAACGGCTGCCCACTCCTCCCAAGTCACCGGTGCCGCCGCGCCTACCTTGGCCAGGACGTCGGGGCGGTAGAACGTGGCCATCGGCCCCGAGTCCTGGGGGATGCCGTAGACGCCCCCGGAGAAGCTCACCTGGCTCCAAAGTGCGGGGTCATAAAGGTGTGCGTATTCACGGGCACCGTAGCGCGAGAGATCCACGAGCCCGTTGACGAGCATGAACTCAGGAACGGTACGCATTTCAACCTGCGCTAGGTCAGGGCCGCCGCCCGCCGCTAGCGCGGCGTAAAGCTTGGAGTACCCACCACGGTTGCCGCTGGGGATCCAGACCGTCTCAACCTGGACATTGGGGTGGTTCGCGTTCCAGATATCGGCGACCTTCTGAACATTCTTGAGCCAAGACCAGTACGTGAGTGTCACCTTCTCACCGGTACTGGCCGCAGGAATGGCAGGTGCGGCATTGACGGAAACAGTGCCCGGAGTGGCGCATCCGGTGAGAAGGGCAAAGGCGGAGGCGCCGAGTCCACCGCAAAGGAGTTGTCGTCGTGTCAGAGATGGCATGAGTCCCACTTCGTTATGGTCAGCGCCGCGGACACGGCGCCGGGGCCGTGCGGCCCGACGTGACAAGGCTAACACAAAAGCTGAGTGGATGCTCAGTTTTTAATGAAACTAGACTGGATTCCATGACTAAGAAGGCGAACGCACGCTCAGGCCCGCGCGGCCCCTACGCCAAGACCGCTGAGCGCCAACGGCAAATTCTTGAAGCCGCCGTAGAGGTCTTCGGGTCACGGGGCTACAACGGCGGCAGCATCCAGGACGTCGCGGACCGGGCAGGGATCAACCAGACCACACTCCTCCACCATTTCCCCACCAAGGCTCAGCTGCTCGTGGCGGTGCTCGAGTACCGCGACCGGATCTCCACGAGCACCCCGGGCACACGGGAGCGGTTTGCCGAAACCATCGTGCGGCAGGCGAAACACAATGAGCGGATTCCCCACCTCGTAGAGCTCTACTCCGTCCTCTCCGGAGAAGCCACGACTGAGGACCACCCGGCCCGTAACTACTTCGTCCAACGCTTCGCCCGGCTTCGGAAGGAATACAGTGGGGAGCTGCGGTACCTCGCGAGCATTGGCCGGCTTCGGCCGGGCGTCGACCCAGATGTCGCGGGCCCTACCATCGTGGCTCTATGGGAAGGAATTCAAACCGAGTGGCTCCTCAATCCTGACACCGTGGACGTGCCCGGCATCCTCAAGGGCTACCTCGACCTGATCCTTGTGCCGGAAGAAAATGCAGGGTGGTCATCTGGTACCGAGACCCCCGTGGAAGCGCTGAATACACTTTGAAGACGATGCTTCACTAATCGGTTCCCGATAGAGGCGGCCGCCGTTCCCCGCCACGGGGCCACGGCAACGCCGAGAATGGATATTCGGTCAAGTAGCTATCGGGTAATGCCACGAAGCAGGAGCCGTGTGAGGGTTCCCGCACGCCTTGCCCGTAAAAGTTTCTCTGAGGTCGCCTCGCCCTAGAGCAGCGTTGGACAGGGTGACGGGGAGCGCGGGCAAGTTGCGGCGCCGGTCTGGCGTCAGAATAGCGCGAAATTCCGCATTGTTGACGGTGGCTCATGATGTTCTCAGATCCCACCCTGACAGTTGGAGGGGCAGGAAACCGAGCTGCGGTAGCCCGAGAACTATCAAAATAGTCCGAAGAATCAGGTCTTGATGGAAGTCGCTTAGCGAAGGGGCGGGTGATGTCACCTCCTGCGGTTCGTCAGGTGTCTGAGAACCAGGCCGGAGCTCCACCTACGGGGCAAGTCTTCCCACGTCAGGCGCCCCGACGTCAGGTTGGGGTGTACCTAAACCTAGTAGTGCCGGGTGCCGAGATTCTCGGCCCTCGGCCATTTTTGGTCACGGTCCGCGATAGCCATGGGCGGACCAGCTCAGGAATCGGTACACCCCGTCTCCTATTCCTATCCCGCTTGCGCGAGGGCTTCTTCAACGATGTGTTCGGCGATGGCGAGGGAAGCCGTGGCCCCGGGGGAGGGTGCGTTGCGGACTTGAACGAGTCGCCCTGTGGAGCGGATGACGAAGTCGTCTACGAGGCTTCCGTCCGCGTTGAGGGCCTGCGCGCGGATCCCGCGCACGCCCTTGACCACGTCGGCTGATTCGATGGCCGGCACGAATTTGCGGGCTTCCTCCACGAAGGCTTTCTTGCTGACCGCAGTGCGGACCTGCTGAAGCGTCGCGGGAATGTTTTCGGCAGCAAATTTCCAGAAGCCCGGGTAGGTGAGCGTGTCCGTGAGGTCGCGGAGGTTGGGTGCGTTGTTGCGGTAGTTTTCGCGGGCGAGGGACAGGAAGGCGTTGGGTCCGAGAAGTATTGACCGCCGATATGCTGACCGAGATCGCCACCAAACTGGCCAGCGTTGGCGGGCTTCTGGTCGTTGACGAGGTCTATCGCGGGCTGCCGCTGGGAGTCCAGGAGATACCACCGGCCGTTGCCGCTTTGGTGCCTAACGGCGTTTCGGTTGGAAGCCTGTCCAAGGTTTACGGTCTTCCGGGACTCCGCTTGGGCTGGGCGGCGGGACCCACAATGGTTGTTGATGACGTGCGCTCGCTCCAGCGCTGGACGTCCCGATCGCCTGCTGTGACAACTGAGGTGATCGGGAAGGTGGCGCTGGACAACAGCGAAGCGCTGTTGTCCCGTGCCAAATCATTGGTCTACGACAGTTACGTCGAACTCGCGGCCCTGTGCGACAGGGTGCCCGGAATTCGGCTCACGGTGCCCGACGGCGGCACGACCGTTTTTCCCGAAGTGGACGTTCCCGACGTGGATGCGTGGTGCGGCAGCATAGCGGAGGAGTTTGGCCTCCTTGTGGCGCCGGGGAATGCGTGCTTCGGTGTCCCCGGTCGCGTGCGGATCAACCTCGGTCTGCGTCCAGAAACAAGGGCACATGCGTTTCCCTTGCTGGCACAGGCGCTTACGGAGCTTCATCGAGGGGCAGCCACCAGCGGGTTGGCAGGGCAAGGATGAGCTTGCTAGAGGTGCCGGGGGCGGTCAGAGGCAGCGGCGGCCCGCGAGAGCGCGCCTCACAATCGAGACACGAGAAAGTTGGACCATGCAAAGAACCATTGACCTGCCAATCACCGTGATCGCAACCGACCGTGCCGGCATGGAACGCGGGCTCGACGAAGCCGTGGCTGTCGCGAGGACGCGGGCATTGCATCAAGGGCGCCAAGGAATCCTGGTAACGAGGCATGACTACAAATCATTCACGGTCGCCCTTAGCGATGCCGTGCCCTTCGGCCTGACCCGCGAACATCAGAACTGGTAAGGCAACCCGCGGGCCCGAGAGACGAATCGGCGAACAGATCTTGCGGAAACGTAGCCTGACGTAATCACGCCTAGCAGCTGGCTCTGCGTGTCGCTAGCTGGGTGACGGTCGTCGGCGGCGGTCAAGCCAGAAGGGGCTGATCGCGGTAGGCATTGGCCTGCCAGGGCCAGTCGAACACTCGACGGGGAAGCCCTCCCAGCCGCCCATCATGCCCGGCTGGGACGGTTTCGACGTTCCCAAGCTATGTTCAACGCACCTTTGACGTCGCCGTTCTCTGGATAACGACGTCAATATCATGGCCTTGGGCGAGCGGGCGGTATCTTGGCCGGACACGGACAACATGCTGTTCCTCAAAGTAGCCACAGGCATCGGATCGGGAATCATCAGCAGCGGACAGTTGCAGCGCGGAGAATATGGCACCGCCGGCGACGTGGGGCACATCGCCGTCAACAGGGCCGCCGGGATTGCCTGCCGTCGCGGCAATATCGGATGCCTCGAGGCCATCGCAGGCCGCCCCGCCGTGGCCCGCGCCCTGCGCTCTGCCCGTGTGGACGTCCCGCACGACAGACGTCATGGCAACTGTCCGTCAGGGAAACCTGCTCGCCAGCCAGATCACGCGCCAAGCGGGGAGGGACATCGGGGAAGTCCTGAATATGTGCGTGAGCCTTCTAAACCCCTCCATTATTGTGATCGGAGGCTCCATGGCTGAGGCTGGAGAACAACTGATAGCGGGGATGCGGGAAGTTGTCTACGCCCGATCAACGCCCTTGGCCACGCAGAACCTATCCATCGTCCCAGCCCGGACAGGGGCCGATGCCTGCATCACCGGCGCGGCCATCATGGCACTCGATCACGTCCTGGCCCCGGAGAATCTCCAGATGCTGGCCGCCAGCCAATAACATCGACAATGCTCTGGCATCGTAAATTCACCGGTCGCGACCCAGTGATGGCGTCGGGTCCATGAATGTGCTCGAGCAACAGCGTTGGGCGGGACGATTCATAAGCCGGGCGCCCGCCCTGTGCCTGCAGCTGTTCGACTCGATTCCCGGACGCCGATAACCGCGATTATGACAAGTAAAGTTGCATCTGCGTTAGACCATTGGCAACTTTAGTTGCGTCAATGCATACTGTCACTGTAGCAACCGGAGACCGATGGAGGGAAGCACAATGGGCTGGTTTGCCGAGGGAAGCAACCATGAAGGCTATGTTGTCTGTGTGTTCGCGGACGGCATGTACGGCTCCGGCGGGACGCATATGCAGATCAGCCTGCTGACACCGGAAGGCAAGACGGTCTGGGAGAACGACGATCCAGACAGCCGCCAGTGGCGGCCGCCGTCTCAGGTGGTCGGCTGGAAGGTCGCCTGCAGCTGCGAACCATTCCGTAAACATGTGATCCTGGATCCGCTGTGGACGCGGGTCTGGGACCCGGCCGACGAGGATTTTGCGGCGGGACGCCTGTACGCGGGCGATCCTTCCAGCGATGACCCTAGCTATGTCAGTGACCGGGAGGACCTGGAACCGCTCTTTCAGGAACGCTGGCTTCGACACGTCGCTCCGGACCTGTCCCTCCACACCATCCGGGCCCTCGGCCAAGACCTCAAAAAGATTGAGGCGCAGCTCGATGACGCCGTGGCCTCTGCCCGGGCAGAAGGCATCTCTTGGGAGAAAATCGGCAGGGCATTCGGTATCAGCCGCCAAGGAGCCCAGAAGCGATGGGACACCCAGACAGAGGCTGCATCTGCCCACTCCTGAAGAGACTTATAACGCTTCTCAAATGAGCATGTTTGGGCCTCCGGAGGAACTCGAGGACTAATGATGGATATCAGTGCTCTAGCCGGATGGGATGCCGACGAGGGCCTCCACTTGATTTCAACCAGCGAGTTCGGCCTGCCACAGGCCTCCGTCTTTGATGACCAGGAAGCTTCCTCGTTAATTTCGGAATGGGCGCGGGGACGAGTTGCACTGGATGCACCCGGTGAAGTACCTCTGACCTTGATAGATGCGAGCATTCAGGGCGTTGTGAGACGCGACGTTCTGCAGTTCTACCTGGAGGTGGCAGACCGCACTTTCGACGAAGAACCCTCATCGTGGGGAGCTCAAGGCCCACTCGCTGTTGAGCTCCGGGATGGCCGGACGGTTCTCGTCGACGGCAATCATCGCTGGGCAGCAGCTCGGATTCGAGGCGAGGAATCCTTCCGCGCCCAAATACTGCGATCGGAATAGCCGGCTGACATTTTCTGAGCACCTGGCGCAGCTGTCTGGCTCCCGCGGTTGCCGACACCCAGCTTGCTGATCCTGTGCAAGGTGGTTCCCTAGCGACCGAACCCGGGTCCTCGATCCTGGCGTGGCGCCTGGTCGTCGTCACGCCGGGGTTGGTCACGCCGCGCTTGTTCTTCAGCACGACGGGCCTTGATCTGTTCCAGGGCTTCCTTAACGGCTTCTGAGTTCCGGTTCTCTGGTTCTTTGCCTTGGCGCTTGGCACGGTTCTCGCGAACCTTACGCGCAAGCGCGGCCATGCGTTCGGCGCGTTCCTGTGCTGGGCTGAGCTGGGCTTCCGCGCCTCGGGCCTGCTGTAGTTCGTCCACGACGTCTTCTGCCGGCGTTGGGGTTTCCTTCACGGCGGCCTCGACGTGGGCGGCTTCGGCCATAAGTGATGCATCAGCGCCCGACAACGGTTCCTTGGTGGTCTGGGCGGTGTACTTGTGCATGGCAGTGACCCGCGCAGTCAGTTCCGACCCGAGACCCTTGTCTTGGTGGTCTGCGGGGACTGGGGCAGTTTCGATGGCCGGGATCCGGTACATGTCACGGTAGGTGGAGATTTCCACGGCGAGCTGCCGCCACTGTTCCTGTCGTGCAGGATCGGACGGAACCGGTCCAAGGGCAGCTGCCCAGGTTGGAGGTTCGGCCGTGAGCTGGGCACCAAGCCGGGTGACTTCGGTGGCCATGATCTCCCGGCGCGCGGCAAGTTCCTTCCGCCACAGAGCCGGGGTGTCGTCGTGGGTTGCGACGTCGGCAGGTGCCATCCATGCCGGCAACCGGTCAGCTGCTGGTTCCGCGCCGACGGGTGCGGGCAGTTGACGGCGCAGTTCGATTTCAGCGCGGATCCTCCGGTGGATTTGCGCGGCTGCTTCAACCTTGGGCGCAGTTTCGTCCCGGCGGTAGTTACTCAGGGCGCCACGTTCGTAGGTTTCATCGGCCCGCGCTTCGGGGGCCATCAGTTCGCGGAGGGATTGTTCCTTGTGCAGCGACGATGCCAGCCATTGTGCTTTACGCGCGGCCGCGGGGTCGTTGATGGTCGTGTCCGTGCGTCCTTGCTGCTGTGCAGCGCGCAGGCGTGTGGCCAGGTCGTCGTCGCTGAGGTGGCCATGGAGGCGCCGCTGCCACGGAGTATCTTTCCGTTCGGCCATCCAGTTGCGGGCAAGGTCTTTGCGGTCCGGAGTCTCGGCACCAGGTGTGCGTGCTGCTTCGGCTTTGGCACGCATCAGCTCACTGACTGCGCGACGGTCGAGCCGTTCCAGCGCCTCATCGGTGATTGACTCCAGGGGCCGGCGGCCGGGATCGGCCGCGCGTGAACGCCACCGGTCAAGGCGGTCCTCAACCCGCCAAGCAAGCACCGCTGCGGGATCCGCGGATGCGCCGAAGTCTTCCTCATTGACGCTGTCTTTGAGCAAGGTGACGAGGTTGAAACCTTCGTTCTCGGCCGCGCGCAGGTGCGTGGAGACTGCTCCCCAGGCGGTGGACTTCGTGAACGCCCCTGCTACTCCTTCGCCAAGTTCGCGGCGGGCGATGTTCGCCATGCGCAGCTCGTTGGCTTGGACATCAATGTCTCTGTACTGCTCGGACATTTCCGGCAGCGACCGTGCTTGGGCGCGGGCGGCGTCCATCTGTTCGTGCGCGGTGAGGTTGCCGTCGTGGTTGGCGGCCACGGCTGTCAGTACGTCCTCCATGGACTCCCCGTCGCCCACGATGCCGTAGAGCTTGTTGGAGTATCGGCCGCGGGAAGCTGCGACGTAGGCCAGGGATCGGGACAGTCCGGAGCTGATCAGGGCGTGCACGGTGTCGCACGTGACGCCCTGGGTGCGGTGGATGGTTGCCGCGTATCCGAGCATCGTGTTGTCCCGCACGTAATCTGCGGGGAGGGTGACGGTGCCTTGGTGGCCATGGTGCCGGACGGTCAAGGAACCGTCCTCGTGGGCACCGAGAACATTCCACACGTCGTTGTTCTTGACGAAGTCCTTGCCCCTGTTGGTGGCCAAGCGACGGTTGTTCTTACGGGTGACAATGATGTCCCCGGCACGGGCGGTCAGCCCGTCGCGCAGCAGGGCTGCGGGGGTCGTGGAGTCCAGTTCCCCGGTGGCGATCCGGTACGCCTGGGCGCGGGCGTTCAGTTCAGCGACGGTGGCATTGTCGAACGCCATCATGATGGAGTGCTTGCCGGCGTTGGTGTCTTTCTGCCATGCCTCGAACACCTGGGACGTCATGGTCGCCGCGTCACCACCGACGACGCGGCGGTTCTCTCGGTAGAACGTCCACGGGTCGTCGACTCCATGAACAGGCGGTTCGCGGAGGGCCAGTGTGGCTACTGCTTCTGCTTCGTTCGCTGTCCCGTCAGTGTTCCGGAACCGGTGCAGATCCTCCAAGTGAACTGCTCCGACGGTGTTCTTCAACAAGCGCAGTGCGCCGCCGGAGCCCACTGCTGAAAGCTGCTGGTCATCACCGAGTGCACGGACCACTGCGCCGTATTGCTCTGCGATGGTGACCGCTGCGGCGAACCGTTGGGTGCCGACCATTCCGGCCTCATCGATGATGATCACGTCGCCCGGTTTGGGTGTGTTCTTCTCATCGTTGGAGCCTTTGGTGTGGGCGAGCACGAAGGAGTCAATGGTGGTTGCCGTGGCTCCGAGTTCGGTTCCCATCACCGCGGCGGCCACGGCGGTGGGTGCAAGTCCGAAGACCCGTCCGCCTGCTTTCCTGATGGTGTCCGCTGCGAGCTTGAGTGCCGTGGTTTTTCCGGCTCCGGCCGGGCCAACGCCGACGAGCAACAGCCGGTCGCTGCACGCAAACTCTTTGGCCATGCGCAACTGTCCGGCGTCGAACGTCTTCTCCTGGCGTGCCAATGCCGCGTCGAATGAATCGACTGTTGCTGCGGGAATGACGACGCTTTGCGCCGCTGTCAGTAGCCGGTCTTCGCTGTGGAGGATCCCCGCCGAGGTGTACAGGGTGGAGTGCGGTTTGCCGTACTTTGATGCACCGTTGGACAGGCGCAGTGCGTCGATCTCGGGGGTAGGCGTTTGGGGTGTGATGCGCAGTGAGAACTGGTCTGTCGCGCGTGCTGTGACCTGTTCCAGGAGTGCTTTGGGGATGGGCATTTCACCGAGCCGTGACCCCAGTCGCCTGGTTGCTTCTGCCCTGATGTGGTGCTCGCCCCACACTCCCCGGCTCTGCTCCAGACGCGCTATGACGCCTTCGGCTTCAATGGCCGGATCGATCTCGTCAGCGTGGGCAACCATCCATGGAAGGTGGTCTCCCTGGGCGTCCTCGGTACGTGCATCATGCCGGTGTTCGCGTGCCTTCTCTACTGCTGCAGGGCCGACGACTACGCCGGGAATGCTGCCAAGCTCATCCATCCATTCGTCTACCAGGGCGGAGAGCTGGCGTGCTTCCTTTTTGCTCGGGCGCGTGTCCAGGGTGGCCTGCTGGGCAAGGGCAATCAGCTGCTTCTTGTTTGGCGCATAGCCGTGCTTTTCGGTGAACTCTGCCGTGAGTCCATCGAGAACCGGCTTGATGCCGGCACGTCGGGAAGATGCCGCTTCGATGGCAGCAACATCGACACCGGCGATCTCGATCACCGGGCGATCACCGTTGACTTTGCGTTCCTTCAGACCGACACCAAGGCGGGTGCAGATCTTCTCCATGACCACCCTGTTGTACATCTCGGAGGCAGCCACATTGAACTGGTAAAGCAGCCGCCCGTCGAGGCTTGACCACTTACCGTCCGCACCAAGAACCTTGTTGGAGACCACGATGTGATCGTGCAGCTGCGGGTCTCCGTTGCGGGAGTCGTAGTGACGGAACTTGGTGTAGATCAGGCCGCCGTCCACGTCTTCTTGGCGTACGCCGTTGCGTCCACGTCGGGTGAAGGTGGCTTCTTGTTCGAGGTAACGCATGGTCTCTTCGATGGCTTCATTGTGGGCCGCTTCGATCTCTTTGCGTGCCTCATCGCCGCCAATGGCCCATAGAACTGATGCCGATTTTGCCGGTGCAAAGACGAGGTCGTACCCGGCGACTGTCTGCGCTGCTGGCTTGGTCTGGGCGGTGATGAACTTGCCCAGTTCTTCCTTGTCGGCGGGGTTGCGTCCGTTGAGCTCGCGGAAGTACTGAGCGCCTTCCTTGGTCCGGATCAGGCGTCGGTTGTCCGCGTCAGGCTCGCGGTGGTTCATGCGTTTGTAGTCGCCGGTGGCCCGGTTGATGCGTGCTTGAAGTTCGTTGTCTTTCTGGTTGGCCTGACGGTATTTCTGTCCCAGGGAGACGTCCGCTTTGGGGTCAGACTCCAAGATGGCGGTTGCATTCGGGTGCAATCCTTCACCGAATAGTGCGGCCATTTGCGCTTCGGTGACCTCACCGGAAACGTCCAGATGGGAGGATCCTCCCCCGCCCCACTGGCCAGGAGGATTGCCGTCCACCGTGTAGTAATCGCCCAGCTCGCGGTTGCCTGCGCGCAGCTCATCACCACTGGCGACCTCACGTGTGTAGTACGTGTATCCGTCGCCGGCACTGAGCTTGTGCACGGTCATCACGAAACCCAGCATACTCGCGAAACGGCCTCACTTATCGATGATGCATGAGGTGTGACAGATATTGGTCTTTTTGGGTCTGTGGAATTGGCTGATGGGAGCTTGCGAGCGGGGCTCAATGGAACAGGGCGAAAAAGGGTAAGATCGGGCCATCAAGGTTTTGATGCGGTTCTGCACATGAGAATGGGCGGTGGGTAACATGCTTTTCGTTATCCACGGTTCGTTCGATTGTGTAGAACCGCTGCCCGGGTTATCCCCGGGTGGGCAGCGGAGAGACCGTCCTTATCTCGGAGCTGTCCACGTGGGGGCAGCCCGGGCACGGCCAGCCCGAGCGTAAGCGAGGACCATTGCGGCGCGAGCCGCCGGCTGTGAACCCAGCCCGGCGCTAGCCGTTAGGTTTGGTTCGCAGATCACCCAAGGGGAGGGACCCAAGACATGGCAGCACCACGGAAATCAGCACAGCAGTTGGCGGCACGCGAGAAGGCCAGGGCAAAGGCGCGCGAGTTGACTGAACGTCACGAAAAGCTGATCGACCTGGCCGCGGAGTTCTTCGAACAACAGGGGCAAGCGGACTTCATTCGATCGGACGCGCGGCAGAAGGCCGATGCCCTGATTGCCAGAGCAGAGAAAGACGCAGAGAGCGCAGTTCACGCGGCCGCTGAAAGAGTTCAGGCCATGTTGACTGCCGGTGAAGGAAGAGCCGCCGTTGCGGCGAGGCTTGGCATCAGCAGTGCGGAGGTCAAGCGTATGGCTGACATGGTTTCCCAGCGGCCAGATGAGAACCCGGAAGTGCCGGCTGACGAGCACGCAGCCTAGTAGAACTATCGAATAGAAGTGTGGGTCGCGATTGAGATCGCGGCCCACACTTCTATGTCCACTTAAACAGAAAAGGGCCGGTTGTTGAACCGGCCCTTCGCTGCTCCTCGGCAAAGGAAAATCTGGATCCAGCATAGCTGAAAGGATGGTGCTGCGTCTGACATAGCTTCTCGGCGGTGAGTCGATCGAGTAGCCGGGATGTCCTGTGGCGCGGCCCGTTGGTGGGTGTCTTCCTGGTTGCGCGGACTGGCGGTCCGTCGCTGGTGATTGGCTGCTTTGGTTCGCCCAGGGCGGCGGACCGCCCGACGTTTGGAAGGTTCCCTGCCCTACCGTGGCGAGTGGCCGGGGGCCTTGCCGGGCGGTGGGGGTTTCCGCCCGGCAAGGGGTTCTTATGCCGCTTCGGTTTCCTCCACCGGCTTGCCGCTGTCGATGATCATTTGTTCGGTCTCACTTGCGGTATATCCCCACAGGACCAACTGGTTCAGGTAGTCCCGGTGGGTGTGGGAGGGTGACCGCCATGAGTCCTTGGCGATGGTCTTCTCATACCCGGCGCAAACAAGTGCGATGAGTGAGAACTCGGGCCGTGTCGTGGACTTGGCCACGTGATCCCGGAGTGGGTTCCATCCCCACCGGTCTGACTCTTCGGACTTTGCTCCAACCATTTCGGCGGCCACTTTGCCGTCATAGCCGCTGGCCGTTTCGGGGTGGTGGGTGAGTGCGTGTGCGGTGAAGTACTGCCAGCCCTTCGGTGCTTGCTTCTTCGCCAACAGGTTCTTGACGAATTCCCGGCGTACCGTGGTTGCCGATTCGGCGGCTTTATTGTTGGCGATCAGGGCTTTCCGCTCGGCCTTCTGTTCGTCGGTCATGGGGCCTTTCTGGACGTTGCTGCCGCCGTCATAGCGCTCATACTTCGCTGTGAATCCCAGTTCCTTCCATCCAGCGATGACAGGCTTTGCGGTGTGCTCGCCCCGGTAGTTGGTTGAAACATAGGCTGCGTTGGCGTCCTCGTCGGTTGCCGGTTCTCCGTCTGCGCGGTTGGCTGCTGAGACGAAGAGGTTCTCTTCGTCTCCGTAGTTTCCGGCGTCCTCAACAATGGCTTTGCCTTCGGCTTTCAGCCCCTCAATCAGGGCATCCAACGCGGCTGCTCGTTCGCGCTCGTCCCGCAGCTGCTGGGCCACGTGGAACAGTTGGTCGGGTTCGTCCTGGATGACCGATTCCAACTCAGCTGTTGCTTCCTCGTCACCTTCGAACTCGGCCATGATGAGAGCTTCTTCGATGCTCCATCCTCGGCCCAGGGCGGCGGACCCGGCCCCGGATGCCTTGGCCTTCAAAGCTCCTTCGACGGTGGTCTTTTTCCGTCCGGTCTTCTTGGCGATCGCTGCCGCTGAAACGCCGATCAGGGATAGTTGATGGTAGGCGTCCGCTTCGTCAGCCTCGGTCAGTTCCGCGCGCTGGATGTTCTCCACCACCTGTGTCACGATGCGTTCGGCTTCCTCGGGGCTGTCGATGATCATCACCGGGATTTCCGTGCGCTGGGCTTCGACGGCGGCGCGGGTGCGGCGCTGCCCCATCAGGACAT
>NZ_JAAOXO010000014.1:0-124735 GCF_011605365.1 Paenarthrobacter sp. MSM-2-10-13 | reverse complement strand
CCAACCGCCGAGCCGGCGGCATACCACCAGCCAAAGCCCACACCAACTACCAAACCCGCGCCCAGCAACCCCTGGCCGCCTAACCAAAAACAACAACGAGACCTGTCTCAAAAACTTGACGACCGCATCCAAGGGCGCGGGATGTGAGAGAAGGTTAGGGTAGTGGGATGCCGTCGTTCCAGACCAAGTTGAAGATCACTGGCCTCAAACCGGGCAACGCACCTGAATCGGTGATGGCCGCAGCGGTGGAAGCGCTGGAAACCCGCCACCACGTGGAGTCGAACCAGCTGGACATCGTCGGCGGAGTGCCCCAGCTCAGCCTCCGTTTCACAGTTGACGATCGCGATTACTTGGGCGAGAACGACGAAGCCCGGACGTCGGCAGCCATGATGCGTGACGCCGTCGAGCGTGTTGCTTTGACCGGCAGCCTTTACGTGCTGCGTCGCAGCCGCGGACGCTGGGCACCGGTCTAAAGGACCTACTCGGGCTGTGGCACGTCGCCGGGTTTGTCGGCGTCGAACGGTTCGTCCACGGGGGAACGGCTGCCGCGCCGCCGCGTGACGATCAATCCCACCACCACGCCGATCACCAGGCCCAGTCCCACTCCTATGAGTGAGCTGGCCCAGAACGGGAGTTTGGTGGTGGAGCCGGTGAAGTAACCCAGCCCCACCTGCCACACGGCCCACAGCACTGCGCCAAGGCCTGCGCACAGGCTGAACCCGCGTACCGAGACGTTGGCAATTCCCGCCGCGGATGAGGTGGCGAGCCTGCCTCCCGGGATGAAGCGTGCGCCGATGATGGCGCCATACGTTGAGGAGCGGCCGGCTTTGGCGATGGCCTCGTGGATTCCGCGGTGGACGCGGCGGCCCCACGCCCACCTATCCAGGACATGGCTGATGCGCCGTTTGAACAGCATGAACACCGCCATGTCGCCCAACCAGGACGCGAACGCGGCAAGGAAAAGGACGAGCCAGAAGTTCGCGTGGCCATCGGCTGCCAGCGCCCCGCCGGTGATGACCACCATTTCGGAGGGGATGGGCGGGAAGATGGCGTCGCCCAGCACAATGGGTACGATCCACAGGTAAATCGCGGATCCCCATGTTTCCGGGGCGATGATGTCCATGGCCACAAGGTACCGCACTTGCCGTGTCTGCCGCTCCGGAGTGAGACTGTGGCCATGCGAATCGACATACTGCACGGCGATCTCACCATCCGCGCTGTTGATGCGATCGTCAACGCCGCCAACTCCTCTTTGCTGGGTGGAGGGGGAGTGGACGGCGCCATCCACAGGGCCGCTGGCGGGGAATTGCTTGAGGCGTGCCGCGAGTTGAGGCGGACGCAACTGCCGGACGGACTGCCGGTGGGTTCCGCCGTCGCGACTTCCGCATTCAGGCTCCCGGCGCGCTGGGTCATCCACACTGTGGGACCTAACCGACACGTGGGACAGAGGGATCCGGCGCTGCTCGCCTCCTGCTTCCACGAAAGCCTGGCAGTGGCGTCCGGACTGGGTGCCCGGTCTGTGGCCTTCCCTGCGATCAGCGCCGGAATTTACGGGTGGGACCCCGCTCAGGTTGCGGAGGTAGCGTTCGACGCCGTGAGATCGTTCTCGTCGTCGTCTTCCGCCGGCGCGGCGTCGGACAGCCCGCTTGAGGTGGTGGAGTTCGTGCTGTTTTCGGAGGATACGACGGCGGTCTTCCGGAGTGTTTTTGCTGCCTCGCCGGAGGATTCCTGACCAGGCGATTCCTGACGTTTGCGGCGCTGCACCACGTAGTAGAGGACCGTGACGAGTGCCAGGGACGGCAGGCCGAAGATCAAGGTCATATTGAACGCCGAGGTGCCGAGTGTACTGATGGCGATGGCAATCATGAGGACCGCACCGAGGATGGTGCCCACCGGGTAGAACCGGTTCTTGTAGGCGAGTTCAGTGCCGCTGCGCTTCATGCTGCGGCGGAAGAACCAATGGGTCACGAAGATCATGAACCAGGTGAACATGGCCCCGAACATGGAAATGGCCATCATGAAGGTGAAGGCAGTTTCGGGGAAAATGGCGTAGACGACAGTGGCGATCGCGATTCCTGCCGTGGATAGGACCAAGGCATTCACGGGGGCGCCGTTGGAGCGGAGTTTCCCAAATACGGCCGGTGCGTCACCGCTGCGGGACAGGCTGAAGATCATTCGCGTGGAAATGTAGAGCTGGCTGTTCATGGCTGAGAGCGCAGCGATGATCACCACGAAGGTCAAAAGGCTGTCCGCGAAGGGAATGCCCAGATTCTGCATGACTGTGACGAAAGGGCTGCCCCCGGCCAGGATCTGGCTCACGGGGGCGATTGCCAGGATCAGTGCCAGTGTGACGATGTAGAACAGCAACAGCCGGGCGATAGTGGTCCGGAAAGCCTTCTTCACGGCGGTTGCCGGGTCTTTGGCTTCACCAGCGGCGATGGCAATCATCTCGATGCTGAGGTAGCTGAAGATGGACACGATCACCGCGAACCAGGTGCCGGAGAATCCGTTGGGGAAGAAGCCGCCTTCGGCTGTGTAGTTCTGGAAGCCAGTGCCTTCCGTGCGGGCGCCGAAGACGATGTACGCGCCGAGCACAATGAACGCGATGATTGCGAAGACCTTGATGCTGGAGAACCAGTACTCCAGAGTTCCGAACACCTTCACGTTCATGGTGTTCACGCCGATGAGAACCGCCGAGAAGAAGATCACCCATAGCAGTGACGGCACGTCAGGGAACCACAGTTTCATGTATTCGCCCACCGCGGTCACCTCAGTTCCCACGGCTAGCACGATGCAGGACCAGTACATGTACTTCACCAGGAAACCGGCCAGCGGGCTGACGTAGTGTTCGGCAAAAGCTCCGAAGGATCCTGAGGTTGGGTGTGCCACTGTCATCTCGGACAAGCTGCCCATGAGGAGGAGTGCGATCAGGCCTCCGATGGCGTAGCTGATGATGACGCTGGGCCCAGCCAAGCCGATGGCAAATTTGCTCCCCAGGAACAGACCGGTACCGATCGCTCCGCCCAGCGCGATCATGGTCATTTGCCGTGAGGTGAGCTGCCTTTTGAGCCCGCCCTCACGTTCTTGGATCTTTTCGAAACCGCCCATAACGACCTCCTCGTCGATTCTGCAAATCGCTTCAAGATAGAATCCAGCTCAAAGCTGTGCCAAGTATTTCGAAGGATCAGGAAAATATTGGAGGTGGGTTCGTGCCAGATTCACCCACGACCCGTACCCGGGGGTCGCTGCCGAACCGGGTTCGGCTGGACGACACTGACCGTTTGATCCTCCAGGAGCTCATGGCGGACGCAAGGATCCCCAACAACGTCCTCGCCGCCAAAGCGGGAATAGCGCCTTCCACGTGCTTGGGCCGGGTCAGGGCGCTGCGTGATGCGGGAATCATCCGCGGCTTCCACGCATCGGTGGATCTTGAAGCCCTGGGCCTGCTGGTTTACGCGTTGATCTCGGTGCGGGTGAACGCCCAAGCGCGCAACAAAATGCTTGCCATCGGTCAGCGCCTGCGATCATTGCCCAACGTCCAGAGCGTGTTTCTGTTGGCCGGCGACCAAGACTTCCTCATGCACGTAGCCTGCGGAACTCCCACGGAACTTCGGGACTTCATCGCAGTTCACCTGGCATCGGATCCGGCTATTGCCAACACCCAGACGAACCTGGTGTTCGATCACCTGACCCCGGGGGACTGACGTTTCGGGGAATCAGCCGTGGGCTTCGCTGAGCTCGAGTTGGCTGCGGTACTCCACTGGTTTTTTGGTGATCGGGTCAACAAACCGGATCCCACGGGCCAGGAGTTGGAGCGGCTTGCTGTAGTCGTCCGGCGCTTTGTCCAGCAGATCCGGATAGAAGGCATCGTTGACAATGCCCAGCCCGAGCGACGCCATGTGCACTCGCAGTTGGTGGGTCTTCCCGGTGTGAGGCTCCAAACGGTACAGCGCGCGCTGGTGAGTTCCGGCGTCGAACGTTTTTGTCTGTTCAATGCGCGTTTCAGCGTTCGGTTCACCGGGAATGACTTCGGCGAGCAGATAACTGCGTGACTTGGTCATGCGGTTGCGTACCACTGTTGGGAACTCGACGGCGGGATAACCTGCGGCGGGCGTCGCGGCGGACACGGACTCGTATTCCTTCTGGACCTGGCGCTTCTCGAAGAGGACCTGGTACTTGCCGCGGGTCTCGGGGTTGGTGGAGAGCAGCAGCAGGCCGGCGGTCATGCGGTCCAGTCGGTGCATGGGGATGAGGTCGGGGAGGTTGAGCAGGTTTCGCAGCCGGACCAGCGCGGATTCCTGAATGTACGTGCCGCCGGGCGTGGTGGGGAGGAAGTGCGGTTTGTCCACCACCAGGATGTGCTCGTCCTGATGGAGGATGGTGATTTCCACGGGCAGCCGTGTCTCCGGTGGGAGCGTGCGGTAGTACCAAATGAAGGTGTGGTCCTCCAGTTTGGTGCTGCGATCAAGGGGAATTCCGCCCTCGCCTACGATCTCGCCGGCGTCGAACCGGTCCTCAATGCCTTGGGGGTCGATGTGTCCCCAGCGGTGCATCATGTAGTCCATGGCGGTGGTCCATGGCCCCTCGTCCGGCAGGCGGAGGCGGGTGGCGTTCACGCCGTCACGCACGGGGAGGGGGGATTGCATCACCTGGCAATTCTACCGGCGTTGCGAGGCCCGCTCTGCGCGCTAAGTCGCGCACAAAGCATGCAGAGCGGGCCTCACAACGCATCCAGTTCCGACGATAAAAAAGTTCTTGACAATAAAAGTTGTCGGTAAGCATACTTGAAGCATGTTGGACATCGAAGTGATCGAGGACCCGGCCGCGGCGGAAGCCTCGCTGGACCCCATCCGCACCCGTATTCTGCGGGAGCTCGTGGAACCTGCGTCCGCCACGCAACTGGCCGCGAAGGTGGGGCTGCCCCGGCAGAAGGTGAATTACCACCTCAAAGCCCTGGAACGCCATGGCTTGGTGGAGCTGGTGGAGGAGCGGCGCAAAGGCAACGTCACCGAGAGGGTGCTGCGTGCCACGGCTGCGTCCTACCTGATCTCGCCCGTCGCCCTCGCTTCTGTGGCACCGGACCCCCGGCGCTTCTCTGACCGGTTTTCGGCCTTCTGGCTGCTGGCACTGGCCTCCCGCACCGTGCAGGAGATGGGCAAGCTCATAGCCGGTGCTGCACTGGCCAAGAAGAAGCTGGCCAGTTTCGCGATCGATGGCGAGATCACTTTCCGCTCCGCCACCGAACGTGCAGCGTTCGCCGAGGAACTCGGCGTGGCGGTGACTCGCCTCGTGGATAAGTATCACGACGGCGGTGCTGCCGCAGAGGCGGGCGGTGCACGCAAGCACCGCCTCGTCGTCGTGCTTCACCCGGCACTTAAAACAACCCAAGCCTCCCCGGAGCAATCAGCAGAAAAGGATCAAAGCAATGACTGACAACCGGAAATTCGAAATCGAAGCGGACGTCGAACTGCCGGGCACTCCCGAGCGGGTATGGCAGGCGGTCACTAAGGACACGCCGGCTTGGATGTTCCCCACGGATCAGTGGCCCGCTGTCAACACCACTGAGGAATACCCCACCCACTTGGTGTCCAGGATGGACGGTCCTGACGGATGGTTCAACCAGCTGGAACACGTCCTTGAACCGCTGGAAGGCGGACGCGCCAAGCTGCACTACGTTCACAGCGGGATCTTCGCCGACAACTGGGACGAGCAGTATGACGGCGCCAGCAAGCACACCGAGTTCTACCTGCACACCCTGGGTCAGTACCTGCGGTATTTCGACGGCAAGCCGGTGGTCTTCACGGACATTCAGGCGCCGCCGTCTTCGCAGACGCCGGATGGTTTAGTGCAGCTGAAGAGGGCCCTTGGCGTAGACGGCGCGGCCGCCGGTACTGCAGTGGATGTGGACGTCGACGGCGTGGGCCGGCTGAGCGGGGAAGTGGACTTTTCCAACGAGAACTTCCTGGGCCTCAGGACTGCCGACACCATGTACCGCTTCTTCGGCAGGAACGCTTTCGGCGCTCCGGTAGGCATGACGGTGCACGAGTTCAGCGGCTCCGGCGATTCGGAACTCACGGCCAAGACCTGGGGAGCATTCCTGGAGAAGGTGTACGCCTAAGAGTCCGGTGAGGCCGCCCAGGCCCGAGCTACAGAATCCAGGGCGGCCTCATAAATGGCCGCCCAGTCGGTGGCGGGATCGTTCATTTGCGCCAGCTCCAAGCTGACGAGCCCATGGACTTGACCCCAGATGGCCATGGCCACGAGTGTGGGTTCGTCTGAGCGGAGTGCGCCCGACGACTGTGCGGCTACCACTGCCTCCACTAAGGGGAGCATCGACTCGGAGGTGACTTCCGGCGTCGGGCTGCAATCTACGTAGGCGGCCAGGGTCCCGCCGAACATCAAGCGGTAGAGGGCTGGATGTTCCAGAGCCCAGGCGCGGTACGCGCGGCCCAATCCCAGCAACCCGCCCTTGGCTGCCTCGCGTTGGGAATCGCCAAAGGATCGGAAGCCGTCGTCGACGGCGGCCGTCAACAGTTGCGCTTTCCCGCCGAAGAGCGAGTAGATCGCCGTGGTGGACGTTTCGGCGGCAGCGGCAACATCGCGGAGGGTGACGCGGGCCGGCCCCTCGCGGTCTACCAGTTCAGCCGTAACCGCCAGGAGCCGATCCTGGACGTGTTGATCATGAATCACGGGTCTTGCCATACCTTCAAGTGTTCCATAACATTGTTTTATAACAGCGTTACGAAACCGGCGTTACGAAACCGGCGTTCCAAAACAAGGGTTCCGCGAACTCATCGGTTCCCCCCAACTGAAGGATTCTCATGGCACAGGACATCTTCCCCGGCCGCTTCACCGCGGATATCGGGCGCGATACAGTAACCGTCTTCCTCATCGGAATGCGGGCCAACAGGTGGTGGAAGATGGGTCGCATCGCTCAGGTAACGTCGGCCATGCCTGCCATGATGCAACACCTCGCCGCTCATCCTGAGGCGGGGCTCCTGGGGAGCGAGCAGTGGTTTGGGCGGACCACGGTGATGCTCAGCTATTGGGAAAGCCCGGAGCACCTCAGGCGCTTTGCCGCTGACAAGGACTCGCCACATCTGGGGCCGTGGCGGAAGTTCATGAAGGAGATCGCCGGGAGCGGGGACATCGGCGTGTGGCACGAGACGTATCAGGTGCCGGCGTCGGGCATTGAAGTGGTGTATAACGGCATGCCGATGTTCGGGCTGGCCAAAGCCACCACGCATGTTCAGGTGGGCCCCGGCAGCAACACGGCGAAGCAACGCATGGGCGCGGCCGCTCGATCCGCGGGCCCGGCAGCCTAGGCGACTGCGACGGCGGCTGGCCGCTCTGTCTTGAGGGTTCGGCGGAGATGCGGCGAGGCGTCCAGCTTGTCCTGGGCGGCGCGGAGCGCACCGACGGCGAACTCCAACTGTGCGGCAGGCAAGGTGAACGGAACGCGCAGGAAGTGCTCAAAGGCGCCACCCACCCCAAAGCGGGGGCCGGCCGCCAAGCGAACGCCGAAGTCGGGAGCCAGCACAGTCAACGCGGTGCTGCACGGCGTGGGAAGGCGGCACCAGACTGTGAGCCCACCCCGTGGTCGCTCCACCTCCCATGCTGGCAAGTGCTCGGCAAGCAACCCCAGCAGCGATTCGCGCTGATTCCTTAGTTCCTCGAGCCGGGCATCAAGCGGTTCGCTGAAAGCCCGAACCAAGCGGGCAGCCGCCAGTTGTTCCACTACCGGGCCGCCCAGATCCATCACGGTCCTGGTGGAGATGAAACGGGCAATCAGTGACTCGTCTGCCCGGATCCACCCGGTCCTCAGCCCCGCCCAATGCGACTTGCTGAGCGATCCGATCGAAACCACCGCGGGACTGAAAGAGGACATCGGCGCGGTGCGGACGGCGTCGAGATTCAATCCGCGCAGCGTTTCGTCCACCACCAGCACGGTCCCGGAAGCCGCGGCCGCCCGCGCCAAGCGCCGGCGCTGCAGGTCCGACATGATGCGCCCGGTGGGGTTATGGAAGTCCGGCACCAGATAGGCCATTGCGGGGCGTTGCTGGTTCATCATGGCCACCATGGCATCGATATCCCAGGCCGGTGACGTACTCGACTGTATTAGCGGTAGTGCCACGGGAAGGGGCTTACAGCCGGCGGCGCGGATCGCATCCAAAGCGTTGGGATACGTGGGGTGTTCCACCAGGACGCGGTCCTGCTTTCCGGCCAGGGTGCGAAGGACGATGTTGAGTGCATGCTGCGCGCCGGACGTAACGAGGATCTGGCCAGGGGTTGTTGGCACCCCCTCGGAGGTGTACTTTTCTGCGATGGCTTCCCGGAGGGCCGGAATTCCCACGGCCTCGTACCCGAACCCCGGCAGAAGGGCGGGCAGCTCGGTCAGTGCGTCGGCGAAGGCGCGGTGGACTACCTCGCCGGCGGCCGGGAGCGACGCATACGCCAGGTCCAACAGTCCTTCCGGGACGGCGAGTCCGGGGGCGCTCACTGGCGCGGTGCGGTGGGGAATGCACGTCCGCCCGCGACTGCCCTGACCCGCCGTGAGGAATCCCTGTTCGCGCAGGCTCGCATACGCGGCGGTGACCGTGGTGCGGCTGAGGCCGAGTGTTTGGGCGAGCGCCCGCTCGCTGGGCAGGGCGACGTCCAACGGTATGCGCCCGTCCATCACCAGCAAACGCACGACGTCGGCCAGCTCGCGGTAGGCGGGCAGGGCACCGGAGTTCCAGGAGCCGAGGAGACGGACGAGTGCGGTGGGATTCAGGGAGCCGGACATAAGACCAGTATTCCAAACTGGCTATGGAATACAAGGCCAGTTTTATCGGAGGATGGAACCCATGATGACCCGAAGAATCACCCAACTCCTGATCGGCCTCGCGATGTACGGCATCTCCTTGGCCATGTTCATCCGGGCTGGCCTTGGCTTGGACCCTTGGGATGTCTTCCACCAAGGCCTCTCCGAGAAGACCGGCTTCAGTATTGGTGTTGTGGTCATCGCGGTCAGCTTTCTGGTCCTTCTCCTGTGGATCCCGCTCCGGCAGATGCCAGGGATCGGAACCATCGCCAACGCCGTTCTGGTGGGACTCTTCGCTGATCTTGGGCTCTGGCTCATCCCGGAGTTCACGCACCTTGGCGGACAGATCGCCATGCTGGCAGGTGCTGTGATCCTCAACGGCATCGCCTCCGCCTGCTACATCGGTGCCCGTCTTGGGCCCGGCGCCCGTGATGGCCTGATGACCGGACTGGTCCGCCGCACGGGTTGGTCCGTGCGTCTGGTCCGCACGGGCATCGAAGTAGTTGTCCTTGCTGTGGGCTTCCTCCTGGGCGGCTCCGTGGGCGTGGGCACCGTGGTGTACGCCCTGGCAATCGGCCCGATCGTGCAGGTTCTGCTGCCGAAGTTCATGGTTCCGGAGCGGGCAAAGGCAACGGCCCCCACGGAAGCCGTGGAGGCCGCGCCTGCCGCGTAGGGCTTTTCGCTCAGTCACTAACGGCACGCCTCCAGGTCCTCGCCGTACCGCAACCAGTCCGGCAGGTCCTGTGCCAGCGCATCGCGGATGGCGGGCGATCCCGCACTGCGCCAGTCGACGTCGTCGTTAATTTCGATCTCGTACTTCTTCCACTCGAACCAGTTGATCATCTTCAGCTGGGGGTATTTCTGGTGGGTTTCGGCGGAGAAGACCTGACGCCACCACGCCTGTTTGACGTCCAACTCGGATGCACCGCCACGCGCTGGTGTGAAGATGGCCGCCGTCTCCGGAATGGCCACCGGCTTGTTGTGGTCCACCCCGTACACCTGATAGAAATCCGGGACGGGACTGTCGTCACCGGCGGTGCCGCTGTACGTGCCGGTCAGCATGGCCAGGAACTTGCCCGGCTCGGAGATGTCGTTGTTACCCCAAGGCCGCTGATTGCCCCAGTGATACAGCGAAACTCCAACCCAATCCACGGCGTCGTCCCCCGGATAGTAGGGCGCGTAAGTGTCATCGGCCATGGTGAGCGCGCCATCATGGTCTGTGTCCAGGGCAGCGAAATCCGGAGTACCCGGACGTGCCGCGAACTGGCCGCCCGTAAACGGATAGCCGCCGCCGTAGTTCGGCGCCCACATCATGGACGTACCCGGTGCCTGTGAGTGCACGGCGGCAGCCACTTTGCGGAAGACCTCCACATAGCGCAGTGGCTGCTGGCCCCAGGAATACCAGGAACCGTTCATCTCGTGCGCAAAACGTACGACGACGGGCGTCCCCTGATCGTTGATGTCCCGTAGGTCCGTGGCCAGCTTGGCGATCACCTCATCGCTCATGGTTTCCAAGCCGCCGTGCGGTTCGAGTGTCAGGAGCAACACGCCCCCGGTTGCGCGGACCTGGGTGACGGCGTTGGTGGTGTGTGCCCACGTTTCGTCGTCGTAGGGGATATCCGAGAACTGCACCACCACCGCGGGATCGTGGCCAAGGTTTGCGCGGTGTTCGGCCAGGGTCTCGGAGTCCCAATCCAGGTTGACGCCAAGGAGCACGCCATCTTGGGGGATCAGGGTGGATGCGTCGCCGGCCCGGCAAAGGGACAGAGCCTGGACCACAGGCACCACCTCCTTGGACGCGAAACCCAAACCCGTGGCAGCCAGGGCAGTCACCACCAAGGGGATGAGCAGGCTGGCCCGCCGACGATTTCGGTTCGGATGCCCGGTGAAAGCTGGAGGAGCCTGCGCCATGGTCAGCCCCATCCAAGGGAACGGCGCCGGCGCCCGAAGAGGGTGCGCCAACTGAACCGCGGCGTAAGCCCGCGCGGCCGCATAAGGGCCGCGCCGCCGTCGACCGCTTCCTGGCGGTTTGCGTAGATGCGGGCCACGTGACCCAGATGGTCCTGGAGGCGGGTTTCCGTCAGAGCGCTGGAGTCCCCGAAGAGGCGCAGATCGCCGCCGCGTGAGCGCAGCAGGTGCAGTACCTCAAGGAGCCCTACGACGCCGGATGCTCCCACCGAAGTCACCGCGGCGATATCGAGAAGGACCAGGATGGGGCCGTCCGCGGCGGCCTTGGCGGACGCTTGGCGAACGTCGAGAACGGCAGTGGCGTCCAAATCGCCGGTAACGGTCAGATCCAGGCTCATCAGATCTACTGGCTGCCGGGCAGAGGAGATGGTCATTGGGGCAGGGGAAATCATGGACATGGGAGTCGCTCCTTGCTGGGGGATGGAACGGCGTGTGATTGCTGTCAGTTTTTATGTTCGGAGGTAGTCCCAAGGACGCTGGCGAGCTCCTTCGGGGTGGACACGGGTTCCTCCAGCTGTTCGCTGGGTCCCCGATACCTTGCAGCGCCGATCACCACGCTCAAAAGCGCCAGGTCCAAAGCAACCCAGGCAAGCGTGATGAGGGTGGGATACAGTGGCGCGTCCCCGAATGCCACCCGGGCAATGCCGATGAGCGAGGACACAACGAGCAACGCCATGGCTGCCAGTTGCAGCCTGACGTGCTGAAAACCGCGTCCTGCAGCCTGCTTGCTCTTGGCCGTCACCGAGAACGTGAGGTGCTTGCCAAGGAAGACCGCCGCCGCACCGGAACACGTGGCCGCTATCCAGGTGGGAAACAGTGCGAAGGACCATTGCTGGCCGCGCCACAGTCCCTTGGAACCATTGCCAGCTACTTGGAAAAGCAGCTGGCAGGTCACAAAAAAGGGGAGGAAGAGGCAGAAGAACACCACCGGGCTGGCAGTCAGCGGGTAGGTCCCAGCCACCAGGAACACCACAGGCGCCGCGATGTAGCTCAGAGCGGCGAAGCCATTGAGATAACTCGTCATAGTGCCCAGATACATGAGCCGTTGGGCCACGGTGAGGCCCCGAAGCAAGACCGGATTGTCACTGAAGAACACCTGCATGGTGCCTGCTGCCCATCGATGCCGCTGCGACAGCATGGTGGACACGTCCTCGGGGGCCAGTCCGTGGACCAGGATCTCGTGGTGGTAAACACTGCCCCACCCCATCGCGTGAAGGTGCATGGCCGTTGCCATGTCCTCGGTAATGGTGGTGGTATCCATGGGGTGGATGGCCAAGGCCTGGTCCGTGTGCGCAACATCCACGGATTCCAGGACCGCGTCCAGTTCCGGCACCACATCGTCCATCGCATCGGGCACCGCCAACGCGGCAGCATGGAAGGCCACGCGGAGCTCAAAAGTGATCTCAGCAAGGACATCGCCCCTGCGCACCTGATGCTCCGCGCGGGCCACTGCCTCCAACGCCTGTTCCGCGACCGGCATGGCGGCGGGATGGCGCCTGCCCAGTTCCCCGTGAAGATCCTGAAGCCTGGACCGGCCCCTGCGCAAGGCACGCCACGTCTGCTCCGTGGCTGTCCGGGTGTAACGGGTCAGACCCAGCGCCATGAGGGCTTCCCGGCGAAGGACAGCGTTGGAACCGCAGAAGAACGCTGCGTCCCAGCCGTCCTTGCCCTGCTGGATGGGTCCGTAGAAGAGTTCCGCCTGGCTTCCCAAGGGGTCCCGCTCCGGAACATTCCAAAAGTGCTGCGGCGTCTGGACAAAGGCCACTTCTTCGGCGTCGAAATACCCGAGGACGCGGCCCAGGAAACGCGGCTCAGGGACTTGGTCTGCGTCAAAGATGGCCACGAACTCGCCCGTTGTCAGGGACAGGGCGTTGTTGACGTTGCCCGCCTTTGCGAAGCGCTGCCGCCCATCCCACTCGGGACCACGGGTGATGTACCCGACGCCGATCTGCCGGGCTGCTTCAGCAAATTCGGCCCTATCTCCGTCGTCAAGAATCCACGTTTCGTGGGGGTACTCCATGTCCCTGGCCGCAACGGCCGTCTTCATCACCAGGTCCAGTGGTTCGTTGTAGGTTGCGATGAATACGTCCACCGATCTGCCCGGCAGGGCAGGCGGGGGAGGTGGACGTCGTCGTGCGTTCCACATGGTCACGGCGTAAAGTGCCGATTCGCCGAGGCTGTAAGTCTCCGCGACCACGAGAGGCAGCGAGATCCACCAAGCATCCCAGGCCACAGTGCTCGACCAGCGCCAACTGATGTAGATCACTCCAAAGGAAACCACCAGAACTGCAAGGATCCTTACCAGTATTTGTCTGTAAATGCCCATCTTTAGCCTCCGGTAACTGCTGGGGAAAAGGCCAAGGCGCGCCAGTATGTCCACACGCTCCTCAGAGCGAAATTGGGAAGACACGGCTGACGCGCCTGGAGCTGCATCGTCGATGCTCAAGGGAAGGAATTCGGCTGCGAACGGAATGTCCTTTTGCCAACCCGCTTGAGGGAATTCATCTCAAGCCAGTTGGTTCCTGATTCCACTTTCTCCCGCACACATTTCATCCCCGTTACGGCACTGATAAGTAAACTCGCGTTGATTATTTCCTGGCTGTGACGTTTTGCGTGTCGCATCGAAAAAGCTTGCGCGGCACGGTGATGGCCCTACAAAGTGGCTTCATGAAGCGAAGACTCATGCCCCTGACGATGCTCGTCGCTGGCCTGACCATCGCAGCTACCCTCATAGCCCCGGAGCCTTCTGCACTTGCATCGGCTGGTATGCCCGCCCCCGGGACACTGGTCTGGAGCGACGAATTCAACGGACCCGCCGGCACGGCACCCGACGCAGGCAAATGGACTCACGACACCGGAGGATCCGGATGGGGCAACGGCGAACTGCAGTACTACACCAACAACACAAGCAACGCTGCAGCCGATGGACAGGGAAACATGGCCATCACCGCCCTTAAGGAAAACCCCGCCGGATATCAGTGCCACTACGGGACGTGCCAGTACACGTCCGCCCGGCTGACCACCGCTGGCAAGTTCAGCCGGACACAAGGCCGGTTCGAAGCCCGGCTCAAACTGCCCAAGGGGCAAGGCATGTGGCCTGCCTTCTGGATGCTCGGAGAGAACGTATTCACCGACGGCTGGCCTGCCAGCGGTGAGCTGGACGTCATGGAAAACGTTGGCAAGGAACCCGGAACGGTGTGGGGAAGTATCCACAGGCCCGGTTACTCAGGGCCAAACGCCACCAACGCCAGCTACACATTGCCCGGCGCCAAGGCCCTGGGCGATGGATTCCACACGTTTACTGTGGACTGGGGCCCCGAGTCCATCACGTGGTACATCGACGGAGCGGCCTACTCACACAAGACCAAGGCCTCAACTGCCGGACCGTGGGTGTTCGACCACAACTTCTTTGTGCTCCTCAACCTTGCCGTGGGCGGCGATTGGCCGGGAGCACCGGACACGGGCACGGTGTTCCCACAGTCCATGTTGGTCGATTACGTCCGTGTGTATGACCTCGCTTCAATTCCTGCACTTTCTGCGTCCAGCACCCGAATCCAGGGCTACTCCGAAAAGTGCCTTGATGTAGCCGGCCGCCAAGCAGCCGATGGTGCCCCGTTGGAACTCCGGGATTGCGATACCTCCGCTTCGGAGCAATGGACCTTTGCCGCCAACGGAACCATCCGCTCGCTGGGCAAATGCATGGATGTTGCCTGGGGATCAACGGCAAACGGTGCCAGAATCCAGCTCACCGGCTGCAACGGCGGTGCAGCGCAACAATTCGTCCTGAATTCTTCCGGGGATTTGGTGAATCCTCAGGCCAACAAATGCGTTGACGTAGTTGACTGGAATTCAGCCAACGGTGCGACGCTGCAGCTGTGGGATTGCGCCGGTACCGCGAACCAAAAGTGGTGGCGAATGGTGTAATAAAAGCGTCCGACGGCGGCGCGCAACTTTGCGGGGTCCGGCGGCTATTGCTGGGGCGGCTGGGGAGCTTCCTGGAGTAGCGGGCCGGGCTGGCAACTGTGCGCAGCCGTCGCGGCGGTTGTGGGCCGGACCTGGCTGGCTGATGTGTGGCCGGGTCCGGCCGGTGGTGCGTACCGGGTTGTTGGGCGCGCGGTTGTCGGGCACTGGGTTGTTGGGCGCGCGGTTGTCGGGCACTGGGTTGTTGGGCAGCCGGGCCGTCTACGGCGCCGGCTGGCAGTGCGGGCAGAAGTAGATGTCCCGTTCCTCTGTACCGTCCGGTCCTGCCAGGAGGCCGCGACGTATTGTGGTGCCGCAGCGCCTGCAGGGTTGGCGTTCCCTGCCGTATACCCAATACCCGGGACGGAGTGCGCGCGGACCAAGGGTGGTCCGCCGCCCGGGGCCCAGATTTTCGCCGAGAAGGCGTTTGGCGTCCCTGACGGTCTTGGGAAGGTCAGGAACTTCTCCCACCGGCAGGGCAGGATGAATGCCGGATAAGTAGCACGATTCGCACCGGTAGATATTGCCGATGCCTGCAAGTTTCCGCTGGTCCAGCAGCGCAAATCCCACGGTGACGTCCGGTTCGGCACGAAGTCTGCGCAATGCTTCTTCCTCGTCCCAGTCGGGACCGAGCAGATCCGGCCCGAGGTGCCCGACGATCTTCTCTTCCTCCGCTGTGGGCACCACTTCCAGGATGCCCAGTGAGAACCCGACCGCATCTGCGGTGTCCGTGCGGAGCACACACCGTGCAGTGTGGCCGGGCTTCGTCCAACGGCCACCGGGCGGATAGATCATCCAGTTGCCCTCCATTTTGAGGTGGGAATGGATGGTAAGGGCCCGGGGTTTCCTGCTGGCGCCGGGTTCCTCGTCAACAGGTCCGGTCAGGCGCATGAGGAGGTGTTTGCCCCTGGGGACAACCTCGGTCATGGTCCATCCGGCCAGGTTCAGGGTGGCGAATCGGGGCACGCGGAAGTCTGAGGCCTTGATGGTCTTCCCCGCCAACGCTTCGTTCAGGCGTGAGGCAGCCCGCCAAATGGAATCGCCTTCAGGCACGGATCCGGAGTCCCTTCGGAGTGGAGTAGGCCCCCGCGGCGGCGAGAGCAACGGCGATCGGAGTTTCCAGGAGGTCGTGGCCGTTGACCTTCTCCATGAAGAGTTTGTCCACGGCACCGCGGCGCACCACACCCACCAGGGCCTCGGCGGCGACGGCCAGCACGTCCTCGTCATGGCTGAAGGTGAGCAGAGTCTTACCGCCGCGTTCGACGTAAAGGACCAACGCGCCGTCCACCATCACTACCAGCGCTCCGGCCTTGCGCCCGGGACGGTGACCGGAACCGGCGTCGACGGAAAGCGCAGGCCACGGAAGGGCAGCGCCGTAGGGGTTGGCGGGATCGGTCGCGGCGAGGGCAAGGGCAGATGGCTCGGCTTTGGAGATGCGCGCGTCCTCGGTGAAGGACCTGAGGCGGTCCACCGTGGCAGGAACGGCGAACTGGGCGGCGCCCAAATGTTCGATGAAGTAACCGCGGCGGCAACGCCCGGCTTCTTCGAGGCGGGCCAGGACTTTATACATGAGCCCGAATCCGCCAATGATGTTCTCTGCCATGACCGAACCCCGGGTGACTACGCCGTATCGGTCCAGCAGAAGCTCAGCGGTTCCGCGCGCGTGGATGGTGGGGTCCAGTTCGGGGGCAGGAAGCGCTGACCAGCGGCCCACAGCCGAGGGCGGGGCAGGCGCAATTCCGCCTGATACGGAGCCGTAACGCCCACCTGTTAGCCCCGGAGAACCCAGCAATCCTGTCCCATGGGAACGGCCCAGCCTGCTCATGCGTGGCGCCCGGGCCCTGGGCGCCTTGGCCACTTGCCGGTGCGCAGTTTTCCCGCCGGCGATCATGGCCCGCACCGGAGCGAAGGTATCGCCTGTCACGCGGCCGGCCCAGACGAGGTCCCAGAGGGCAGAGACCACGGCGTCATCGCTCAACACCGCATCCATGCCACCGGCCACGTCTGTGAGCTGCCGGAAGAAGTAGCCACCACCTGCGCTGAAGTGTTCCAAGAGCCGCTGCTGGGCGTCGCCGGGTTCGAATTCAGGATCGGGGTTGAGCGTCAGCTCTGCGGAGTCGGCCACATGGAGGCTGATCCAGCCGTCGTTCCCCGGGAGGGATCCTGCCCCGGACCAGAGGAGTTCGCCGGCTGCCATGAGTTCGTCCAGCATGGCCGGTTTGTAGTCCGCCACCCTGCTCGCCAGGACCAGGGGTTCCCACGCGGATGCCGGGATGGGCACACCGGAGAGTTGGTCCACTGCCGTGATGATGCCGTCCAGCCCCCGCAAGGCCTGGCTTCGGGACTTGCCTGGCGCGGTCACGTTCTGCCAGGCCGGCAGGAAACGACCATAGGCGGCCGTGTCCACGGGCTCCACCTCGGCCCGGAGCGCAGCGAGTGAACGACGCCGGAGCTTCCGCAGGACCTCGGCATCGCACCATTCACTGGACGGAGGGGCGTCCACGGTCATGAGTTCTGAGTCGGCTCGTTCTGCAGGCTGCTCCGCGACCGCGTGGGGCCGGAACTCGCCTTCCACCACTCGACCGTCGTCAGCGAGCCGTTTCAAGGCCGTATTGACCACCGCGACGCCAAGCCCAAGCCTGGCCGCAGCTTCTGAGGCAGTGAAGGGACCATGGGTGCGCGCGTACCGGGAAACGAGATCGCCCAAAGGATCGTGGACAGGCTCAATGAAGGCGAGCGGCACACCCATGGGCAGCGGAACGCCGATTGCGTCACGGAGCCGCGCCGAGTCCTCAATGGCAGCAAAACGCTCGACGCCGCCGATGGTTACCTTGAGTGCGCGGTTGGCTTTCTGCAGTGCCGTGAGGTGGGACCGGGCGTCGACGATACTGCCGGATGGCGTGATCACGGAAGCCTCCGCTGCGAGCTGTGCGTCCTCGAGCTGTGCGTCCTCAGGCTGTGGGTCATCCACGGACAGCGCTCGTGTTTCAGGCTGCGGGGTCGATTCTGGTGGTTGGGTACCCTCCAGTCGCTCTGCGACTTCCTCAACGGTGAGCGGGCCCAGCAGCCGCAGGAGATCCGCCACGCCCTCCATGCCACGAACCCGCCGGTCCGGTGCAAGGCGCTGCAATTCCATCTCGGTTTTGTCGATGACTGCGGCGTCCAGGAGTTCGCGCAGTTCCACGCGACCCAGGAGTTCGTTGAGGAGCGTGGAGTCCAGGGCCAGAGCGGCAGCCCGGCGTTCGGCCAAGGGGGAGTCGCCCTCGTAGAGGAACTGCGCCACGTACCCAAACAGCAGGGACTTCGCGAACGGGGAGGGCTGCTGGGTGGTGGTCTCCACGATTCTAAGTTCCCTGCGCTCCACGGACGCCGCAATGTCTTTGAGGGCGGGTAGATCGTAAACGTCCTGCAAACATTCGCGGACGGCTTCGAGCACTATGGGGAAGGAAGGGTACTTCTTAGCGACATCCAGCAACTGGGCTGAGCGCTGGCGTTGCTGCCACAGAGGCTGACGCTTGGCCGGGTTTTGGCGGGGCAGGAGCAAAGCGCGGGCCGCACACTCACGGAACCGTGAGGCGAATAGTGCGCTGCCGCCCACCTCCGTGGTGACGATTTGTTCGAGTTCCTCCGGGTCGAAGAGAAAAAGCTCAGCGCCGGGCGGCTCATCTTCCATCATGGGTACCCGCAGTACGATTCCGTCGTCGGCGGCCATGGCCGATCCGTCCAGGCCGTAGCGCTGATGCAGGCGTTGGCCCACAGCAAGTGCCCATGGGGCGTGAACGGGCATGCCGAATGGGCTGTGGAGGACTACACGCCAGTCGCCGAGTTCGTCGTGGAAGCGCTCCACCACCAAAGTTCGGTCGCTCGGGACTATCTCTGTGGCTTCCTTTTGCTCCCTGAGGTACTGGATCAGGTTGCTTGCGGCGTAGGCATCCAATCCGCTGGCCTGGCAGCGTTCCATGGCCGGGGCTTCGTCTGCGGCAGAGAGTTCCCGGATGAAGGCACCTAGCGCGCGGCCAAGATCTACGGGCCTGCCCAGGGAATCGCCCTTCCAGAAGGGAAGCTTGCCGGGTTGGCCGAACGCAGGGGAGACCAGCACACGATCGTGGGTGATGTCCTCAATCTTCCAACTGGTGGCACCGAGGGCGAAGACATCTCCTACCCGTGATTCGTAGACCATCTCTTCGTCGAGCTCACCAACGCGGCGTCCGCCCTTGGCCGCACGGGCTGAAGCGGTGGGTTCACTGCCGTCCGCGGTGGCGGGGGAGGCCGAGCCCTCGACTTCCGTCCCAATGATGTACACACCAAACAGCCCGCGGTCGGGGATGGTTCCGCCCGATGTGACAGCCAGGCGCTGGGCTCCGGGCCTGCCCTCAATGGTCCCGGCATGCCGGTCCCAGATGATGCGGGGCCTTAGCTCCGCGAATTCGTCCGACGGGTACTTGCCGGCCAGGAGGTCCAAGGTGGCCTCGAAGGCCGAGCGTGGCAGGCTCGCAAAAGGCGCTGATCGGCGGACAGTGCTGAACCAGTCCTCAACGTCGATGCTTCCCAGGGCGGTGGCAGCCACCGTTTGCTGGGCCAGGATATCCAAGGGGTTGGCCGGGATACTCAGGCGTTCAATCTGCCCGGCGAGCATTCGCTCAACGGTGACGCTGGTGTGGAGGAGGTCGGCCCGGTGTTTGGGGAAGAGGACTCCCTCTGAGATCTCACCAACCTGGTGTCCAGCACGCCCGACGCGTTGCAGACCGCTGGCTACCGATGGGGGAGATTCAACTTGGACCACCAAGTCCACGGCGCCCATATCGATGCCGAGTTCCAGCGACGATGTTGCCACCACGCAGCGGAGCCTGCCGGACTTGAGGTCGTCCTCGATCATGGCCCGCTGGTCCTTGGATACGGAGCCGTGGTGTGCGCGGGCAAGCACAGGATCGGCGCCAGTAGTGCTTCCGGCCTGAGCCATCATGTGTGCCGGGGTAGCTGTGGAGGCCGGGATTCCCGGGTCGGATTCGGGGGCGGCCCACTCGCTGCCACCCACCGCCATCAACTGGCGCTCGGCGTAGATCTCATTGAGCCGGGCTGTGAGGCGCTCAGAGAGCCGACGGGAATTGGCGAACACGATGGTGGATTGTTTGGACAGGACCAGATCCACGATCTGTTCCTCCACATGCGGCCAGATGGACGCCTGCGGCTGCAACCCCGACGCCGGCCCGGAGTCGAATGCTCCGGCAGCGCCCTGCAGATCGGACATGTCCTCCACAGGTACGGTGACCGTGAGGTTCCAGTTCTTCTTGGACGGTGGGGCGACGATCTCCACGGGGGCTTGGCCGGCCAGGAACTGTGCCACCAACTCACGGGGCTGAACGGTTGCCGATAGCCCGATGCGCTGCGCAGGCTTCGGAAGCAGGGCATCCAGCCGTTCCAAGGAAACTGCCAGGTGTGCGCCACGCTTGGTGCCGGCTACGGCGTGCACCTCATCGATGATGATGGTGTCCACTTCGCTGAGCGTTTCCCGGGCACGGGACGTCAGCATGAGAAACAGGGACTCCGGGGTGGTGATGAGGATGTCCGGCGGGTTGGTCAACAGCGTGCGACGATCCGCCGCCGTCGTATCTCCTGAACGGACGCCCACCGTCACCAAGGGTGCTGGTAGCCCTAAGCGTTTGGCAGTTTGCGTGATGCCGATCAGGGGTGCGCGGAGGTTGCGCTCCACATCCACGCCCAGCGCCTTCAGTGGCGAGATATAGAGGACGCGCGTCTTGGTTTTCGGGCGCTTGGCCCGGCCCTTGCCGTTGGCCGGGACGGTCTCCAGGCCCGGTAGTGTGTCGCTGGGCGTGGCATGCAGGCGATCGAGCGCCCAAAGGAAAGCAGCAAGGGTCTTGCCGGAACCCGTTGGGGCCACAACCAGGGCATGGGAGCCTGAGGAGATCGCGTTCCACGCACCATCCTGCGCGGGTGTGGGCTCGGAAAAAGCGCCGAGGAACCATTCCCTGGTTGCCTGGCTGAAACGGCTGATGGCGCCATCCGACGCCTGCGGCTCCTGCATCACTCCATCATGCCCCACGGCTCCGACAGAATAAGCCAGAGCCGTGGGGAGACGGTCAGACTGCCTGGAAAGCGGTGATGGTCAGGAGCTTGATGCCGGTGTTGCTGCACGCATCGTGCGGCTCCGGGATGAACAGTGACGCCGTGTCGTTCGGCGGGTAGATGCGGAAGCCCGCTGCGGCGACCTTGGTGCAGTCGCCGTAATTACCGGCCTGCGTGTACCGGATTTCCGCCCACGCCGACTTGCCCGGAGCCAGTTCGATCTTGGTGACCGGGGTGGTGGTTTCCCGGGTTGCCGGCTCGCCGATCGGTTCGCCGTTGGCGTCGGCAGTCATGGAGACGCCGGCGAAGCCCTCCAGAATGCAGGGGGTGCCGCCGGAGTTGGTCAGGATCAATTTCTCATAAACGCTGCCCGCGGCGCCGCCGCCGGTGGCGTCCGTTGCGGCGGTGAGGGATCCCGCCTTGCACAGCCCGGCTGCTGCTGGTGCCGCGGACGTAGATGTCTCTGAGGGTGACGGCGTGGCCGTTGCCGAAGGCGGGCTTGACGTTGCAGTGGCCGACGGAGTCGAGGTAGTTGGCGCCGAGGAAGATGGAGGGGCACTGCTGGTTGCCGATGGGCTGGGGCTTGGCCCGCAAGCAGCAAGAAGGAGCAGCGCAGCGGCTGCCGTCGTCGTCACAAGTCCGGTTTTGATGCGCTGAGTCCACATGGGCACCAGCCTTGCCCCGGCCCTGATCCGAGTCAATTCAGCCACGGCTGGGAGCGCGGATTGGCGCCCGGATTGTGATCTTCCGGGCGCCAAACCGTCGTCAACTACTTGGTGTCGGCTTTGGCCACGGCCGGCTTGGCGGAGCGGCTACGCAAGAACGCAGCGCCGCCCAGACCCAAGCCAGCGATGCCGGCGATCAGGCCGGCCCAGCTACGCGCCTGCGAGCCGTCGTCAGTTACAGCGGCGGCCTGCTCGGTGGACACGGCTTCTGCAGCGTGGTGGTCGCCTGCGGCATCGGCTGCCGTGATGGTGACCGACGGTGCCGGAGCCTTGAGATCGTGCGGGTCTTGGCCCTCCTTGGCGATCTCGGACCAGTCTGTTTGGCCTGTCTCGCAGGTCTGCAGCGTGGGGAAGTAGATGGTCTTGCCCGCTGCGTCCGGCAGTTTGACCGACAAAACAAGGGCGTCGCGCAGGTGCGGATCCAACGGGGCCTTCGCCGTGTAAACGATCTGGCTTGTCCGCTTGGTGATGGTGGTGCCGTCGTCCAGTTTCTTGGGCTCAGCGAGCGTCTCGGTAACCTTCTCCACGGTCCAGTTGGGGTTGACCGTGGGCTGGGCGTCGTTCAGTTCCTCAGGGAGTGAAATGGCCACTTTGGTGGTGCCGGACGTGTCGCAACCGTGGGGGATTCCAAAGGTCACCAGCGCGTACGAGTTAGCTGCGGTCTTGTTGGGGTCGGCGCCGACGTGGGCGGATGCTCCGGCCAGACCGGCCATCATCAGGGCAGCGGTTCCACCGGCGACGGCGGTTGCGGAAAGGGTGCGACGAATCGAGGATTTCATGGGAAGTGCCTTTCGTGTGCGCCGATTGAAGCGGCGCCGGGTACGGGTTTGAGGCCCGTCACCATGCAAAGGCTGTGCTGTTGCAGCGCGTGATTTGTTGTGCGCAGAAGGTGCCGGGCGGAACTAAGGAAGTACGACGACGGCGGGCGGGCCGCGGCGGCTATCTTGCCTAAGGTTCCGCCAAGGGCGGGGGATGAAGACATCGGGTGCGCCAACTGCGACAGGCGAGGCGCCGGCGTCGGGCCTGAACACCAAGGTGGGCAGGGAGAGCAACGGCCGCAGCCAGGCGGCGAGTTGCCACAAGGCATCCTCACCCTTGGCCAGGACCACGGCAGAAGCGATGGTGGCCACGACGTGGGCTACAAACATCATGGTGCCGAATGCTGTGCCGAGCTCATGGGTATGTGTAGCTGCGATGTCCAGCCCGGCGCTCAAAGGTTCAGTGCCGAGGTGGTGCTTTGTTTCCTGCACGTTTGCCGATATTGGGCCCAAGGCGGTGAAAGCCTCGTGAAGCGCCAACTGTCCTGCGCCCAAGATTCCGGCCATGGTGACGAGATTCAGCTTGAACCGGGTGGCCAGCGTGGCAGCCAGGGCCGTCAGCGCAACGAGCGCCAGGAGGACCGGTGCTGTGGGAAGTTCTCCGCCACCTACGATGTGGGCCCCTGCAGCAAGAAGAACCACAATCAGCGAGATGGCGCCTGAACGCAACGCATGAAAGGGTGCCCGGGGCTGTGATGTGCGCACGGGTCCTCCCTTATCTGTGGCTGCTCTGATTATCGGCGACTTGATTCTATCGGGAGTTCGGTGCCGGGCAGGACCCGGATGGGTGCGTATGTGGACGCGTTGCTGCGCTCCTCCCCAGTTGCTCCCGCTTTTCCGGTGCTTGCTATGTCTGGACTCCTGGAATTCCGGGGGCTGTCTGAGGTGCGAGCTGAGGCAACCGGGAAGGAACGTCAACCTAGCGCTGAGCCCACCGAACGAACGTTGGCTTCGGCGGCTCCGGCACGCTTGCTGAGCCCGCAGATGAACGCCGACGGCGTAGCTCCAGTTTCAGGCTTTCCTCACCGCGAGCCATGGCCCAGTGGTGGTTGGCGGAGAATGCCGGTTTGAGGAGCCAACTCAGGCGGCGAAGCAAAGGTTTGTATGCACTGACACGCCAGTCGTAGGTGATAACCACTTCGGGTCCGTCGGTCACGAAGGTCCAGCGGCCGGTGCCGTTGAGGTCCCCTTCAGCCGTAAGCGCGAAGCCATCGAGGGTTACGGGTTCGGTAACTGTGAGCCGCCACTTGAGCGTGTAGGGGAGCCAGCCTTTCGTGTGGAGATCGAAGCTGGCGCCCACGCCATCCGGGCCGCCTTGGGCTACTGGTGTCACGGTGAGATAGACGGAGGGCCACCACTGCTTGAGAGCTGCGGCGTCGCCCAGGACGTTGACTACTTCCTCGCGTGTTCCCGCTACTCGCCATTCAGTGACGAACGCATAGTCGGTGCTTTTGCCTGTCTTGTTAGTGGTCCCGGCCATTGTTGCCTCCAAGGGCCTGTGCAGGTCCATGGCGAACCAGTAAGAGCGCGAGGTTGCGCGCAACGGTTCGAAACCTATAGCTAGCAAGCGCTCCGAAAGAAACGAGGGACTCTATTTGCCGCTCTTGGGAGCGCCCAACCTGTACTTCTTTTTTGACGAGCGCGGTTTGGTGGTCTTGCGGGCTTTTTTGACTTCGATCTCAACACGGTTGATCTCCTCGGTCATCTCCCCACCCGGATCCATCTGACGAAGGATCTGGATGAAACGATCCTCAGGTTCAAGGGTAGAAGAATGCCGACGTGCCCACGAGTGATTCATTCGAGCCTACTTTCTTCCATGTTTCATGATATAGCTAACCGCCGTCTATGACTTCCCTCAAGCCCATGGCGCAAACCGTGGCAATGCGCTTTGCAGCGTCTGAGTCCAGAGAGCATGAGTATTCCTGCCCACCTCCCTGGAAGGGAACATCAATACTGAGTACTCCGAGAACCTTCCCCCCGTTTTGGTTTAAAATTGGAACGGCGAGTGCTTCGACGTATTTCGAAGCAACCTGCCTGAATTCGTCAAACGTAAACCCCCACCGGTCATCTTGGCTCAAATGGTTATAGGCTTCAACGGCCGATGTCTCGGTTGTGTTCCAACGGGGCGACACCTTTGTCCAGTCCGCATGTTGTGGAAGCCCTGAGCGTGCGGCCTTGCCCACGACGCCCTTAGAATCTGACCAGCTGATGATGGACTCTTGGGGGTACTCGGTGAGACGGTATCGCCGGATGCGTTTCATGGGTCGATTGCTGCTGAACCACCCGCGGCGTCGGTAAACATAAACGGATGCACCCAGGCTGAATGTATCGAGCGCGACCGAATTTTCCCCAAGCGCTCTGACACAAGCGAGAAGAGTTTTCTCGATCTTGCGGCGGCGCTTCTCCTCGCCCGGCCGTTTATACAACTGGACCACTGCATGGATATTGTCCGCGAAGACTAGAACTCCGGCTCCGACGACTAGAACGAACTCTAGCCAGGGGTCAGGACCGATCCACTTTACCTGTTGAGCCGCCTTCAGCCCGACTAGCCACAGAGCCAGCAGAGCGACGGCGATGCGCCACACGTAGCTCCATATGCGCCCCATGCATCGTAGGCTACTTCACGGAAACCGCTGCGTTCCTTCTGACACGGCCGAAAACGCTGTGGTTTTGGAGCAGGCGATGGTCTCGATTGAGCCGGATGCGTACTGTCAAGAAGAAGGTGTGCTTCGATCTTTTGCAGAGGAAGACTCTTGCGCTTGGCCTGCTTGCGCCCGCTGTCTGGGTGAAGGCAAAACGCGTCAAGACGCGGTGTGCCACCGGCCCCAACCCGGACTAAGCAAAAGGCCCCGCATCCCTCATAAAAACAGGGAAGCAGGGCCTTTCTCAGTGGCGGTGACGGTGGGATTTGAACCCACGTTGGCTTTTACACCAAACAACATTTCGAGTGTTGCACCTTCGGCCGCTCGGACACGTCACCAACTGAAATAGGGTACCGGAGTTGAGGCCGGTTCCCCAAAACGAGGCCTCGCGGACCAACGGGAAGAACGAGTAAAAACAGGGCCAACTTCCGTCCGCAGCGCCTCACCGATAGATTCGTAAGTACCATGACGATTTCGCGGGAACACGAACTAGAACACGAACACGAAGCTCACGCCTACTGGGTCACCGAGACGGGCGACGGCGAACTGCGCTCCGAGACCATCGCCAAACCCCAAGAAGGCGAAGCCCTCGTCAGGACCCTGTACTCAGGTGTCAGCCGAGGTACGGAGCGCGTGGTCCACGAGGGCCGCGTCCCGGAGCGGGTAGCTGACCTGATGCAGGCCCCGCACCAGGAAGGCGACTTCCCGGGCCCGGTGAAGTACGGCTACCTGAACGTCGGGATTGTGGAAGAAGGACCGGAGGAATGGCGGGGGAAAACGGTCTTCACCCTGCACCCACACCAGGACCTCTACGTCATCCCTGCAGACCAACTGACAGCCATCCCCGATGAAGTCCCTGCGAAACGCGCCGTTCTCACGGGCATTGTTGAGGTGGCCATCAACGCGCTGTGGGAAGCCGGGCCGAGGCTGGGCGACCGTGTCGCCGTCGTCGGTGGTGGTTTGGTGGGTGGCGTCCTGGCGACGCTCCTGCGGAAGTATCCGTTGGGCCGCCTGCAGTTGGTGGATGCGGATCCGGAGAAGCGGAAGCTGGCAGAAACCATCAACGTCGACTTCGTCGAACCAGTGAATGCAAAAAGCGACAACGACATCGTCTTCCATTGCTCCGCCTCCAACGAAGGTCTCAAGCTGAGCCTGCAATTGGCCGGCGATGATTCGGACGTGATCGAACTTTCGTGGTTTGCGGACAAGGAAGTCACCCTGCCGCTCGGCGAGGATTTCCACGCCCGCAGGCTGAACATCCGCTCCAGCCAGGTGGGCGCCGTGGCCCTGCCCAGGAGGCACCGGCGAAGCAACGCACAACGCCTCGAGCAAGCTGCAATCGAGCTGACGGATCCGCTCTTCGACACTTTCCTGACCAGTGAATGCTTGTTCCGGAACCTGCCCACCACACTGACACAACTGTTCGAACGGCCCGGCGGTTTCTGCCACGTGGTCGCCTACCCCCACCCGGAGGATAAATAGATGTTCAGCTTGACCGTCCGACGCCACTTCATGATCGCCCACAGCCTTCCCCGCGAAGCCTTCGGCCCGGCCCAGGGTCTCCACGGCGCCACGTTCGTGGCCGAGGTCACCTTCCGCCGTCCCAATCTCAATGACGACGCAATCGTCCTGGACATCGGTGCCGCCGGCGGCATCCTTGAGGAGGTGCTCGCGGACCTGAACTACAAGAACCTGGACGAGCACCCCGCCTTCAAGGGCAAACTCTCCACCACCGAATCGCTCGCGAAGCACATCGCCGACGCCATGGCCACCCAAATCCAGGACACCGCGGATGGTCCGGCACTCACCGGCATTGACGTGGTCCTCCGCGAAAACCCTGATGCTTGGGCGGGCTATTCGCTGGAGCTCCCGGTCAAGTAACCCGGTCAAGTAAGTGCGCATCCGCTTCCTGGTCCCGGGGAACGTCCGGCACGGCTCCGGCGGCAACAAGTACAACGCCAAGCTCGCCGGGCACCTGTCCGCTTTGGGCGCGGAAATAGAGACTGTAACGGTCGACGGCGACTGGCCGGTTGGCAGCCTCGCGGACCGGCAACGTTTTGCTGACATGCTCGACGGCGGCACAACAGTGATCGCCGACGGGCTGGTAGCGAGTGGGGCACCAGAGGCGATCGGTGGTGCCGTAGGTAAAGGGACCCCTGTGTGGATCCTGTCCCACATGGCGTTGGCGGACCACCCCGAGCGTGAGGCCAAGGCGTTGGCTGCCGCCACGGGAATCATCTGCCCCAGCGCCCATGCCGCAGCGGAACTGCGAACCAAGCATGGGCAACAGGACATCGTCATCGCTACGCCCGGGGCCGACAAAGCAGACCCCGCCAAGGGTTCGCAGCCACCGCATATCGTCGCCGTCGCAGCATTGCTGCCCAATAAGAGCCAGACACTCTTGGTGGAGGCGCTGAGCGAGATACGTGACGAACCGTGGACAGCAGCCCTCATCGGCTCCAACGACGCTGACCCGAGGTACGCAGCCGAGGTGAGGGACGCCGTCGAGCATCACGTGCTCCAAGACCGCATCAGCGTCACCGGAGAGTTGACCGGCGAGGCTCTTGAAGATCAGTGGCGCAGGGCTGACCTCAGTGTCCTTATTTCACGCTCCGAAAGCTATGGAATGGCGGTGTCGGAGTCGTTGGCTCATGGCATCCCCGTGCTTGTGCGGCAGGGGACAGGAGCAGAGGAAGCCCTGGGTGACACAGGGGCGGGCGCGGCGCTGGATCTGCAGGAAACCGGCCTGCTCACCAACACCCTCAGGAACTGGCTCGCCAACCCCGCACTCCAAGAGCGTTGGCGCAACAGCGCACTCCGAGCCCGGGACCACCTCCAAGGCTGGGACACCACCGCAGCCACCGTCCTTGAGGCCCTCCAACGCTGAAGCCCTCCAACGCACTACGAGCTAGGGCAACCGGTGTGAAGCGAAAAAGTCCTTGAGCAGGCCCGCGCATTCCTCCTCGCGAACACCCGCGTACACCTCTACCCAGTGGTTGAGGCGGCGCTCGCGAAGGATATCGAAAACAGACCCTACGGCTCCGGCTTTCTCGTCCCACGCCCCGAACACCACGCGCGGAATCCGGGCCAGAACAATAGCGCCGGCACACATGGCGCACGGCTCAAGGGTGACCACCAAGGTGCAATCCTCAAGCCGCCAGCCGTCGCCCGAGCTGCCCGCATCGTGAGCGCGCTGACGCAGCGCAGCGGCAGCTTCGCGGATGGCCACCACCTCAGCGTGGGCGGTCGGGTCTCCATGAGCCTCCCGTTCGTTGCGGCCAGAACCCAGCACGCCGCCGTCGGGCCCCAACACCACGGCGCCAATGGGGACGTCGTCAGTTTTCAACGCCAACCGGGCCTCGTCCAGGGCAAGGCCCATCCAGGCCAGGTGATCTGCGTGATACGGCTCGGTGGCGCTCATGTCTCAATGATAGTTTTGGGGGATGCGCACACTCGTCGTGGACCACCCGCTGGTCGCTCACAAGCTCACCGTTCTGCGGGATAAGAACACTCCTTCACCGGTCTTCCGGCAGCTCACTGAAGAACTCGTCACCCTCCTGGCCTATGAAGCCACCCGCGAGGTCAAGACTCAGCCAGTGGAGATTGAAACCCCCGTCACCACCACCATTGGCACGGCTTTCACCAAGCCCACGCCGCTGGTGGTCCCCATCCTGCGCGCAGGCCTCGGCATGCTGGAGGGCATGACCAAGCTGGTCCCCACCGCTGAAGTGGGCTTCCTGGGCATGGCCCGGGACGAGGAAACGCTGGACATCATCACGTACGCCGAGCGCCTCCCCGAGGACCTCACCGGCCGCCAGATCTTTGTCCTGGACCCTATGCTCGCAACTGGCGGCACCTTGCGCGAGGCCATCAAGTTCCTCTTCAAGCGCGGCGCCTCGGACGTCACCTGCATCTGCCTGCTGGCTGCTCCGGAAGGACTGGCAAAGCTGGAAGAAGAGCTCGCAGACGCCAACGTGAAGGTAGTTCTGGCTTCCATTGACGAGAAGCTCAACGAGAAGTCGTACATTGTGCCCGGCCTGGGCGACGCCGGCGACCGCCTCTACGGCGTGGCGGGCTAAGGGAGCCCCCTACCGGTTTTCGTCGGGCTTGGTTAGCCTGTGGCGCATGGACTGGAAACTTGAACTGGTATTTGTACCTGTCTCCGACGTCGACCGCGCGAAGGATTTCTACGTAAACAAGGTTGGTTTCAATGCCGACTTCGATGAGCGTCCCACTGATGGCATCCGCTTCGTTCAGCTGACGCCTCCGGGTTCTGCGTGCTCCATCGCTATCGGTGAGGGCCTCACCGACGCCCCTCCAGGCTCGGCGCCCAATCTGCAAGTGGTAGTGGCTGACATCAATAAGGCGCATGATCACCTCAAGGCCAACGGTGTGGATGTTAGCGACGTCGACGTCCAGGATTGGGGCCACTTTGTCTACTTCGCGGACCCTGACGGCAACCAGTGGGCGGTGCAGTACCTGCCTCAGAGGCCCAACGGCTAAGTCACACTTCGCCGGGTGGCAGACAGCGTGCGGCAGGATGGAACCATGAGCCATCCTGCCGAACCCGCTCTCCCCGCTGAGACGTCTACGTTGACCGCCCGCGCCATCCTCTTTGACATGGACGGCACACTGGTTGATTCAACAGCGATCGTGGAGCAGGTGTGGTCCGAGTTCGCCGACCGCTACGGCTTGGATTTCGACGAGATCCTCCGCACCTCCCACGGCGTCCAAGCCGGCGACACCGTGCGCCGGTACGCGCCCGCCGGTGCTGACTTTGAAGCTTTGACCGCTGAGCTTGGCGAGATGGAACGGTCCCGGACGGATGGCGTGATCGCCCTCCCCGGCGCGGCAGCCGTGCTGGCCGCGCTGCCCGATGAAGCGATCGCGCTTGTCACCTCCGCCGACAGCATCCTTGCCGGGATCCGCATGGAGGCGGCCGGGCTCGCCATGCCGTCCACCGCGGTCACCGCCGAGTCAGTCACCCGCGGTAAGCCGCACCCGGAGGGGTACCTTAAGGCGGCGGCGCTCCTGGGAGCCGACCCGGCCGACGTCGTGGTTTTCGAAGACGCGCCTGCCGGTATTGCGGCCGCCCGTGCCGCGGGAATGCGGACCGTTGTGGTGGGCAAGGCCGCTGCCAGGCACGATGCGGACCTGGAACCGGGCATGTGGCGGATCCCGGACTACACCGCAGTGACGGTCACAGCGGTCAAGGACGACGACGGCGGGCACCTCCTGACGCTAACGCTCTAAGGTTTTCTGCCCGGTCTGTTCGGCGCAGTGAACCGGGCGTAGGCTGTGCGCATGTCTGCGATGCCGGAGGCGTACGGTGCTGCATTGGAGCGGGCTATGGTCCACGCCGGTGACTGGCTTGCGTCTGTCCCTACCCGTTCTGTCCGTCCTTCCTCGGATGCCGATCAGGTGGCCGGGAGCATCCTGCCGCGTCTCCCGGACGGAGCCACCGATGCCGCAGAGGTCATTGATGAGCTCGCCGCACTGGCTGAGCCCGGGCTCATGGCGATCCAGTCCGGTCGATTCTTTGGGTGGGTGATGGGCGGAACCCTCCCTGCTGCCATGGCCGCCGATTGGCTCGTCTCCGCCTGGGACCAGAACACCGGGCTCCGGTTCGCCACCCCCGCCGCCGCCGCGATTGAAGAATCTGCCGCCGCCTGGCTTTTGGACCTCCTGCACCTGCCCGCCACCGCCGACGTCGGATTCACCACTGGCGCCACCACCGCCAATTTTGTGGGGCTGGCGGCTGGCCGCCAGTACTTAATGGACGAGGCGGGCTGGGACCTCGAAGCACTCGGCCTCAACGGGGCACCGCGCATCACAACCTTTGCAGGACGGGAACGGCACGCGGCCGTCGATCTCGCGTTGCGGTACCTGGGCTTGGGCGCATGCGTTCCGGTAGACGCCGACTCCGAGGGCAGGATATTTCCCGATGCCTTGGCCGATGCCATGGATCAGCAGCCGGGGCCATCCTTGGTTTGCCTGCAGGCCGGCAACCTCCACTCCGGTGCGTTTGATCCCATGGAGGAGGCCATAGCCGTGGCCCACGATCGCGGTGCATGGGTACATGTGGACGGCGCCTTTGGTTTGTGGGCGGCTGTGAGCCCAACGCTGCGTACCCGGCTGGCCGGTGTTGAGGACGCCGACTCCTGGGCAACGGACGCACACAAAACCCTGAACGTCCCCTACGACTGTGGCCTGGCAATCGTGGCCCGCCCGGAAGCCTTGAGGCGTGCTTTCAGTGTTCACACCAGTTACCTGATAGCCACTGATGCCGGACCGGGGGACCCTTTCGAGAAAGTTCCGGAGATGTCCCGCCGCGCCCGCGGCATTCCGGTGTGGGCGGCACTGAGGCAGCTGGGCCGGGACGGCGTGATTTCCATGGTGGACCGTCTTGCGGCAAATGCCCGTGCTTTGGCTGAAGGACTATCCGCGATCCCGGGAGTGGAAGTGCTTAACGACGTCGTGTTCACGCAGGTCTCCGTGAGTTTCGGCAGTGACGATCGCACGCACCGCATCACCCAGCGGCTCATGGCCGAGGGCGCGGTGTGGATGTCCGGTTCGTCATGGCGAGGACGTGAGATCCTGCGGATCTCTGTGAGCAACTGGACCACGGACGCTGGTGATGTGGCCGCGTCCATCGCGGCCGTACGGGGCGCGGTGGAAGCCGAACCGGAGGCGTAGCGCTCTTCGGAAAGTTCAGTGCCGGTGAGGGCCCCGGCCCAGTTCGGCGCGAAGCCCGGCGACGGGAATTGTCCCGCGGCGCAGTTTGCGGGTCAGCCCCGCCAACCCTTTGAGGTCGGTCAAAAGGGTACGTACGACGTCGACACTTGAGTCGGGATTGTCGCTCCAGTCCACCGGCACCTCATGAATGCGCAGAGCGGAGCGGTCAGCGATGATCAGCAGTTCGGTGTCGAAAAACCATGCTTCATCGCGGGTGTAGGGGAGCAGCTGGCGGGCGACGTCGGCACGAATGGCTTTGAACCCGCACTCAGCATCGGAGAAGCGCGCTCCCGTCAGGACGCGCAACAGAAAATTGTAGGCGCGTGCAATGACGTCACGGTGGTGGCTAAATGTCCCGTGCGAAGCCTTTGCCAGACGCGTGCCGACAGCGAGGTCTGAGTGGCCCGACATCAGCGGGGCCAGAAGAGGAGCCACGGCCGAAAGGTCGAAGGACAGGTCCAGGTCTATATAGGCAAGCAGCGGTGACGCGGAGGACAACCAGATCTTACGGAGGGAGTTTCCGCGGCCCCTTCGATCAAGACGGACCACCATAAGCTCGGGGAATTCCCTCGCCAGGCGTTCGGCGATCCGCAGGGTGCCGTCCGTGCTGGCGTTGTCCACCACAGTGATCCGGAAGGTGTGCGGAAGAGTGTCTGCAAGGTGCCCGTGTAGCCTGCGAACGTCTTCTTCCAGGCGGACTTCCTGGTTGAACACGGGTATGGCGATGTCCAGGACGGGAGCCAGCGCGGGTGTGCTGGCGGGAGGGCCTTGCACCGTCCTATGCAGTGCTGGCCGGGGAGCTGTGAGCGTCATATGTCCAGCATGCAACGGCCGATTATGTGGGCTTTAGGCGGAGGCTGTGACCGCGCTGTGAACCACGGGTGGCGCCTGTGAACCATGGGCAGCGCCTGTGAACCACGGGTGGCGCCTGTGAAACAGCAAAAGCCGCACCCGTTCCCGCCATCCGCTCCAGTGGGTACTGGGGCGGACGGCGGGAACGGGCGCGGCAATGAAGCGGTCTGGCTAGTACCAGTTGTTGGCCAAGTGGAAGCCCAGAGCGGCGGACGGGGATCCGTAGCGCTCCTTGATGTAGTTCAGGCCCCACTTGATCTGGGTCTGGTAGTTGGTCTGCCAGTCAGCACCAGCGGAGGCCATCTTGCCGGCCGGGAGGGACTGGACAATGCCATACGCGCCGCTGGAAGCGTTGGTGGCAGTTGTCCTCCAGTTGGATTCCTTCTCCCACAGGGTGTTCAGTGCGGTCATCTCAGCTGCGCTCCAGCCGTAGTTGCCCAGGATGCTGGCGGCGTAGGCCTTGGCGGCGGCGGGGTCGTCCACGGCTTTCGGGGCGGCTGCGGCAGCTGCAGCTTCCGCAGCGGCGGCGGCAGCAGCGGCGTCGGCGGCTTGCTTGGCTGCAGCGTCAGCGGCAGCCTTCTCAGCTGCGGCTTGGGCGGCAGCGGCGTCGGCGGCTTGCTTGGCTGCAGCGTCAGCGGCAGCCTTCTCAGCAGCGGCCTGGTCAGCGGCAGCCTTGTCGGCAGCGGCCTTCTCAGCAGCTGCCTTGTCCGCGGCAGCCCGGTCAGCTGCGCCCTTGGCGGCGGCAGCATCCAAGGAAGCGGAGATTTCAGCTGACTTGTTGGCGCTGACCTGGGCAGCAGCCTGGGTCCCGGCAACGCGGCTCGCCTCAGGGAGAGTCAACGCGGCGTTTGCGGCGGTTCCGAGCGATGCAACACCCAGTGCGGCTGCAACAACGCCGGCTACGACTGACATGCGGTGGCCGGACTTACCCTGGCGGGCAGCGTTCTTGAGGACGGACTGCGACTTGGTGAGCGGTGCGTTGTGTTCGTCGCGGTGACGCGCAGAAGGGCGCGTCTGATCGTTAAATTCAGACATGTTGTGTGACCTCTCAGCGCCTGCGGAGTTAGCTGTCGGGTTCGGATGAGGTCATCCGGCCGCGCGTCACGCTGCGGCTTCACCCCTAGGGCGGCACATTGCCAGGCCCGGAGACTGTGGGTCCCCCGTCTCTGCCTCAAAGAAGAACGGACTCCGGGAAGTGGCAGAGCTCGGCGCATCCCGGATGTGGGTCCTTGGGGAAACCCACCCTTTCGACGGTACAGGAGGTTTCTTCAGAAGTCACATTTAGGTAACAGAGATCACGACGCCGGTGAGTCGCCTTGCCGGCGTGCCTGACTTTCTCCGGTGCTTACCGTGGGAAGTCGCAGCGCGAACTCAGTGCGCCCGGGCCTGGACGTCACCTCCACGGTGCCACCATGGGCGGCAACAATCGAATCCACAATGGAAAGGCCCAGTCCCGAGGTGCCTTCAGAACCCGATCTCGCGGCATCAGCGCGGGCAAAACGGGAGAAGATCCGGCCTTGGAAATCGACCGGAATGCCCGGGCCGTTGTCCGTGACTGTTACCACTGCGCTGCCATCAGCAGAGAGCATGACGCCTGTCACCACGGTGGTGCCGGGATCGGTGTGTTTGCGCGCGTTGGACAGCAGGTTGGCAAGCACCTGGTGCAATTGCGTTACATCGCCGCGAACCGTCACAGGTTCATCGGGGAGCTGGAGGTGCCAGATGTGATCCGGCGCCATGACCTTCTCATCGCTGACGGTTTCGATCACCAACTGGGTCAGGTCAACGTCCTCGACTTTCACGGGCTGGCCCTCGTCCAGGCGCGCCAGCAGAAGAAGGTCCTCCACCAACGTGGTCATTCGCTCGGATTGGCTTTGGACCCTTGCCAGCGACTTGCGGCCATCGTCGGTGAAGGTCTCGGTCATCCTCAGCAACTCCGTGTAGCCTCGGATCGCGGTGAGCGGTGTGCGGAGTTCGTGTGAGGCATCAGCGACGAACTGACGCACCTTGGTTTCGCTTTCCTGCCGTGCTTCCAACGCACTGGCGACGTTCTCCAGCATCTGGTTCAGAGCATGGCCAACGCTTCCAACTTCCGTTCCGGGATGAGCGGCCGACGGCGGTACGCGTACCGCAAGTGCCACCTCCCCGGCGTCGAGGGGCAGGCGCGAAACCTTGGTGGCAACCTCGGAGAGCTGCTCAAGCGGCCGCATGGTCCGCCGGATGATTACTGTTCCGGCGAGGCCGATCAGTACCAATCCGCCCAACGAAACCAACACCATGGTCCACACCAGCGAGGCCTCGGCGCTTTGCTTGTCCGCCAAGGGCAGCCCCGTCACGATCACATCACCGTAGGTGTCCACTGCCACCAGCCGGTAGTCACCATTGGACAGGGATCGATCCACCGGCACGTTGTCCTTGGGGAGCGACAACAGGACCTGCTCATCGGCTGCGGAAAGTGAAACGCGGTTGCCTTGGGCGTCGATGAGCCCCGAACTCCTCACGGTTGAGCCGTCGATCCTCGCGTTGAGCGTTCCCGCGGCCTGGCCGCGCGCCTCCAGCGGGTCAGGCCTTCCGGAGGGGTTCGTGGGAAAGTTCGACGGCGGCCTGCCGAAGTCGGTCGCGCGGCTGGACGCTTGCTCCAATTGCCTATCGAGCTGCCTGTTGAAGACCATGTCCATGGACGCGTAGCTGACAATGCCCACGGCTCCGCAGATGGCCACCAGGAGCGCCATGGCCACCAGGACCAGGCGTGTCCGCAGGTGCCAGGTGGACGGGTTCAGCCAGCTGCGCTGTGGATTTCCGGGAATACGGGAGCTTTTGGCCACTCCTGACAGTGTGCTCAACGCTTAGTCCGCTGGCTTGATGACGTACCCGGCGCCACGGATGGTGTGGATCATGGGCGGATGGTTGGCTTCGATCTTCTTGCGTAGGTAGGAGATGTAGAGTTCCACGATGTTGGCCTGGCCACCGAAGTCGTAGTCCCACACCCGGTCCAGAATCTGGGCTTTGCTGACCACCCGTTTGGGGTTTTCCATGAGGTAGCGCAAAAGTTCAAACTGGGTGGCTGTGAGCGGGATGTCCTCGCCTGCCCGGGTGACTTCGCGGGTGTCCACGTTCAGCGTGAGATCTCCCACCACAAGCTCGGCAGTGTCCATGGCCGCCACCCCGGAACGCTGGACCAGACGGTGGAGGCGTAGGAGGACCTCTTCCATGCTGAAGGGCTTGGTGACGTAGTCGTCCCCTCCGGCGGCGAGCCCAACGATCCGATCCTGCACGGCGTCCTTGGCGGTGAGGAACAGTGCGGGAACTTCCGGGGCGAAGGTGCGGATGCGATTGAGGACCTCCACGCCGTCGAAGCCGGGCAGCATGACGTCCAGGACCAGCACGTCAGGGCGAAAGTCCTTGGCCAGCTTTACGGCCCCGGGTCCGTCCCCGGCCACGGCCACGGACCAGCCCGCCATTCGAAGTCCCATGCTCATGAGCTCGGCGAGGCTGGGTTCATCGTCCACCACAAGGGCGCGGATGGCGGAGCCGTCCGGATGGGAAAGTTGGGGAAGGTTGTTGGTCATGGAGTGCGAGGAGGCCATGGGACAACTCTCCGTTCTGCTGGTTAGCCAGCGCTTTGCCGGTCCTGTGAGGACGCTGTGAACCCAACACTAGCGAGAGAGCTGTTTCTACAGCTTGTAGCAGATTTTTTCGGGAAATTTGTTGAACTGCCATTTAGTGTGATTGGACAACAACTGTTTCAGATCGTGAGATTCCGCGGCATGCCCGTTCGCGGGAACCGACGCGTCATTCTGGCCCTGTTCACCGAAGAAAATTCACTTGATGGCGAATAATCCCTGTTGGGGTCGAATGAAATGCCATTCATTTATAGGCCCGGCTGAATTGTGATTTACGGCACAATAGACCTCAACGTCTCAAAATGTGGACGGTTCGACGCTTTGTTACTTGCGTGTTGCCATTGTTACGTTGCACACTTCCAATGTGAACAAGAACTCAACAGCACCTGCAGCCGCAGCAACCTGGCCCAGCGAACCCGCTGGCCATGATGACCGCTGTTGTCGAATGCAAGCCTAACTTTCCACCCCAAGAAGTTTCAGGCATTCGCCCCCTAGCCCAGCGTTGGGCGCCCCTCCCCAAACTCATTGCGGGGACAATCAGCATTCGAAGCCGCGATGACGGCTATTCACTTTTGAGGTAAGCACTCCATGTCAGTTGCATCTGGATACGTCCACATCTCCGTCCGTAACGCCAACAAGGCAGCGTCAAACGCAGGGCTTCGCCCCGGCTTCGGCAGCCGCCCCGGCTACTCTCCGGCTCCCCAAGGCGCCGGGCAGCAGGCCCCCGGCTATGTGCCCCAGGGCTACAACCCCAACTCCTACGGCCAGTTGCGCGCAGTCCCCACGGCCGAGCCGGCACCCATGACTGCACCCACTCCTGTGATTGCCCAGTCGGACAAACTCCGCCCCGTCGCCAACGACAACGTGGCCCGCGGATTTGTCCTGTACATGGGAATTGACGAAGAAACTGCTGCCGCTGCAGGAACATCCATCGCCAAGCTCGCCCAGGAAATCCGGGCCTACGCCCAGTCCCTCGTGACCGGCGCGGAAAGCTATGCCGCCGTCGCAGTGGCCCCCGCCGGGGCACCCGGGTCAGCCCTCGACGTCGTGCGTTCCACGTTCGGTGACCCCACTGTTGCCGCACGCCAGCGCACCGAAGCTGCCCGTCCGGCGCCGCAGCAGGAATCCCGTCCGTCCGGCGTGCTGATTGACCTCGCCCGCCGCGAAGTGCACCTGGATGGCGAATCGCTGAACCTGACGTTCAAGGAATTCGAACTCCTCAACTACCTCGTCGAAAACGGCACCCGCACCGTGGGCCGCGACGAACTGCTTGAGGGACTGTGGCGCAACGCCGAAGAGGTACCCAACGAGCGCACCATCGACGTCCACATCCGGCGTCTCCGCTCCAAGCTCGGCCGCCTCGCCAACACGGTCCGCACGGTCCGCGGCCAGGGCTACCGTTTCTACGAGCACCCCGAAGTTATTGTTTGGGCCGCTCCGGAATACTCGATCTAAGCACCACGCAGCCCAGGAGAGTACTGGCCTCGGCGGGCGCCGGCGCTGCGTGCGGTCCTGACCCTCATTGATCTGCCAACAGCCCTTGGTCAACCACATCAGGTTGACCAAGGGCTGTTCTTTTCCCAAAGAAGGTCAGGAAGCCACGGGGGCCTGCGGCGGATAGGGTTGGGTTATGAGTGACCATCACATTAAGCGCCTGGTGATCATGCGGCATGCCAAGGCTGATTGGCCTACCGGCGTGCCTGATCATGAGCGCCCCTTGGAGGAGCGCGGGCACCGGGAGGCTCCGCTGGCCGGCAAATGGTTGCTCCAGCAGGGCGTGGTGCCTGACTTCATTCTGTGCTCGTCAGCATTAAGAACCCGCCAGACCTGCACCTGGGTGTGCGACGAACTGGGCGACAAAGCACCGACGCCCAAACTTGAGGACGGCCTGTACTCCGCCTCGGCCAACCGCATGTTGACGGTCATCAACCACGTCCCGGACACTGTGACCACACTGATGGTGATCTCGCATATGCCTGGAGTCCAGGATCTGGCTATGCACTTGGCGTCGCGCGACTCTGACCACGACGCCTATATGGATGCCGCCACCAGGTACCCAACCAGTGCGTTGACGGTGATGGAAACGGAAAAATCGTGGGCTGAGCTGGACGGGCAGGACGCCCGGCTCACGCACTTCGCGGTTCCCCGCAAGTAGGTCCTGCGAAATAGCCGCTACGCCTTCGCCGTGCCCACTGTGTGGCCGTGATCGCTCCTGGTCACCCCTGTGGCAGGGGAAGTCCGCCCGCGACTTCGCGAAGCATTCGCACCGCGGTTCGGATGTTGGGGCTGGCGGTCATCGTCTTCCGGTACACCACGCCCACGGACCGTTGCTGCACTGGGTTGATCACCGGGATGGCAACCACGCCGGCGGGAAGCGGTGGCCTGCCGAGCCTCGGAACGAGTGCCACGGCCACGCCTTGTTCCACCATGGCGATGTGGGTGGAGAAATCGGGATCGTAAACGCGGATATCGGGGACCTTGCCCAGCCCGGCAAAGATCTGCAGCAATGCTTCGTTGCAGATGGCTCCTGCCGGGGTGCTGATCCAGGTTTCGTTGAGTAGGTCTTCACGCTCGACGGCGGCACTTCCGGAAAGTGGGTGGGTGCTGTTGACGAGGACATCGGCTTGGTCGATGCAGAGGTCCTCAAGCACCAGGTTCTCCGGGATCACCAAGGGCACCGAGTTCCAGTTATGGACAACCGCGAGTTCCGCTTCGCCTGATGCCACTCTTTGTACAGCCTCGCGGGGATCCTCGGCCAGCACGGTGATGTCCAACGCGGAGTGGGCGGTGGCCATGCGCCCCAGCATCGGTCCCACCAGGCCTCGGCAGGCTGTGGAAAACGCAACGAGCCTCAGGAGGCCTGAAGGTTTCGCGGGATCGGCCAGCAGTGTGGCCTGGAGTTCTTCGAGCTCGCCCATGATCCGCCTGCCATAGCCCGCCAAAGCCAGGCCGCGTTCCGTGAGAAGCACCCCGCGGCCATTGCGTTCCAGCACGGTGACGCCGGTCTGCTTCTCAAGTTTCTTGATTTGCTGCGAAATGGCTGAAGGGCTGAAACCCATGACGTCCGACGCCGCCACAACTGAGCCGTGCTGTTCCACGGCCACCAAGGCCCTCAGGGAGGAAATGTCGATCATGAAGCAAATCTACGCTGTTCCATGTTGAATTCAACGCTGGTGCTTCAACCAAAAGAAGGCCAGAGTGTACGTGTGAACCTTCGCCACTCCGCCCTTGCCGTGGTAGTTGCTGTCCTGTGGGGCATCAACTTCGTCGCGATAGACCTCGGCCTGCACACCAACGGCAGGGAAGTCCCGCCGCTGCTCTTCGTCGCCATGCGCTTCCTGCTGGTGGTCTTTCCCTTCATCCTGTTCATCCGCAAACCGGACGTGGGCTGGAAGGCGATTGTCGGCGTCGGGCTCTTCATGAGTGCCGGCCAATTCGGCCTCCTGTACTTGGGCATGGCCTTGGGGATGCCCGCAGGTTTGGCGTCCTTGGTACTTCAGGCGCAGGTTCTGTTCACCATTTTGCTGGCGGCGAGGTTCCTCGGTGAGAAGCCGAGCCGCCGCCAATTGGCGGGCGTGGCTCTGGGCATCGCAGGCTTGGCAGTAGTGGCGGTGGGGCGCAGCGCCGTGGCGCCGGTGCTTCCGCTCATGATTGTCCTGGCCGCGGCGTTGTCCTGGGCGGTCGGCAACGTGGTGGCCCGGCATTCCAAAGCCGCCTCCGGGTTGGGCCTGGTGGTGTGGTCCGGTGCCGTGGTGCCGGTCCCGTTGGCTGGTTTGTCGCTGCTGGTGGACGGACCGGGCATCGTGTGGGCCACTCTCACCGACCTGCAGCCCGCTACCATCCTGAGTGCCATCTATACGGCCGTGTTCGCGTCCCTGATTGGCTACGGCATCTGGAACCGGCTGTTGTCGCTGTACCCGAGTTCCGACGTCGTGCCTTTCACGCTGTTGGTCCCTGTGGTGGGGATGACGGCCGCGTGGCTTGTTTTGAACGAGATTCCAACACTGACCGAGATCCTCGGCGGGCTGATCCTCCTCCTGGGCGTTGCCACCGCCGTCCTGGGTGCCGGACGCAAAATCCGCCCGGAAACTCCCGTTGTGAGGCCCGCTCTGCGCCTATAGATCCCGCGTAAGCAAGCAGAGCGGGCCCTGCAACGCACGTTCGGAGGTGCGTTAGCGCTTCGGGGCCGGCTTGCGCTGGGCAGAAGCGCTCGACGCCGGCCGCTTGGCTGACGTTGTTGGCGTACGCGGTGCGGGGCGCTTGACTGCAGGAGCCTTGGTTGCAGTGGGTGGCCTTGGGGACGAACCAGCCGGACGTTTGGCAGGTGTGGCCGGACGGGAGGCTGGTTTGCGGGGCGCCGGGGTTCGCTTCACCGGCGTCGAGGGGCGTTTGTGAGGCGCCGCAGCCCGCGAACCAAACGACGGCACCACTGCTCCGAGGAACAGCACCGCCAGCGTTCCGATGCCGGCTGCCACGGCCAAGTAGAAATAGATGTCCGAGTCCTGGGTGCTGGCCGGGATGGCCGGGCCGCCCAGTGCACCACTGCCGGCTGGAGCACCGCCGGCTTGAGCACCGCCGGCGGGAGCACTGCCCAGCGCAGCGGCGTCCTGGATAAATGCGATGCCCCACATCCGCAAGAACGCAATGCTGCACCCGATGAACAAGCTGGTGCCCACTGCGCCGAGCAGGATCACCAGATAGCGTCGGCGGTTGAACACTTGGATCAGGGACGCCAGGTAGCAGATCAGCACGGAGCCCAGGAACAGGTACAACACCAGTTCCTCCAGCACTACTGCGGCCAGCACTAACAGCCCGAGCGAGACGAACGCGGACACCACCGCAAGCTTCCCGCTGTTCCCCATGTGACGCATGAGGTTAATCATCGCCGACCAAGTGGCCACGCCACGCCGCTTCAGATTCCAATTGCGTACCGTTGCGAGGCCTCCTCTGCAGGGTTCGCGCGGGTTTAGGCCTGCAGAGCGGGCCTCACAACGCCAGGAGAGGCAGCGTTACTTGATGACGTACCCGTGCATGATGGTCATCACGGCCGCAACGCTTTGCTCGCGGGTGCGTTCCGGGTTGTACGTCTGCCGGTCCAGGCCCACCACGAAGATGGCACCGAAGATCGCCGCCTCCAAAGAACCCCGTGCAATCGATTCGTCCACCTTGTAGCCCGCCGCAACGCTCTCCACAGCCGAGCCAATCACGGCCAGAAGTTCAGCCCGGAGCTCGGCAAACACGGCACTCCACTCCCCGGGAGTGCGCCAGTTTTCGCTGACCCACAGCCGGGCGAAGGAGGGGTAGTCGTCCATGAACTCCATGGCCTGCCCCACCATGTTGGTCATGGACTCCAGGGGGTCGTTGCTGTTGCCCCGAACGTCCTGCAGCCGGACCAGCATGATGTCCACACCGTGCCGCAGCAACTGTGCGATCAGATCGGATTTGCTGCCAAAGTTGTAATAGACCGTTCCCTTGGACACCCCCGCAGCGGCCGCGATCTCATCCACGGTGACCCCCGCAGCGCCGCGCTCGCCGATCAGCTCCATGGAGGCCTCGAACAGGCGCTGCTTGGTGGCGTTGGTGCGGCCGGGACGTAGTTTTTTCCCGGCAGGGCCTGGTTCGCCTCCCTGGGAATCGGCGGCGGAAGGGACCGGCTCGGTGGTGCTCATACTGCAATCTCCGGCTTCAGCGTCTTGAGGGTCCACATCTTGTGCTTGCGGACGGCGAGCGTTGACAGTGCCGCTCCCAGCAAAGTGTATCCAAGCAGACCCAGTACGGTGGGCCAGATCATGCTGAGCTCACCACCGTAGATCAGGTGTCGCATGCCGGTGACCACGTATCCCATGGGCAGGACCTCATGCACAACATGGAGCGGCATGGGGGTGGTCTGCCACGGGAACGTTCCGCCCGAGGAAACGAGCTGCAGCACCAACAGGATTAGAACCACGAACTTTCCGGGAGTTCCCATGAGCGCCACGATGCCCTGAATGATCGCGCTGAACGCCATTACGGCCGCCAGCATGAACAGCCACATTCCGATGGGATGCGCGGGGTTGAGGCCCAGGCCGAGGTCAACCACCAGGGTGAGGATGGTGGCTTGCAGCACCGAGACGACGAAGAACGGCAGCCAGCCTCCGACGGCGATTTTCCAGGCGGGGGCGTTCGAGGCCAAGGCCCGTTGGGTGATGGGCCGCATGGCCTGGACCAGCATGAACACGCCGATCCAGAGGGCCAGGGTCAGGAAGAAGGGTGCCAGCCCGGCGCCATAGGATCCGGCCTTGGCCTGGGACACGTTGTCCACGGCCACCGGGTCCGCGATCACCTTGGACACACTGTTCTTTTGCTCATCGTTGGGGTTGGGGATGTCTCCTGCGCCCTTCGCAAGCTCGGTGGCCAGGGTATGTGACCCATCGGATGCGGTCACTGCGCCGCTGGCGAGCTGGCCTGCACCGTCGTCCAGTTGGTGGGCACCGTCGTCGAGCTTGGCAGCGCCGTCCAAGGCGGTCTGCTGCCCGGCGGCCAACGTTGATGCGCCCGCGTTCAGCTGCCCGGCTCCGTCTGCGGCCTTCGAGATCGCGTCGGTCAGCGCTGGTGTGGCGGCGGCGAGCTTGGCTGCGCCTGCGCTCACAGCGGCTGAACCGTCGGAGAGCTGCTGGATTTTGGCAGCGTCACCGGAAATCTTTGCTTTTGCATCGGTGACGGGGCCCGACGCTGCTGCGGAGTCAAAGTCGGCCAACACCTTGTCGGCCTGCTCCTGCGTCAGCACACCGGCCGCCACCAGCCGCGCGTTCGATTCCACCACGCGGGTGCGGAGGCCCTGGTCTGCCGCTTCAAGCTGCCCGACGACGTCCTGGACTTTCGCGTTCAGCTCGGCGTTTCCGGCGGCTACTTGGGCGGCGCCATCAGCGAGTTTCTGCGAATCAGCTGGAAGGGTAGCGGTCTTGTTCCTGAGCTCCGTGAGGCCGGAACTGAGCTGGCCGGCACCGGTGTTCAGCTGCACGGCTCCATCGCGCAACTGGGTCTGCCCGGCCACGAGTTGGTCCGCGCCGGTAACCAGCTGGGTGGTGCCGGTGTGCAGTGTCGCGGCGCCGTCACTTAGTTTGCCAACGCCCGTGGCCAGCTCCGTGGCGCCGTCGGCGGCCTTCACGATGGACGCATGGATGGTGCCGAAGCCCGTGAGGAGCTGATTGGCGGTTTCCTCGCCCACTTCCTTGGCCACCGTTGAATGCACTGCCGTGGTGAGCTTGTCCACGATGGTGCTCAGCAAGTAGTTGTTGGCATCGTTGGTGGTCACGTGCAGCATGGCCTGGTTGGCGGCGTCGAAACTCCCGGGGGAGACCAAGTTGGAGGAGAAATCCTTGGGGATGCGCAGGGCGAAGGCGTACTCACCCGTGCGAACGCCAGCATCTGCATCCTCAGCGCTGGACACCTGCTTCCAGTTGAAAACGTGGCCCTCAATCAGGCTGTCTGCCACCTTTTTGCCGGCCTGGAGTTCCGTGCCGTCTTTTGAGGTGGCACCCGTGTCTTCAACCACCAAGGCGGCGTCGATCTGGTTCAGGTTGCCGTACGGATCCCAATTCGCGTAAAGGTACACGGCACCGTACAGCAACGGGACCATGGTCAGGGCGAGGATGGTCAGCTTGGGCAGGAGCCCGCCGGTCATGCGCTTGAGTTCGGAGCGGGCCAGCCGCAGAACAGTCACTTTGCAGTCCTTTGAAGGTTTTCGGATTCAGTGTGGGCAGCGGGTTTGAGGGCTGCGGATGTTTCGGGTGCCGGTTCGGCCGCGTGCTTGGCCTTGGGTTCGTCCGCTGTTTGGGGTTCGACGGCGGTTGCCGGCTCGGGCCGGGTGGCCTGCGGTGCGGCGGGCGTGGGTTCCGCCTCCGGTTCAGGGGGATGCGTCACTGAGTTTCCGATCACCGCCGCGGCTCCGGTCCAGGTCTCCGGGAGGGCACCCACGACGGCGACGACGGCAAGCGGCCGCCCGGCGTCGGACGCCAATGCCTGAAGCCGGGGCAACCAAGCCGCGGGATCGGCACTGTGGCGGTCAGGGGAGTCCACTACCAGGAGGTCCGTGGCTGGATCAGCCAAGGCCAGTGCAGTGAGGAGTTCCAGCCGGCGGCCGGCGGGAATTTGTTCTATCCAGAGTCCGGCGATGTCCTCGAAGCTGTTGACCTTCAGCCACGGTTTACTCAGCAGTGCGCCGCGGTATCGCCGGGGGATCAGGGAGAGGTCCTCGGTGACGAGGTCGCGGACGCTGAGGTGTTGCTCGGGTTCGTTGACGCCGGGGGAGTCCACCAAAGCGCTGGCGAGGCGGATCTTCTTGGTCTTGGTGGTGGTGTCCCAGCTGAGGACGCCGTTGCTTGGCTTCATGCGGCCGCTCAAAGCCAACGCCAAAGCTGTCCGCTGGTCCTGGCCCTCTCCGGCCACGAGCAGGAGTTCGCCGCGGCGGACTTGAAGTGACGTTGCCGGGAGGAGATCGTCCCGGCGGCCGTTGATCTGAAGTTGCTGTACGGACAGCACAATGAAGCCTTTCGCAGAAATGGTGTCTGCTGAAAGTCTAACTAAACTGACTGGTCAGTTCAAATAGAAATTTAGAGCCCGTACTTTTCCAGGAGCCGCAGCCAAACCTCGCTGATGGTGGGGTAGGAAGGAACGGCATGCCACAGCCGGTCCAACGGCACCTCGCCCACGATCGCAATGGTTGCGGAATGAAGGAGTTCCGCAACGCCCGGACCCACGAAAGTAGCTCCCAGGATGACCTTCCTGTCCTCATCAACCACTATCTGGGCCCAGCCTTTGTAGTCGGGGGAGTGCAACTGCGAGCCGGAGACGTTGATAGGGAGTTCCACGCCCGTGACATTCTTGCCCTGCAGCAGAGCCTGTTCCAGGCTCGGGCCAACCGAGGCAACCTCAGGATCTGTAAACACCACGCTCGGAACTGCGTGGTCGTTTGCCGTGTGGGCCCACGGGCTCCACGGTTTGGGTGTCCCGACGAGTTTGCCGCTAGCCCTTGCGACGATTGCGTCACCGGTTGCGCGCGCCTCATATTTACCCTGATGGGTCAGGAGCACCTTGCCAGCCGCGTCCCCGGCGGCGTAAAGCCACAGTCCGCTGGTGCCATCGCTGGCAGGGCCTTCCACCAAGCCGCTGGCATCCGTTGTGAGTCGAAGGGGTTTGCCGTCCTGTGCTTCAACGCCAACATTTTCCAGGCCCAGATTGGCCAGGGCGGGGTGCCGCCCGGAGGCAACCAGGACTTTATCGGCCGTGAGTGATTTGCCGTCGAACGCGACTGTCACGGAGCCGTCGTCGTTCTCCTCCGTTTTCTCCACGTCGGTGTGGACATGAACAGCCACCCCGTCGGCGCGAAGCCCGGCCAGCACCAGGTTGGCGGCTTCCTCCGGATAGCTGCTCAGTAGTCGACCGCGGGCGATGAGGGTGACGTCCGAGCCGAGGCGCGCGAACGCCTGCGCCATCTCCACCCCTGCCACACCACCACCCAGGACCACAAAGCGCTTTGGGGCTTCCTTGGCCGCCGTGGCGCCGCGGGTAGTCCAGAAAGGTACGTCGCTCAGGCCGTCAATGTCCGGGATGGTGGGAGTTGACCCCGTTGCAACCACCACGGCATGGTGGGCTTTGAGCGCGTAACTGTTGCCATCGAGTCCATCCACCTGGACCTCGCGGGGGCCAGTAATTCGGCCCCTGCCACGGATCAACTCGATCCCGGCGCTGTCCAACCATTCAACCTGGCTGCCGTCCTGCCAATTATTGGTGAACCAGTCCCTGTGCTTAAGGGCAGCCCCGGCATCCACGGTTCCAGTGATCGCCTCTTTGGCTCCGGGCACCACTTGGGCGGCGTGGAGCACGTTACCCGGACGGAGGAGCGCCTTGGAAGGGATGCAAGCCCAGTAGGAACACTCTCCGCCCACTAGCTCGCTCTCGATGATCACCGCCGTCAGCCCGCCACGGACCACACGGTCCGCCACGTTTTCTCCAACGGCGCCCGCGCCGATCACGATTACATCGAATTCCCGGGAGCTCTCGGCAGTCATGGGGAAAGCCTACAACCGCTCCCCGCGCGTTGTGAGGCCCGTTCTGCAGGGTTTGCGTGGGGTTTGCAGGGCTACGCGTGCATCGCGCCCTTGAACCAGCCCGTAATCGACGCCGGGTGGGTGATCGCGGTACCAACAACCACGGCAAAGGCACCCGCGTCGAGGGCTTGGCGGGCGTGGGCCGGGGTGTGAATGCGGCCCTCCGCGATGAGTGGCTTGCCCAGGTCCGCAGACGCGATCTGCTCCAGAAGCTCCAGGTCCGGACCGTCAGTCTTGGCGCGCTCGCCGGTGTAGCCGGACAACGTGGTGCCAATGAGGTCCGCACCCGCTTCGACCGCCGCCACTGCGTCATCGAACGAACCACAATCGGCCATCACCAGCGCATGGGATTCTGCATTGATACCGGCAACAGTGGCGGCCAAGGACAACCCATCCGGACGGGCCCGGCGCGTTCCATCGATCGCCACCACATGAGCCCCCGCATTGGCAACGGCCAAGGCATGGCGAAGGGTGGGGGTGATGAAAACGCCGTCATGGCCGTCTTTCCAAAGACCAATAACAGGGACCTCGACGGCGGCACGAGCGAACTGCACGTCGGCCAAACCTTGGACGCGGATCGCCGCAGCGCCACCGATGACGGCGGAGGCCGCTACTTGGGCAGTGGTGCGGGGATCGCGCATGGGCTCGCCGGGGTAGGCCTGGCAGGAGACGATCAACTGAGAGCGGAGAGCTTCGAGGCTTTCGGGGGTGAGAATCATGGTGTCTGCCTTTACTTACGGACTACTTAAGAACGAGTTTCGCGGCGCCAACAATGGCAGCGGTGTTGCCGAGGCGTGCCCGAACAACGGGCACAGAAACCAGTGGTGTCAGCAGTTCTCTGCGTAGCGCCGTCTCCATGGGCTTCCACCAGAGTTCGCCGGCGTCGGCCAACCCACCGGAGATCACCACGGTTTCAGGGTCAAGGATGTTGATGAGCCCGCCCACGGCCTGGCCAGCGGCGGAAGCGCCGACGTCAATGGCGCGCAAGGCGGCGGTGCGGTCACCAGCGGTGGCAGCGCCAGCACCGCCGTCGTGAGCTGAAGCGGCCAGAGCGAACACGCCACGAGTGTCCAAAACCTCACTGGAAGAACCGCCAAACCGCAGGAAGGCCTCATACATCGCGGGGCCTGAAGCTATGGCCTCGACATGCCCGGCCGAACCGCAAACACAAGGCAACGGAAGACCGTCGGAAACCGCCAAAGGCGAGGCGAAGTGCCCCACATGCCCGCCCACAAAGCGGTGCCCTAGAACAGGTGAACCATCCAGCACGAAGCTCCCGCCCACGCCGGTTCCGAACGCCACCATGAGCGAACTTGAGGATCCGGCGGCGGCGCCCAGCCAGGCCTCACCGAGGGCATGGGCGTGAACGTCATTGACGGCCCGCACGGAGGTGGCTGGAAGCGAAAGACGGGATGAAAGCCCCGAAACAAGCGAAGTCCCTGCCCAGCCTTGAATCGCGTCGGTCGCAGACACCACGGTCCCAGCAACAGCGTCAATGACCCCAGCGGAGCCGACGCCGACGCCGGAAACTGACATTCCGGCGTCGGCAGCGCGCTCCACCAAACCCGTGATCAGCGCAGCGGTGGCATCGAGGATCGCTTCGCCACCGGCCCGGTTCGACGTCGGAATGGTGTCCGACATCAACACCTCGCCAGAAGAGGAGACAACCCCGGCGGCGGTTTTGGTGCCGCCGAGGTCAACGCCGATCACGTGGGTCATGGAAGCCGTCATGGAAGCTTAGACCAGCCCGTTGCGTTCCAGAATTTCGCGGATCGCGGCAGTCTCGGAATCGTTCAAGGACAGCATCGGCGAGCTCATGGTGTTGGACTCGATCACGCCCATCACCTGCAGCGCGGTCTTGAACGCACCCAGACCAGCGGCTCCGCCGGACACGCGTCCGTTGGGGGCGTAGACGATCTCGAAGACGTCGGCCAGGCGGTCCTGTTCACGGGCCGCACCAGCCCAGTCGCCGGCTTGTGCAGCGTCGAACAGGCGGCGGTACCCGGCCGGATCAACGTTGCCGAGGCCGGGAACAACACCCTGCGCGCCGCCCAGGAGCGCACCGTCCACCACAACCTCGTGACCGGTGAAGATGTCGAAGTTGGGGATGTCCTTGGCTGCGAGGAGCAGCTGGCGGAAGGAAACGTCGTCGCCGGAGGAGTCCTTGACGCCGGCAATGACACCGTCGCGGCCGAGGCGGACCAAAAGGTCGGTGGGCAGTTTGAAGTGCGTGCGGACCGGAACGTCGTAGGCGAAGATGGGCTTCTCGATGGCGGCGTGGATGCTGCGGAAGTGCGTTTCGGTCTCCGCGGCGTTGCCGATGGCGTAGTACATGGACGTGACCACGATCGCGTCAGCGCCGAGGTCAACCACCTTGCGGGCTTCCTCGATCACGCGGTGGGTGGTCTGCTCGTTGGCGCCCACGATCAGCGGGACTGCTCCGGCGTTGGCGTCGGCGATGGTGGAGACCACCAGCTCACGCTCATCGTTGGTGAGGTAGGGGACTTCGCCGGAGGAGCCCAGGACGAAGAGGCCGGACACACCGCCGTCGATCAGGTGCTTGGTGACGTTTTTCAGCGACGCGGTGTCGATGCTGCCGTCTGCGTGGCGGGGGGTGATGACCGGGGGGATGACGCCCTGGAACTGAGTGGACACAGAATTCTCCGTTGTTTGTAGCTTGTGAGGGGAAAAACTAGATGTGAAGCAGGCTGGGCGCTGCGCCCAGCAGCTTCTTGGTGTAGTCGTTGCTCGGGTTGTCGAAGACCTGCGCGGCTGAGCCTTGTTCGACGATCTTGCCGAAGTACATGACGCAGATACGGTCCGAGACATAGCGGACGGTCTGGATGTCGTGCGAGATGAACACCATGCCCAGGTTCAGCTGGGTTTTCAGATCAGACAGCAGGTTCAGGACCTGCGCACGGACGGAGACGTCCAGCGCCGACGTCGGCTCGTCCGCCACGATGATGTCCGGGTCCAAAGCCAACGCGCGGGCGATCGCCACGCGCTGGCGCTGACCGCCGGAAACCTGCGACGGCGTCACTTCGGCTGCCGATTGCGGCAAGCCAACCAGGGCCAAGAGTTCCTTGACCTTGGCGGCGCGGGAAGCAGCGTTGCCGATCCCATGAATCTGAAGGGGATCAGTGAGGATGTCCTGGATGGTCATGCGGGGGTTCAGTGCCGTCGCCGGGTCCTGGAAGACCACGGAGACGGAGCGGCCAAACTGCTTGCGCATGGCCGCGTTCCGCTTGATGGCCGGCTTTCCGTGGAACAAAACCTTGCCCGACGTCGGCGGCTGGAGTCCTACGAGCACTGAAGCGAGCGTGGACTTGCCGCAGCCGGACTCACCGACGATGCCTACGGTTTCGCCGCGGCTGATGGTGAAGTCCACGCCGTCAACAGCTTTGACGATGTTTGGACGGAACAGGCCACCGGTCCGTGCGTGGTGGTAGACCTTGACGTCCTTGAGCTCGATGACCGGTTTGCCGGTTGATTCACTCATTTCGCGTCCTCCTTCAAATGGCTCGCCCAGTAGTGGTCGGCATCGCCGCCGTTGCCGGAGCCAACGGAAGAAACAGCGGTGAGGACCAATTTCTGGTGGGGATCGGCGTCGGGTCGCAGTGAGCGGGCCGCGAAGCGGTCGCCCGTGGCGAAGTCCCGCGGGGACGGAACAGTACCGGGGATCTGGTGGAGGCGAACAGCGTCGGCCTCGATGGACAGCACCGCACCGAGGAGGCCACGGGTGTACTCGTGCTTGGGATTCTGAAGAAGCTCGGAAGCCTGTGCGGATTCCACCACCTGGCCGGCGTACATCACCGTGATGCGGTGTGCCAGCGAGGCCACCAGGGCGAGGTCGTGGCTGACGAAAACCATGGCGAAGCCGAGTTGTTCACGCAGTTCGTTGAGAAGGTCCACAACCTGCTTCTGGACAGTGACGTCCAGGGCGGTGGTGGGCTCATCGGCAACAACGATCTTGGGCGAACGGGACAGCGCCATGGCGATCAGCACGCGTTGGCGCTGGCCGCCGGAGAGCTCATGCGGGTAGCTGGCGAGGGTCCGGACGGGATCCAGTTTCACCATTTCCAAGAGCTCGGCAGGAGTTTTGCGCCCACCGCGTTTGGTGAGTTGTTCCAACTGGTCCTTGATCTTCATGGACGGATTCAGGGAGCTCAGGGCGTCCTGGTACACCATGGCGATCTGCTCGCCGCGGAGGCCCTCGTAGGCTTTGGGATTGCTGTGTTGGGTCTTGGCGTCCAGGAGTTCCTTGCCGTCGAACATGATGGAGCCGGTGACCTGGGCGGTCTTGGGCAGCAGTCCCATCACGGCCAGGGAGGTGATGGACTTGCCACAGCCGGACTCGCCTACCAGGCCCATGGTCTCGCCCTCGCGGACCGTGAAGGAGACGTTGTCCACGATCGCGATGTCGCCGAAGCGGCCCGGGAAGCGGATGGACAGGTTCTTCACTTCCAGCACGTTGCGCGCTTCCGGGGATACCTGGGGAAGACGGTCCGTGCGCTTGGCTTCAATGGCTGCCAGGAGTTCCAGTTCGCGATCCAGCAGGAGGTGCGGGTTGGCGGCGGCCAGCTTCACGTCGGTGAGGACGGCTGAGGAGCTGGCCCCGGAAGTGACGCCGTCAGCGGAAGCCGCACGGACGCCGTCGAGCTCGTGTTCCTCAACCACGGAGGGCTGGGCAACGGAGGTGGCAACCTCGGCATCTACAGCAACGGCTGCGGAGGATCCGTCGTCGTCCTTTACTACCGGTGCGCGGCGGAGCTTCGGATTCACCATGGCGTCGGTGAGGCCCTCGGCCAGGATGTTTAGGGAGAGCACGGTCAAGAGGATGGTGAGGCCGGCGAAGGTGGTGGCCCACCAGCCGCCGGACAGGACCAGGTTGCGGCCATAGGAGATCACGTTGCCCCAGGAAGGAGCGGGGTCCTGTACGCCGGCGCCCAGGAAGGACAGCGAGGCTTCGAGGATGATGGCGTCGGCCACCATGACCGTGGCGAAGACCAGCACGGGGGCGGCGGTGTTGCGGACGATGTGCTTGACCAGGATGTAGAAGCGGCCGGCTCCGATCACGCGCTCGGCGCGGACGTAGTCTTCGCCGTACTGGGCCAGGACGTTGGCGCGGACCACGCGGGCCAGCTGCGGCGTGTAGATGATGGCGATCGCGATGATGATGGTGGGCACCGAGTTGCCGAACGCTGCCAACAGCACGGCTGCCAGGGCGATGCCGGGGAATGCCATGAGGATGTCCATGAGCCGCATGATGATCTCGTTCACGGACTTGCTGGAGGTGGCCGCGAAGGAACCGAGGAGTGCACCGGCAAGGATGGCCAGGGCAACCGCGCCGAGGCCGATCATCAGCGACGACTGCGCGCCGAACAGGAGGCGGGAGAAGATGTCACGGCCAAGGCGGTCGGTGCCGAAGAAGTGCTCGACACCCGGCGGCGTGGCCGGAATGAACGTCTCCAGAGGATCGTGCGGTGCGATGACCGGCGCGAAAATTGCTGCCAGGACAATCATGATGAGGAAGAGCAGGGCGATACGGGAGCCCCAGGGCAGGGCCTTGAAACGAATGCCCGGGGCACTTAGCCGTTCTGCGAGCTTGCTGCGCATGAGCTATACCGTCCTGATTCGGGGGTTGATGAGCAGGTAAAGGAGGTCCACCACAATGTTCACCAGAACAAAGGTGACCGAGATGGTGAGCACCACGCCCTGGACAAGGTTGACGTCCAGGTTGGTGATGCCGTTGAGGATCAGTTGGCCCATGCCGGGCAGGGCGAAAATCATTTCAATCACGACGGCGCCGCCCAGCAAGTAGCCGACGCGAAGTCCCAGCACGGTCACCGGGGTGACGAGCGCGTTGCGGAGGACGTTCTTGGAGACCACCTCGCGGTAGGGGACACCGTTGCCGATGGCGGTGCGGACGTAGTCGCGGTCCAGTTCTTCAACCATCGAGGTGCGGACCACGCGGATCAGGGACGCTGACACAGGAATACCAAGCGCGAGTGCCGGGAGGGCCATCGAGTTGAGCCAACCGCCAAAGCCGGATTCCGGCGTCGCAATTCCGCCTGAGGGGAACATCGGGTTCTCGCCCAGAGCGAACCACTGGATGAGCAGGATGCCGAGCCAGAATGACGGCGTGGCGATCGCGGCGATGGAGAAGACGCGGACCAGCTGGTCCTGCCATTTGTCGCGGTACAGGGCGCCCATGATGCCGAAGGCCAGGGAGAGCACGATCGCAATGAGGACGCCAAGGAAGGTGAGTTGAAGGGTCAGAGGGAACGCCGAGGCGATCATGGACGCCACCGACTTGGCCGGTGGTGTGGTGACCCCGAGGTCGAACTGCAGGAGCTTGCCGAGGAATCGGAAGTACTGCAGGACCAGGGGGTCGTTCAGGCCATTGTCCTGGCGGTACTGCTGCTTGGCTTCTTCGCTGGCGCCATCGCCGAGGGCGGAGCTTGCCTGATCGCCGGGAGCGGCCTGCAGGACGAGGAAGACGAGCAACGTAATGCCCAGGATCATCAATGGCAATGCTGCAAGTCTGCGGCCTAGCAAACGCAATATGGTGACCAATGTATTCTCCGGTTGATCTGGTTGGGAGGCCCGCTCTGCAGGGTTTTTGGGGGTTAAACCCTGCAGAGCGGGCCTCACAACGCGAAGGGTTGCTTAGGCTGTGCGTCCGACGTCGACGAAGGACAAGCCGGTGGTGGGCAGGGGCTGGAAGCCGTTGAGCTTCTTTTCATCCCATGCGCTGGGCAATTGGCGGTGGAAGACCGGGTACAGGGGAACTTCGTCCGAAACCATGTCCACGATTTCACTCACGATCTTCTTGGCTTCCTCACCTGAAGCCTGCGAGCCCTTGTTCATGAGCTCCTGCAGCTTGGTACGCTCCGGCGTGGTCCAGAAGGCGCGCTTGTCCATCCATGTTGCACCCGAGTAGAACCAGCTCAAGAGGAGGTCCGCGTCGTTACCGAAAACGGAGGGATCGCCGGGAGCTGCGACCACGGAGAAATCACCCTTGCCAACGCGGTCGCTGTACAAAGCGCCGGACTGGAGGCTCTTGACGGTGACCTTGACTCCAGGGATCTTGTTCCAGGATTCGAGGATCAGCGGCGCAACATCCTTCACCCAGGCGGTGTCCGTTGTGAGGAGTTCGAATTCGAGACTGGTGACGCCGGCCTGCTTCAGGAGTTCCTCAGCCTTGGACGTATCGAAGCCGTAGACGTTCTTGGCCTTGACGTAATCCGGATGGCCTTCCTGGAAGTAGGACGTGGCAGCCTTGGCGTTGCCGAACAGGGCCTTCTTAATGATGGCTTCCTTGTCCATGCCGTAGTGCAGGGCCTGACGGACCAGCTTGTTGTCGAACGGTGCCTTGGCGCAGTTGAACATGAGGAACAGCAGGCCGAAGGACTGGACGGACTCCACCTTGACCTTGGACTTCAGCCCGTCAACGTCCAGGTAGGGTACGTCTTCGATCGCCTGGACGCGTCCGGACTGCACAGCGGTGACACGGGCGGCGGCATCTGAGAGCAACAACCAGTTCATCCCCTTGGCCAATGCCGGCTTGGGGCCGTTGTAATCAGCGAATGCTTCGAACACGATCTTGTCGTCCTTGACCGCCGAAACGAGCTTGTAGGGGCCGGAGCCCACTGGCTTGGCATCGAAGGCTTTCAGGTCGGTGGCCAGCGCCTTGGGCACAATCTTGACTACCGAGATGCGGGGCCCGAAGCCGGGGAAGGCGTACTTCAGGGTGAACTCAACCGTCTTCTCGTCCATCGGCTTGACGTCCTGGATGAAGGGAATGAACTGCGAGAACAGGGACTTGTTGGCCGGATCCATCACGCGGGTGAAGGAGAAAGCGACGTCCTCGGTGGTGACGGGGGATCCATCGTGGAACTTGGCACCCTCGCGAATGGTCACCTGGTAGGTGGTGTCGTTGACCTTCTTGGGGTCTGCGGCAGCCAAAGCGTTGTACGGCTGACGCGTGGCGGGGTGCAGTTCGATGAGGCCTTCGAAGATGTGCAGGTTGGCGGCCATAGGGGTGGCGCCGGAGGAGCTCAGCGGGTCAAAACCCGTGGAGAGTGCGTAGGAGATGCCTGCCTCGATGATGAGGTCCTTGTTGACCGCAGCCGTGTTGGTGGTGGTGCCCGTGGTGGTGCTGGCAGCGCCGCCGCACGCAGAAAGGGTTGCCGTGAAGGCGGCTGCTGCACCAACTGCGCCGCTTAGCTTCAGGAAGTTCCGGCGGCTGGCGTCATTGACCAGCGGCAGGCTGTGGATCGTCTTGCTCATAGGGTGCCTCACCATTCGCGTTTCGTGGGTTATCGGATGTAGGACGTCCGATGCTCGTATGGAAACTGTAAGGGCGGTCACAACGGAACGTCAAGTGGGGGATTTCCGGCTGCGGCCGGTGCGGAAGGGAATTCTCAGGGAGGAATTCGGTAGCACAGCTATCGGGGAGGTGGGACATCCGATATTGTATGCTGCGAGTAAGTCATTCTGCGGTGGGCACTAAGCTCGCCTCAATATTAACACCGCACCGCCTTCTCATAGGGTGGCGCATTGGCAAGGAGAGCGCCATGACAACTTCCGGTGTAGTTCCGCAAGCGCGGTTCAGTGCACAGGCCCGGCTGCGTGCTTTGCAGTCGGACATTATGGAATTGATCCTTGAGCGTGAGCTCGAGGCGGGCGATCCATTGCCCACGGAGAGCGAGCTTTCCGGAGCACTCGGCGTAGGGCGTAATACGCTCCGCGAATCCCTCAAAGTTCTTCAGGCGCTTGGTGTCATTGAAATCCGTCATGGCTTCGGCATGTTCGTGGCGCCGAGTAACTTCGATGCCCTGGCCGACGGGCTGACCTTCCGAGGGCGCCTTTCACTCCGACACCAAGGCCTTGAAGCCCTGCAGCTGGTGGACGTGCGCCAAGCCCTGGAATCCGGGCTGATTGGCTCCTCCATGGATGTCATGACCAAAGAGCAGCTCGCCTCCATCGAAGAAGCCGTGAAGCAGATGGAAGAACTCGCTGCCGCCGGCGAGAATTTTGTTGCCGCGGACGCTGAGTTCCACCGCCGTCTGTTTGAACCCCTCAACAACGAGCTCCTGATCAACCTGATGGGCGTCTTCTGGAAGGTGTACCGGAAGATCCACGTGGAGATCGGACCGGGCAATGAGGACCTGGCGAAAACTGCCGCCATGCACCGCAGCATCTACGCCGCGGTCGCAGCCGGGGACAAAGTCTCGGCGTCCGAACTGCTCAATCGCCACTTCGATGGCATCCGTCGCCGCATCAGTGAAGCGGTGGGCGACTAACGGACTTAACCGCAAGGGCCGCCGTCGTACTTCTTTGAAAAGTACGACGGCGGCCCTTGCTGTTTCTGCGTTCGGGTCAGCGGCCGCTTACTGAGGTCAGCCGGGCATAAAAAAAGACCCGCACAGGCGAACCGGTGCGGGTCTTCATCTGTGCGCCCAAAGGGATTCGAACCCCTGACCTTCTGTTCCGTAGACAGACGCTCTATCCAGCTGAGCTATGGGCGCATTTCGTATGATTTTCGGCGGTCTGTTTCTCTGACCCCCTCGAACCTCAATAAACTTTACAGAAGTTCATGTGAAGTTCCAAATCGAAAAGCTGTAATCTGCGCAACTAGACCGGTCTAGGTGACCTTCGTCACTTAATTCTAGCCTTCTCGATCCTCAAACCCTGATTTCTAGCGGTTTTCGCCCTACGCCTCTGTGGATGTCCGATGTCTGACAGCGGATTGGTCTGGTCCGCGGCCCCTATCGTTTAGGACACACCACTGAACCCGAGGAAGGGAACCGCAATGGGCGATCTGGCGCGACTGCCGCTGCTTGAGAAGGCACCTACTACGCATGCACGCCTTCTGGCCTGGGTTGAGGAAGTTGCCGAGCTGACTCAGCCGGACCGCATCCACTGGGTTGATGGCAGCGAAGCAGAAAACAAGAAGCTCACCGACGAACTGGTCGAGGCCGGCACGCTGAAGCGTCTGAACCCGGAAACGTTCCCGAATTCCTTCGCGGCGTTCTCCGACCCCGCTGACGTTGCCCGTGTGGAAGAGCAAACCTTCATCTGCTCCGAGAACGAGCGCGATGCAGGCTTCACCAACAACTGGATGGCCCCGGCCGAAATGAAGCAGAAGCTGCGCGGACTGTTCGCCGGCTCCATGCGCGGCCGCACCATGTACGTCATTCCGTTCGTCATGGGCCACCTGGATGCCGAGGACCCGAAGTTTGGCGTCGAGATCACCGACTCCGCCTACGTTGTTGCCTCCATGCGCATCATGGCCCGAATCGGTACGGACGTCCTGGATCGCATCACGCAGACCGACGCTTTCTTCGTACCTGCCCTCCACTCACTGGGCGCCCCGCTGGAAGCCGGCCAGGAAGACGTTGCATGGCCGTGCAACACCGACAAGTGGATTGTGCACTTCCCGGAAGAGCGCTCCATCTGGTCCTTCGGATCGGGCTACGGCGGAAACGCCCTGCTGGGTAAGAAGTGCTACGCGCTGCGCATCGCCTCGGTGATGGCCCGCGACGAAGGCTGGCTGGCCGAGCACATGCTCATCCTCAAGCTGACCTCCCCGGAGCAGAAGACCTACTACATCTCCGCTGCCTTCCCGTCCGCTTGTGGCAAGACCAACCTCGCGTTGCTCGACCCCACCATCAAGGGCTGGAAGGTTGAGACCCTGGGTGACGACATCACCTGGATGCGCTTCGGCAAGGAAGGTGAGCTCCGCGCCGTCAACCCCGAGGCCGGCCTGTTCGGCGTCGCTCCCGGCACTGGCTGGGGCACCAACCCCAACGCCATGCGTGCCATCGCCAAGGGCAACAGCATCTTCACCAACGTGGCCCTGACTGACGACGGTGGCGTCTGGTGGGAAGGTATGACCGAGGAAACTCCGGCACACCTGACCGACTGGCGCGGTGAGTCCTGGACTCCGGACTCGGACAAGCCTGCCGCCCACCCGAACTCCCGATTCTGCACGCCGATTGACCAGATCGACATGCTGGCCGAAGAGTACTTCAGCCCCGAAGGCGTGGAGCTGTCCGCGATCCTGTTCGGCGGCCGCCGCAAGACCACCATTCCGCTAGTCACCGAGGCCCGCAACTGGTCCAACGGCATTTTCATGGGATCCACCCTGTCCTCCGAAACCACGGCTGCTGCCGCGGGTGCCGTTGGTGTGGTCCGCCGCGACCCCATGGCCATGCTGCCGTTCATCGGCTACGACGCAGGTGACTACCTGAACCACTGGGTGAACCTGTCTGCCAAGGCTAACCCGGAGCGGCTGCCCAAGATCTTCCTGGTCAACTGGTTCCGTCGCACGGCTGAAGGCGGCTTCGCCTGGCCTGGCTTCGGAGACAACGCCCGTGTGCTCAAGTGGGCCATCGAGCGCCTCGAAGGTAAGGCCGACGCCGTGGAGACCCCTATCGGCTTCGTGCCGACCGGCGAATCCATCGATCTCGAGGGCCTGGACATGACCCCGGCTGAGGTCGAGTCTGCTGTTCGCGTCGACCCCGAAGAGTGGGCAACCGAGCTGGCGTCCATCGAGGAATGGTTCGCTAACTTCGGCGAATCCCTCCCGGCGGCACTCCAGTCCGAGCTGGACGGTCTCAAGACCCGTCTGGGCTAGACCTCTTAGGAACAACGGCGTTCTTAAGTGAACGACGACGGCCCGTCACCTTTCGTATGAAAGGTGGCGGGCCGCCGTCGTGCTGTCAGCCAAAGTCGTGCTGTCAGCTAAAGCCGTGCTGGAGCTTAGGCCGTGTGGCTTAGCTGGCGAGCCAAACGTCCGGACCAAACACTTCGTAATGAATGCGTGTGGCCGGAATCCCGGCGTCGATCGCTTCGTCGCGGATCTTCTTCATGAAGGGGAGCGGTCCGCAAAGATAAAGCGAAGCATCGGCGGGCATGTCCACTTCGCGCAGTGACATGAAACCCTGGGCGGCCGAGGCGTGCGGTGTTTCGAGCCAGAGTTTCAGATCAGCGTTGATGGTGGCGGCGTCAGCCTTCATCTGGCCGCTGAGTGCCCAGTTCTCCATAGTTTTCTCAGCATGAAGGACCAGGACCTGCCGGTCGGTGCCTGTTTGCGCGAGAGCCCGCAGGATTGACGCCGTGGGGGTGCAGCCAATGCCCGCCGACGCCAGAATGACCGGGCTATCTCCTTCTTTGAGGGTGATTTCGCCGTATGGGTTGGAGATCTCAAGGACGTCGCCAGGTTCGACGCCGGTGTGCAGGGCGGTGGATACCTCACCGCCGTCGTTCAGCTTGGTGGTGAAGACCCTGCGGGTGCCTGTGTCACCGGACAGTGAATATTGGCGCACTTGGCGGAGGCCGTCGGGAAGTTGGACCTTGACGCTGACGTACTGACCAGGTTTTGCCGCCGTCGCCGGAGTTTGGTCGGCCGGTTCCAGGGTGAACGTCATGGCATCCGTGCCCGCAGGCTCCTTGCTGGTCACGCGCCAGGGCATCCACATTTTGTCATTTGCCTGAGCGGCGTAGAGATCCTTTTCAAGCTTGATCAGGGCATCTGCCATGAGCCAGTAGACCTCTGTCCATGCTTCCGCAATTTCCGGAGTGATGACCTCGGACAAGTCCGCGGCGATGGCTGCGAAGAGGTGCTCGTAGACCACTCCGTACTGATCCTCCGTGATCCCCAAGGACGCGTGCTTGTGGGCAATCCGGGAAAGTACCTTTTCGGGGAGTGTGTCCGGGTTATTGATGAGGTGGGTCGCGAAGGCCGCGATGCTTCCGGCGAGTGCCCGCTGCTGATCTCCTGAGCGCTGGTTGGATCGGCTGAAGAGTCCATCGAGCAATTGGGGGTGTGATGCAAAGAGCCGATTGTAGAAATCGACGGTGATCGTGCCAATCCGTGAGCCTACCAAGGGCAAAGTAGCTTCGATGATGGGGCGGGACTTTTCCGAGAGCATGGTTCTCCTGGTGTAGGGGCCGGTAACCCGAGGGTATATAAGCATTTGGAATGCGTATATTTATATCTCAAGTTCTACACTGCGTAGAAGAGTTGTGCAAACTGGATTCTTACCGCTCGGGCAGGCCGAAGCGGGACCTACGGGAAAGGGGCTTACGAGCCCCGTTACCAGCTACGGTTGCGTCGCCGGTGTCCTGAACTCCGGGCGCAATCCGATGGACTGGAACACCGGGATCATCTGGCGGGCATGGGGGAGGGAAGCAATGACCACGGAATCCAGCTCCGTATAGAACGCTTCCCTGGCCCGGTTCATCGCATGCCGCAGGCCGCACTCATTGATAAGCGGGCAATTCTTGGTGGGGGATTGGCACTCCGCCGGATCCTGCCGGCTGTCCAAATGCCGAAGGACTTCGCCGACTGTGGCCCTCCGCCCTGATTCATTGAGCCGGGAGCCGCCCAACCGTCCCCGTTCAACGTCGATATAACCCAGTGCACGCAAGCGAACCATAGCCTTGCTGACATGGTTGTACGGCGTTCCCACGGCATCGGCCACCGCTTGGGTGGTCAGCAGTGTGCCCTCAGGGGCCGCGGCCAACACCATGATGGCGCGAAGGCTGACATCTGCGAAGGCGTTGATTTTCATGGGATCAGCTCACGGGTAAGGTCTAGTCCACCCAAATGGATGGTTCGTGGGTATCTGGCTCCATGGCGCTAAAAGCAAAACCGTCCACTGTGGGAACGTACGGAATTATTGCCGCGCGGACTTCCCCGTCCCTGTGCTCGGCTGCACCATGAATGCCATCAGATCCATGATCCGGCAGGTTGACGTCACTCACAACAGCCACGGCCTTGAATTCGTCACGGCCCTGGCGCAGCAATCCCTGGATGTCGGCCAACATCTGACCGGCATCCACGTCGCCGTTTTCGTCCGGCTCACCGGGGGCGATCATCACTAGCCGTAGCTCGTCATCATTCGACAGCGTGACGCCGAACGGAAAGAAACCACCGTTCTGCTGGATGTGCTCCTGTGCTGTGCCTAATGCTGTGCCCAGCGTCTCGCGGAGTTCGCGGTCCTGGACCGACTCGTCGTCGCCGGCTGCGCTGGTGGGCTGTTCGCTCATGCTGGTGCCTAAGCCCGGACCAGAGCCAGGACGCGGTCGCGGATCTTTTCCATGGTTGCCTGATCCTTGGCTTCTGCATTCAGGCGCAGGAAGGGCTCCGTGTTGGACGGGCGGAGGTTGAACCACCAGCTGCCGTCCTTGGCTGTGAACGTGCTGCCGTCCATGTGGTCGATGTCGATGTCTTCGGTTTGGAAGTCGATGCGAACACGTTCGACTGCGCCGGCCTTGTCCTCGATCTCGGAGTTGATCTCACCGGAAGAGACGTAGGGCTCGTACTGGCGGCCGAGCTCCGAGAGCGGACCGTCTTGCTCACCCAAGGCGGCGAGGACGTGCATGGCGGCAAGCATGCCGGTGTCAGCGTTCCAGAAATCCCGGAAGTAGAAGTGTGCGGAGTGCTCCCCGCCGAACACGGCGCCTTCCTCGGCCATGACAGCCTTGATGAAGGAGTGTCCAACGCGGGTCCGCACGGCACGGCCTCCATCCTTGGCCACGAGCTCGGGCACGGCTTTGGAGGTGAGGAGGTTGTGGATGATCACCGGAGTCTCTTCGCCCGCAGCCTGTGCGCGGGCGATCTCACGGCGTGCCACCATGCCGGTGATCGCAGACGGAGAAACGGGCTCGCCCTTCTCGTCAATGACAAAGCAGCGGTCCGCGTCGCCGTCGAACGCGAGGCCGATATCCGCTCCGTGCTTGACGACAGCGGCCTGCAGGTCGCGCAGGTTTTCCGGCTCCAAGGGGTTGGCCGGGTGGTTCGGGAACGAGCCATCGAGTTCAAAGTACAGGGGAACGATTTCGAAGGGCAGCGCCGGGAGGAGTTTGTCGCCGAGTACTGCCGGGGTGGTGAGGCCGGCCATGCCGTTGCCAGCATCCACCACGATCTTCAAGGGACGGGATCCGGAAAGGTCAACGAGCTTCCGCAGGTACTCGGAGTAGTCCTTAAGGACGTCGTGGACGCCGATCTCGCCGCGGGTGGCTGCCGCCGGGATAATGCCGGTATTCAGGTACTGCTCAGCAAGGGTCTGAATTTCCTTGAGCCCGCTCTCTGAAGAGATGGGCTGGGCGCCGGCCTTGGACATCTTGATCCCGTTGTACGCGGCGGGGTTGTGACTGGCGGTAAACGTTGCACCGGCAGCGTTCAAGGCCCCGCAAGCGTAGTAGAGCTCGTCGGTTGAGATGAGGTCCAGCAACTGAACGTTCGCGCCACGAGTGGCGGCACCATTGGCAAAGGCTTGGCTGAACTCAGGGGAGGAGGGGCGCATGTCGCCGCCAACCAGTACCGTTTCACCTTCCAAGCCCAGGACGTCGATAAAGGCAGCGCCGACGGCCTCGACGATTTCAGCCGTGATGGTTTCCCCCACGATGCCCCGGACGTCGTACGCCTTGAAGGAAGCCGAGAGGTCGAATGTCTTGTTCTGCTCGCTAGTCACGGGCTCAATCCTACTGTGGCAACGCAGTTCGGGTTGAACCTGCACACGGGACCTGTGGATAGTGTTTGTCCACATAGCAGGGCAACCGGGTTCTGGCTGTCAGGGTCGGCTGGAATACTGGGTCGATGGCCAACAACTCTCCAATCGCTGCCGTTTCCGTGCAATCCCCTACTCATCAGCAGGCGCTGGCGTGCCTTCGTGAGCTGGTGGACCACCCCGAAGCGCAGTTCCATGACGGTCAGTATGAAGCCATCGAGGCCTTGGTGGACGCTGGCCGCCGGACTCTGGTGGTTCAGCGCACCGGTTGGGGTAAGTCAGCCGTTTACTTCGTGGCGTCATTGCTGCTGCGTCGGCGCGGTGCAGGACCAACGCTCATTGTCTCGCCCTTGCTTGCCCTGATGCGCGACCAAGTGGCCGCAGCAGCCCGGGCCGGGGTGCGGGCCGTCGCCATCAACTCCGCGAACGCCCTGGAATGGGATACGGTGCTGGCCCAGCTGGCCGCGGACGAGGTAGATGTCCTACTCGTCTCCCCGGAACGGCTCACCAACCCTTCCTTCAGGGAGAACCAGCTACCGGAGCTCATCCGTCGGACCGGCCTCCTGGTGATTGACGAGGCTCACTGCATTTCGGACTGGGGACACGACTTCCGCCCTGATTACCGGCGCATTGCAGACCTCATTGCCCAATTGCCGGACTCTGTTCCAGTCCTGGCCACCACGGCCACCGCCAATTCCAGGGTGGTTCATGACATAGAGGAACAGTTGGGAGCGGGGGTGCTTACCATCCGTGGCGCGCTGGGCCGCGAATCACTGCGACTCGGTGTCCTGACGCTGCCCGACTCCCGGGACCGTCTCGGATGGCTCCTGACACATCTTGCTGACATGCCCGGAAGCGGCATTATCTACACGCTCACTGTCTCGGCAGCAGAGGACACTGCGCGGCTCCTTGCCGAGGCCGGACACAACGTCCTGTCCTATACGGGACGAACGGACCCCTCAGACCGGGAGCGCGCCGAGCAACTGCTCAAGGACAACAAAGTGAAAGCCCTCGTGGCCACTTCAGCACTGGGCATGGGCTTCGACAAACCTGATCTGGGTTTCGTGATCCACCTGGGTGCTCCGTCTTCTCCGGTTGCCTATTACCAACAGGTGGGCCGCGCAGGCCGTGGCGCAGCCAACGCGGATGTCCTGCTACTGCCGGGGTCCGAAGACCGCGAAATCTGGCAGTATTTCGCTACAGCGTCCATGCCGTCGGCCGAGAAAGCCGGCGCCGTGCTGAGCGTACTGGGGGAGGCCGGGTCCGCCCTTTCCACGGTCGCCCTGGAAGCCCGTGTAGACCTCCGCCGAACACCATTGGAGTTGCTCCTCAAAGTCCTGGCGGTTGATGGCGCCGTGGAACGTGTTGGGGGTGGTTGGCGATCCACCGGCATGCCGTGGAACTACGACGCCGAGCGCTATGCGCGTATCGCCGAGGCCCGGGTGGACGAGCAGGATTCCATGGTGATCTACCAGGACACAGCCGGCTGCCGCATGGAGTTCATCACCTCCGTCCTGGATGACGAAACAGCTGCCGCTTGCGGCCGCTGCGACAACTGCGCCGGGCGTTGGTTCCCCGTGGATGTGGCGGATTCGGCGGCCGATGCAGCAGGTCAAACTCTTCGGCGCGCGGGCATAGCCGTTGAGCCGCGCCTTCAATGGCCCAGCGGAATGGACCGGCTGGGCGTGGCGGTCAAGGGAAAGATCAAGCCGGATGAGAGCGTCTCCGAGGGGCGGATTCTTGCCAGGCTTACCGACCTTGGTTGGGGCGGTGCGTTGAGGGAGTTGTTCGCCGCTGGGGCTCCGGACCGCGCCGTGGATCCTGCCATGCTGCAGGCCTGCGTCCACGTCCTGCGCGAGTGGTCGGGCGCCGAAGGCGGAACTCCGTGGAGCGGCGTCGGGCGGCCCGCGGCAGTGGTCAGCATCCCGTCCAGGAGCAAGCCCCTGCTGGTTGAGTCCTTGGCACAGGGAATTGCCGGGATAGGACGGATGCCTTACCTGGGCCAGTTGCAGCCGCACCAGGGAGGCCCAACCGGTGCGCGTGGCGGCAACAGCGCCTACAGGTTGGCCGGTGTGTGGGACCGCCTCGTTGTGGGTCCCGAACTCGCCCAGGCGTTGGCTGGTACGGGAGGGCAGCCCGTGTTGCTGGTAGACGACATCGTTGACAGCCGCTGGACCATGACCGTATCGGCCCGTGCCTTGCGCCAAGCCGGCGTGAGCGCCGTGCTCCCGCTGGCTCTGGCTCAGGCGGGCTAGTACAGCTAGGGTTCGCCCCACCTGTAGAACTACGTCATGTTGTGATCGCTCCCACTCTGCGTCTATAGGATCGAGCAAACACGCCTGCTTCCCCGTCGCAGGTCACCAGCCAGATCTTGGACCGGAGCCATGAGCACAAAACCCAACACCGACGTCGGAGCGGCAAACGAAACCAGCTGGCGGCCGCGCCTGGCCCTGTTGGTTGCGGCAACGTTCTTCATGGAGTTCCTCGACGGCACCATCCTTACCACTGCTATCCCCAGCATCGCCTCGGACTTCAGGGTGGCGCCAGCGGACATCAACATCACCATGACCGCCTATTTAGTGACCGTGGCCATGGGCATCCCTTTGAGCAGTTGGCTTGCCGAGCGGTTCGGCGCCCGCAGGATCTTCTGTCTGGCGATATCGGTATTCACCGTTGCCTCCTTGCTCTGCGCCATCAGCTCGGACTTGACCATGCTGACTCTTAGCCGCGTTGCCCAGGGCATGGGCGGAGCCATGATGGTTCCCGTGGGAACTCTGGTGGTCCTGAGGGGCACCCCCAAATCGGAGCTCCTCCGCGCCACCGCATATCTGGTTTGGCCTGGCCTGCTGGCTCCGGTCCTGGCACCGATGGTGGGCGGCGCACTGACCACGTTCCTGTCATGGCACTGGATCTTCATCATCAATGTCCCTTTGGGCCTTGCCGCCTTCCTTGCAGCACTCAGGTTGGTGCCGCGAACAACGTTTGACGCCAAGCGCCGCCTCGACTGGTTCGGGCTTCTCCTCACCACACTTGGCGTGGGCGCCCTGGTGGTGGGGCTGGAGACCTTGGGAGGGCACGCGTCCAATGTGCTTGCTGTGGTGGTGGTCGCCGCTGGGGTGCTGTCCTTGGCGGGGGCAGTCTGGTGGATGAGGAAAGCCAGCGTTCCCTTGTTCAACCTCAGCGTCTTTGGCACCAGGACTTTCAGGGCTACCTCCACGGGTGGGTTTATCTACCGGCTGACCATCAGCTCGGTCCCGTTCTTGTTGCCCTTGATGTTCCAGGACGGATTTGGCTGGGACCCGCTGAAGGCAGGGGTGATGGTGGCGGCGGTTTTCGTGGGCAACATCGGGATCAAACCGGCCACCACGCCTCTGATCAGGCGCTTCGGGTTCAAACCAGTACTCGTTTTCGCATCCTTTGCCTCCGCGGTGACCTTCGCGTTGTGCGCCTTCCTGGATGCCCAAACACCCGAGCCGTTGATATTCACGCTGCTGCTGTTCAGCGGTGCGTTCCGTTCCATAGGCTTCTCCGCCTACGCTTCGGTGCAGTACGCGGACATCATCCCCGGTCAGTTGCCCTCAGCCAATGCCATCTCCGCAACGCTTGTTCAGTTGGCGGCGGCAGCAGGCATCGCGGTGGGCGCCCTGTTTCTGCGTCTGTTCGAAACCACGCAGGTGTTCGGGGCCGATCACGTGGCGGCCTACAAGGGGGCGTTCATTGCCATGGCGGTCCTGATGCTGATCAGCACAGTGGACAGCCTGACCCTCCATCGTCACGCCGGGGCCGAGGTCAGCGGCGGAGCAAAGCGCAATTAAACGCAAAAGGTCCCGGTTCGAAAACCGGGACCAATTCGCGGAGACGGGGGGATTTGAACCCCCGGTGGAGTTGTGCCCCACACTTCATTAGCAGTGAAGCCCATTCGGCCGCTCTGGCACGTCTCCCTTTGCTATTGCTAGCCCACCAAGGATACGCAGAACGAGCCGTTCAGCGCAAAACGTCCCGGCCAAGCCGTCCATTTCGATGGTTCCCTGCCAGACATGCCGTGCGCGCGGCACTCTCAGCAGGGAACCATCGAAGCGGGGGCCGGGGCCGAGGGCCGGCGCCGGGGGCCCGGGGTGTCAGTGGCTCCCAGCCAGCGAGCGCCACAGGAAGTGGTTGCTCCGGGCCTGAAGCGCTGCAGCCTGCCTGTTGTCGGAGGCTCCCGCGTGGCCGCCTTCCAGGGCTTCATGGAACCAGACGTTCGGGATGCCCATTGCCTGCATGCGCGCTGCCATTTTGCGGGCTTGGACAGGACCCACCCGGTCATCCGAGGTGGCAGTCCAGATGAAGGTTTCCGGGTATTCCACGCCGTCGTGAAGCAAGTGGTACGGCGAGAAGGTGCGGATGAACTCCCATTGCGCCGGGACATCCGGGTCGCCGTATTCGGCAATCCAGGAGTAACCGGCGGAGAGCTTGGTGTAGCGGCGCATGTCCAGGAGCGGCACTCCGCAGGACACGGCGCCGAACAATTCGGGGTACTGGGTCAGCATGTTGCCCACCAGGAGCCCGCCGTTGGAACCACCGACGCAACCGAGCCGGCGCCGGCTGGTGACGCCACGCGAGATGAGGTCCTTCGCTACGGCGGCGAAGTCCTCGTAGGCGCGGTGTCGGTTTTCCTGAAGGGCCGCGCGGTGCCAGGAGGGACCGTATTCGCCGCCTCCGCGGATGTTGGCAACCACGTAAACGCCGCCACGCGAGTGGGCGGCAGCTCCGTCGTCGGACGCTGCGCCCGAGGTCCGGCGCTCGAGCCAGGCCCGCCCGATGGTTCCGCTGTATGCGGGTGTCCGGGAAATCTCGAAGCCGCCATAGCCGGACAGTTGGGTGGGGTTCTGGCCGTCCAACACCAAGTCCTTGGACGCCACCTGGAAGTAGGGAACCTTGGTCCCGTCGGCGGACACGGCGAAGTGCTGCTGGACTTCGTAGTCGGATTCGTTGAAGAACGACGGCGACCGCTTCACCTCGGCGTGGCGGCTACCCACCCCGGAGTCCCCGGAAGTGGACGCAAGGAGCGTCCCCCGGGTCAACGTCGTCGGCGTGGTGAAGCCCGTGGCCACCAGCCAGAAGTCGTTGCCTTCAGCGCCGGTGTCTTCGTCGTCCACGGCGTAGGCATTGACGTCGTGAAGGGGAGGGCAGGCGTCCAGGACAGTGGATGCCCACACCCCATCGGAGTCAACAACAGACGGGTCAAGCACGCGGATCTCGGAGGAGACATCGCGCAGGAGGTTCAGCAGGAGGTAGTCCTTGGTCCAGCTCCAGGACTGCAGTGACGTGTGGGCATCCGGCGTGAACAGGACCAGCAGAGAACGGGTCCCTGCCAGATAGGAGTCGAAGTCGGCGGCCAGCAAGGAACCGGCAGGGTAGACAACGCCGGCAACCTCCCAGTCTTTTTGCGGGCGGAACAGCAGCCAGTCCCGGTGGGCGCTGATGTTCACGTCGGTGGGAACGTCGATTGCCACCCACGTGTCGCCGCGCAGCAGGGATGTGATGCGGTTGTAGAAGTCGATGTAGTCCACGGCGAAGGTCCGCTCGTAACCCGGGGTGGAGTCGTGGGCCACCATGGCCAGCATGTGGTCCTCGGGGATTTCGAAGAGGCGCTCAGCGTCGGCCAGGGACTGGCCGCGGCGGAGCTTCACACCGGTACGCGCATAGGACGACGATGTGGCGGGCAGGCCTTCGGCTGTGCTGGAGACCAGCAACGTGTCGGCGTCCAGCCAGCTGACGTTGCCTTTGGCTGTGGGCAGGTCAAAGCCACCCTCCACAAAGGTGCGGGATTCGACGTCGAATTCGCGGTGGCGGTCCGCGTCGCCGCCGTCGGGGGAGAGCGAAACCATGGCCAGGCGGTACTCGGAGCCGTCGTCCGGACGGAGGAAACTGGCCCCATGGAACACCCACTCGACGCCTTCAGCGGCGGCGAGGGCGTCGACGTCCAGCAGGACGTCCCACTCGGGTTCGTCGGAGAGATAGCTTTCCCACGTGGTGCGGCGCCAGAGGCCCTTGGGGTGTTCCTGGTCTTTCCAGAAGTTGTAGTAGAAATCGCCGCGTTTGGAGACCATTGCGATGCGATCGGTGGAGTCGAGGACCTCCAGGATGCCGGCCTCAACGGCCTCGTATTCGGCGTCCTCCAGCAATTCCTCGGTGCGGGCATTCTGCTCGCGGACCCACGCCAGTTGCTCTTCGCCGTGGATGTCCTCAAGCCAGACGTTTTCGTCCGTTGGCTCAGGTGCAACGTCCGCGGCATGCCGCGGGCTGCGGGCCTGCGCGGTCTCGTTGTTGGGAAGTGGCGATTGATCAGCTTCTGTGGTGGTCATCGCCCCATCCAAGCAACACTCTTCGACGGTAAGCAAGTCACGCAGAAGTTAGGCTTGAGCGTGGCTAAATCGCAGACCAAACGTGTTGCCCTCATCGGGGCTGGCCCTCGGGGCACCAGTGTCCTTGAGAGGTTGCTCGCGAATTGGGCCGCGGACACACAGCCAGGGGCCACCCTTCGTATCGAAGTTGTGGACCCTTACCCGGCCGGTTCGGGTCACGTGTGGCAGCCGGAGCAGTCCCGGCTGTACCTGATGAACACGCAGTCTTTCTATCCCACGCTCATCCCCGAGGACTCTGAGCTCCCACCGCCGCTCGCGGGTGGTTCGTTTGATCAGTGGCGGGAGGCCCGTCGTCGTGATGGCGTGGGACTGAACGACGCCGAGAAGGCGGAGCTGGCCACTCTCGAATCGCACGACTTTCCCAGCCGGGCACTGTACGGACGGTACCTTCGCCAAACGTTGGCGGGCTTGCTGGAACGGCTGCCCGACGGCGTCGAGGTCACCTTCCACCAGACGCTCGCCGTTGCGGCGCGCCCGGTGGCGGACGGGTTCGACGTCGAACTCGCCAACGGCGGCACACTCACCGTCGGTTCCGTGGTCCTCGCGCTGGGCCACATCGAGTCCCGGCTAAGTCCTGAGCAGCGCTCTTTCAAGAGTGCCGCGGACGAGCAGGGCCTGCTGTACTTCCCGCCTGCTCCACCGGCTGACGTTGATTGGCAGGCTGTGCCGGACAATGAACCTGTGCTGGTCCGGGGCATGGGCTTGAACTTCTTTGACGTCATGGGGCAATTGACTGAGGGTCGTGGCGGCAAGTTCATTGAGGCCAGCTCACCCGGCGCCGGTGTGCTCGAATACCGGCCCTCGGGCCGGGAGCCAAGGATCATTGCGGCATCCCGCAGGGGCACCCCGTACCGGGCCAAGGCGGGCTTGGCGGGCTACTACCCCAGCAGCATCACCATGCGCTACCTGACAGAAGACGCCGTGGACCGGTTCCGCGCGGCCGGCATCCAGCCCGGGTTTGATCATGACCTCTGGCCGTTGCTTCACCGCGATGCGCTGTGGGCCTACTACTCAACGCTTGCCCGGTCCCAGCCCGCCGCGATCAAGGATCCCGCGCAGTTCCTCGCCGATCTTGAGGATGCGCTCCAACCGCATGCGCACACCACTGCGAACTGGGAAATTGAGGTGGGGAACCTCGTTGAAAAACACGTTGCCACGTCCCGCCGGCTGAATTTGAGAGGGCTCGCAGCACCGCTCGCGGGCCGGACTTTCGCTTCCCGGAGCGAGCTGGACGCCGCTATCACCGCCTACCTTGATGATGATGCCCGCCGCTCGGCGCTGGGCGAGGCGGACCCCGTCAAGATGGCCATCGGGGCTCTCCACACCGGCCGGGCCATCCTCAAATCCGTGGTGGCGGATGGCGGGATCACCGATGAATCCTGGCTGGCGGGTTTGCGGGGCTGGTTCGAGTCATTCGTTGAAGGTCTGGCCAGCGGAGCGCCTGCGCTGCGTTCGGAGCAGTTGGCCGCTTTGGCGCGTGCCGGCGTCGTAAGTTTTGTTGGCCCGGACCCGAAGTTCAGTGTGGACCGCGGGGCCAGGGTGTTCCGGGCGGTGTCCCCGTGGGTTCATGACTCTCCGGTGGAGGCGCGGACACTTGTGGAGGCGATGTCGCCGGCCAACAGGGTGGGCATCAACCTCTCGCCGCTGCTGGAGCAACTTATGGCAGATGGTTTGGTGCGCACCAAGATCATGATGAGTGTTGAGGGAACGCCCATGCAGACCACTGGGCTTGATGTGGAACCGCACCCCTACAGACCCTTGGCAGCCAACGGATCCGTCACGGAGGACTTGTATGTCCTGGGCCTCCAACTGTCAGCTTCACAGTGGGGTACGGCCATTGCCGCGGAAGCGAGGCCGCGCACCGGCCCGGCCTACGCGAGCGGACAACGGACCCTTCGCGATGCGGACGAGATTGCCCGGAGCATTCTGGGCCGCTAACGACCCGGGGCGCCCCAACGTTCAAACAGCAGCAGGGCCTCTCACCAACAACGCGGTGAGAGGCCCTGCTTTTCATGGTCACGCTAAGGAGCGGATCAGCCCCTCAGGCACCGTTGATACTCCAGCCATGCAAACGCGTACCTGAGCCATCCCGCAATGTCGTACCACTTTGACGGCTTGGTAGGCGCGGTGCACTGCGGCGGATTCGGGCCGCTCCCTGCCACCTGTACCAGCGCCTTCACTACGGTTCCGCTTTCGACGGCGGTGAGCACCAAGGTTCCGGTGCCTGCAGCTGCCGCTGCGGGAACCTTGAGGTCCACAGTGGCGCTTCCCGCGGTCACGGGGACCGAGCCGAGCGCTATCGCTGCACCCTTGGAATCTACGAACACAGCGTTCAGCGTTGCGTTGGCCGGGCTGCCGATGGAGGTGAGGTTCAGCTTGGAGACCGCCAGAGCCATGGAGTCTCCGGCCTTCACCTCAGGCGCCGTGGAGTTGGCCACCGCAACAGAGCGGCGTGCGAAGTCCGGGGACACGGGCTTGTGTGCCTGCAGGTACTTGATCCACGCATCGCGGTCCACCAGGCCAGTGTCCTTGGTGTTGCTGCCTTCCTTGAAAATCCGGAAGTTGTCACCTCCGGTAGCCAGGAAGCTGAAGGTCCCGATCCTGTACTGCTTGGCAGGATCAATCACGGCTCCGTTCACCCAGATGCCGGTGATACGGTCCCCGGCGGGGCGAGCGGCGTCGTAGGTGTAATTAACGTTCTTGGACACACCCAGCTGCTGGTAGGGACGGCTGGGGATGGTGCCGTCGGCGTTGGTCTGCCACTGCTGCTCCAGGAGCGTCTTGAACTGCGCGCCGGTTAGGGACGTGGTCCAAAGGTTGTTCACGAACGGCAGGACGGCGTTGGCTTCGGCGTAGGTGATGGTGCCATCGGGCGCGTAGTACAGCTCATTACGCAGGCCGCCGGGGTTTACGACGCCGATCTCCGCCGCACCCAGTTCAGGCGCCTTGAGCGTGTCCACCAGTGAGTCCGCTACCAGGTTGCCCAGCGTGGACTCACTCGCGCGATCGTCCCGCTTAGGGGCGCCGCCCGCCGGATCCGGGGTGAAGGCGGTGGTGATATCAGCGGTTACTGAGCCTACGGGCTGGTTGCCAATGACGGCAGCCTCCGCGAGGGCCTTGTCCACGATGGTCTTCACAGCGGCCACCCGCGGGTAGGCAGCAACGAGGCTGTCCGCGGTATCGGTTGTCCGGTCCACGACTGCGGCCTTGTAAGCGGTCACTGTTTTGCTTGCTGTGTCCACCGTTAGGGTCACGGTTCCCACGTTTTCACCGTAGTTGCCGGTCTGCACGATCGGGCGGGTCTTGCCGGTGGGCTGACCGCTGGCGTTCAGGATCGGAGCGTCCCAGGCATACTCCTTGTGGGTGTGTCCCGTGAAAATCGCGGCGACGTCAGGAGTGGTTTCGTTGACCAGTTTGGCGAACGGCCCGCCGGCTGCAACTTCCTGTTCCAACGTGGCACCTTCGGGCGTTCCGGAGGCCGCGCCGTCGTGGTTTTCCACGATGATGAGGTCTGCCAGGTTGTCGGCCTTGATCTTCGCGGCCACCCGGTTGATGGCTTCCACAGGATCGCCGAACTCCAGATCCGCAATTCCGGCCGGCGTCACCAGGGAAGGAACTTCCTGCGTCACAGTACCGATCACTGCCACCCGCATGCCGTTCATGTCCAGCACCTTGTACTCCGGCAGGACCGGTGTGGTGGTGCCCTTCTGATAGACGTTCGCACCCAAGTAGGCGAACTTCGCGTTGGTACCTCCAGCGACGACGCGGTCGCGCAGGTCCGCCCAACCGCCGTCGAACTCGTGGTTGCCCACAGCGGAAGCCTGCAATTCGAGCGCGTTCAAGACGTCGATGGTGGGCTGGTCCTTCGCTACTGCGGAAGCGAAGAGGGAAGCACCGATGTTGTCGCCGGCGGAAATGAAGGCCGTAGCGCCGGGAGCTGCTGCCGCACGGAGCTTCTCGACTGTTCCGGCGAAGAGGACTGTGTTGGAGTCGATCCGGCCGTGGAAGTCGTTGATACCCAGGAACTGCAGGTCAACAGTTGCCGGTTCGTCGGCAGTCAGGTTCAGGCCCACCACCACGGGGTCGTGGTCGCTGGCCCGGAACTCGTCACCGGCATAGTAGTTGGTCACATTGTTGTTATACCTGCTGTACTCCAGCGCGACGGACTCCACGGAGTTGATATTCCAGATGTCAGTTCCGGTGACCACTTTGTGGGCGGCCGGGGAGGCGAGGATATGGTCCAGGGAGCCGACCATGCCACCGAACAAGTAGGAGTGCTTGCCGGTGCCGGCTTCCAGGTCCGTGTAGCCGGCGCCCGTCAGGACGTTGATGGGATCTTCTTTGGAGTAGGCGTTGAAGTCACCAATGAGGAAGACCTTGTCTGTGCCTTTCGAGGCCTGAAGGTCGTTGGAGAAGGCCAGCAGGGATTCGGCCTGCTTGGTACGGGCGATGTTCGAGGCGCCCTGGCCCTTGTCAGTGTCATCCGGGGTCGCTGCCGAGCCCTTGGACTTGAAGTGGTTCACGATCGCGATGAACTTCTTGTCATCGTCTCCGCCAACTGGCTTGAAGACTTGCGCGAGGGGCTTGCGGGCACTTGCGAAAGCCACGGTGTCATTGTGGATGATGGACTCACCCACGGGCTCGGCCACGGCTTTCTTGTAGATGAATGCTGTACGGATCATGTCCTCGTCGCTCAGCGGGGGAGCGTTGGCGGGAGTGCGCACGTAGTCCCAAACACCGGGTGTCTTGACGTTGAGGGCATCCACCAGCTTGGACAAGGCGTCGTCGCGGTTCTTGCCGAACTGTGCCGAGTTCTCGATTTCCTCGAGGGATACGACGTCGGCGCCGGACTTGGTGATGGCTGTGACGATCTTGCTCTGCTGGCGCTCAAAGTTCTCCGCGTTGGCAGCACCGCGGGCGTTGCAGCCCTCTTTGACCGTGATCGGGTTGCCGTCGCGATCGGTGTAGAAGACACAGCCTGCCAGCTGGTCACCGGTGGTGGGGAAGTAGTTCAGCACGTTGAAGGAGGCCAGTTTGAGGTTGCCACCTACGTCAGCGGGGCCTGTTGGCCTGCTGGCGGTGAAGCTCGCAGGCTGGACGGAGTCAGCGTTGGCCGCTGTCAGGGCGGTCAGTGGCTGGAACTTCCAGGAGTTGTTGCCGTAGCCCAGAATGACGTCGGTCCGGAACTTTGCGGGTGAGCCGACACGGACAGGGTCGGACGTGGTCAGGTACGGAAGTTGCTGGGCCTTGGTGGAGGCGTCCTTCAAGAAATTGGTGGACGCGCCGTCGTCGAGCTTGATACCGCGCAGGGCGTTGTCCGCCACCACGGCCGCGTGCTCGGCGGAGCCGTAGGCTGCCACAGCAGTGGGCTGCACCAGAGGGGATGTGCCGGCTGCGAGGCCGATCTCACCGTACTGGTTCAGCGAATAGTTGTCCGTGACCGTGAAGTCGCCCTGAGGAGCCAGGAGCATACCCTCCAGGCTTTCCCGCGCGGCCTCGTTGGCAGGCAACGTGAACGGCGTGGACTTGACCTCCGGTGCCGCCTCGGTGAGCTTCTTCAACCCCGCCGCCTCAACGGTCAGCTGGGTTTGGCTGGCGAATTCGCTGACCACACCGGTGAGTTGCACGTAGTCGCCCGGCTGGACCGCTGCCGCCGTCGACGGCGAATAGACGAACAAAGCGTCCGACGCCGTCCTGGCCGCCCCCGCGTTGTCCCCGCCGCTTCCGGCGGTTTGGACGTAGTAGCCGTTGAAACCGCCGGTTGCGTAGACGGCTGTGACCTTGCCGCTGGTTGTCACGGTGCTGCCCACAAACGGACTGGCCGGGCCGGTTCCCTGGATCTCGGCGATGGCCTTAAACCCGGGCTGGGGGTCTACGGGCGGTGTATCGCCGCCGTTGGAGGCGGTGGGAGTGATGGTGGCGCTGAGGCTGAAGTCCGCCGCGTTGGAGTCGGTGTCCACACCATTGGTGCGATTAAGGCTCTTGACGTCCGAGTTGCCGGCGGGTGCGGAGGCAACGGCGGTCTCAAACGTGTTGGAGGTGCCGTAGCCCAGAAGGTCGGCGATGGCTGCATTGCCCGTCACTGATCCTGCTGGAAGTGAAGAGATTGCAGTGGCCTGTTTGGCCAGGACCAGGGTTCCCGTGGTTCCGCTGGGGTTAAGCGTGCCGGTTGCCTGAACATCGGCAGCGGGTAGATCCGGCGCCGTTGATGTGCCGCTATTGGTGGCACCCTTGACCAGGAAGTACCCCTTGGCGGGAATGCTGCCCGTCAATGGGGTGACACCCGTGGGTGCTGCCGTAGCCGTGGCAGACCTGTACTGCAGGGACCATCCGGCCAGGCTGACCGGCGCGTCCGAGGAGTTGTACAGCTCCACGAACTTGTTCTTGAAGGCCGCGCCGTTGCTCCCGCCGCTGAGGTAGGCCTCGTTGATCACCACCGGGGAGGTACCGGCGGCGGCAGGTTCGTCCGCTGCCATGGCTGGGACGGCCGTCAGCGGGGCCGCGAGCAACCCCATTGACAGGACCGTTCCCGCCAAGGATTTCCTATGCATAAATTTCATCCGCTTGAACTTTCATCAGTGAGCTCTGTGGAGCTCCATGAATGGCGCCCACTGTCTTGTGACGTGGACGAGTGCCGGAAGTTACTCCCGGGTAATGCTGCCTCGGACCTAGCTGAACACGAACGGATGAATGGAGGGTTGACCCGGGGTCAACAATGAGGGACCGTGCAACGGCCCAATAGTCCGACGACTAGGCGGTTTGCCCCAAGTCCTGAATGACCTTGAAGACGGCTCCCGTGGGGTCCGACAGGGTGGCCAGTCGGCCGAAAGGTGTGTCCTCCGCGGGCTGCATGACGATGGCACCGAGAGCCGTGGCTTGCTCCACGCTGGCATTGGTGTCTTCCACCGCGAAATACACGCTCCACATGGAGGGGACCTGTTCGGGCAGGAAACCGGAGGCGTCCATGATGCCTGCCTTGGCGTCGTCACCGGCCCCCAGCGTTACGTAACGGAAATCCGGGGTGTCGCTCATGACTGACGTGTCCCAGCCGAAGACCTTCTGATAGAAGGTGACAGCGGACTCGTAGTCCCTGGCAAGAAGTTCGTGCCAGGCCGGAGCCCCGGCTTCTGCCGCGACCTCGTAGCCTTTCATCTCGCCGAACTGCCAGGCGCCGATGGCGGCGCCCGCGGCATCCCCATACATGGCCATGCTGCCCTGCTCAGGCACCTCCATGGGTTCCAGGAGCACCTGTCCGCCGTTGGCTGCCGCTGCCTCAGTGGTGGCTGCGATGTCATCGGTGCGCAGGTAAGTGGACCACACGTCCGGCATGGCACCCATGTCCGCCTGCTTCTCCATGATGCCTGCCACCATCTGGCCGTCCTTGAAAGCGGTGATGTAGCCACCGTACTTTTCCTGGTCTCCGGTCTCATAGGTCCAGCCGAAAAGTGCCGTGTAGAAGGCCTTGGCCTTCTCAGTATCGGACGTCATGAGGTCGATCCAGCAAGGGGAACCGGGAGTGATGTCAGGCTTGGGCATAGATGAAGCTCCTGTTGTTACGCCGTGGCGAATGCTGCGACTGATGTCTGCGATGTGAAGACAGGAAGAACACTATGCGGGGGCTCTGACAGTTTCAATGATCTTCCGGGTGTGGGATCTCAGATCGGCCACCCGGAGGCCGGATTCACGGGCTGCGCTAAGAGTCAGCGACGGCAACAGTGGCAGCTGCAGTCACCATTAGGCCGACCGCAGGTCCATACGCATTGAGTGGTTTCCTCTGCGCGCTGCCGATGAAGACAGCATATGGCGGGGCAAGGCACGGTTGACTAACAACGGCATTGCTCCCAGAACTTACGCAGTCCGCTTTTCCATCCAACGCGGTCCCAGCGGAGACCTCCCCCCTGCCCAGCTGGAACACACCGAGGCGCTAATTGGTGATTGACCTAGGCTCATTGATCTACTCGTTGACACGGACCAGCCGAGAAGCGTTAGTCGTAATGGTTCGGTCCCGATAAACACTGCGTTGTATCGCAGGATGGAGTTGAGGACGGCGAAATACTAGTTTGGGTAACCGGCGGCTACTTGTCGGGATTAGGACACCCGTGGTGGTCTGACGAGGTGCCCGCCGCTTGGCCAGATCCAGCAAATGTCAGAGTAAAGGGGCCGAGCGCCCTTGCCTGAACCCTTACTCACCGAAGGGCTGGTTCGAAGGACGTTCTTTGGAGGGTGTCGAACTGAGTCGTGAAGCCAGAGGCAACTACACACACCACGGCCGCCACCATCTTAGGGGACGCAATTGACCTTGAAGATTTCAGCCCGCCGGATCGAAAAGTACGATTTCAACCAGATCAGGTTTGTTTTGGCAGTCGCGAATAAATGATTTGGTGGCATCGTATAGGTAAGAAATTGAACTTCCGCGTGCCACTGCCGACGAGAAATCGACGATGTAGTCCATCATCGGTACAAGGGATTTTCCTGCCACCTTGAAACCGTCCAGCCCCAACAATCCGAAGCCCTGGCTTTGTGCTTTCTGAAGCACTTCGTCGAGAATGGAAAAGTCAATTAGCAGCGTCCGGCCAGAACGGACGGCGGTTGATGGAAATTCTGCCGCAATTCTCTCCTCAAATTGCTCTATTTTTCCCAAGGCGCCTTCCAGGTGGGCTTGAATTTGTCACTTACTTGGACAACTGTACCGTTGACGTCGTTCCTAACAACATAACTGCCGTCAGTGGCGTAATAGGCAGTTGCGGGATCGTCCCTCCTTGCATTGATTGCGGGATCCCACCGCGTGTCACGTGTAATGACCGTGCGTGTGGGCTGATTAATGGCGTTGGAAATTAAATCATTTGACCAACCTCGTCCAGACATCTGGCCCGCAGCTTTAGTTTCCAAAGTATAAGTCAACTCCGCTTTGGTGGCTGTCCCGCCTAGTCCGGCAAAGCCCAGCATAATGAGTGGCCTAGCCTTCTCCGCGAATGCCTGGTTGGCATGGTTAAGGTCCTGCACCCATTGGGGTTTGGTTTGGAGGTTGGCCTCGGCAAGTGCTTTGCCGCGGGCTTCGTTGATCGCGAGCTGCCGGGGGCTCGTCCCGACTTTCATGTCGCCGACACAGTCGAGGGCAGTGTGTCTTGCGCTGATCTGTGGGGCGCTGACGCGGGCAGGTGTAGAGAAGCTGACCTGTTGAATGAAGCGATTGAAGTAGGAGTTAGTGGTTGGTGGTGTGTAGGCGGGTCTGTGGATGGAGTAAGGGGGGAGGGGCGGAGCGGGGAAGAATGCCGGTGTGGTGGCTGGGATAGGCTCCCAGCTTTGCGACGCGGGCAGGTAATCGTAGGAGGTGCCCCCGATGACTCTCACGGGGTCGTAGCCGAGGTTGTCGATGAGGGTTGCGGGGTTGTTGGTGACGTAGGTGTACCTGTTGAGGGTTTGGGGTGCGCTGAGTAGGCCGCGCCATTTGTCTAGCCCCGCCCAGGTCCCGGTGGTGGGGTCGAGGGTGCGGGAGTGGAACTCGTGGGTTCCAAATGTGGGGTTGGTGGGTTGGCCGGTGTAGTTGAGGTCTGAGTCCCGGTGGATGGACACGGCGCTCCACGAATCGAGAGCGCAGTTCCACCTATTGAGAGCCGCATAAGGACGTATCGTGACGCCATAAGTCCAAGGAACCGATTGACCGTCGATTCAAAGGACAGCAATTGGGGGCCTGCCGGTCAACCCGCGGCAAGAACGGGAATGATGGGAACCCCACTACCGGGCGGTGAGGTGGCCCACGGCGCAGCAGGGCCCAGCGATGGGGCAACGAGGCCGACAAAGGGCCCAAAAAAGTAGGACCCCCGGCAGCTTTCGCTAACCGGGGGTCCCGCCTTTGCGGAAGGTAAGGGATTTGAACCCTTGGTACGGGGTTACCGCACACTGGTTTTCAAGACCAGCTCCTTAGGCCGCTCGGACAACCTTCCTCGCCTAGTAGTGTTTCATAGGGAGTTGGCTGTTCCAAAACATCACGTATTCCAGCCCCTGCCCCGGGGTCTGGAGGACAAGCAAGAAACCGGGAGTTCGTCATGAAAGCCGTCTACATCTCAGAGCCGGGCGGGCCCGAAGTCCTCGAAATCCGCGAGGTCCCTTCTCCGGTGCCCGGCGAGGGCGAGGTCCTGATCGACGTCGTGGCCGCGGGACTGAACCGCGCCGATGTCCAGCAGCGCAGAGGGTTCTACCCGCCGCCCCCGGGGGCATCGGAAGTTCCGGGCCTGGAAGTTTCCGGTCGCATAGCCGCCTTCGGCCCCGGCGTCACTAAAGCGTTCTCCGTGGGAGACAAAGTGGTGGCACTGTTGTCTGGTGGCGGCTACGCCCAGCAAGTGGCAGTTCCGGCCGAGCAAGTCCTGCGGGTGCCCGAAGGCGTGGACCTGATAACTGCGGCTTCCCTGCCTGAAGTTGCAGCCACTGTGTATTCGAACCTGATCATGACCGCACAATTGCAACCCGGCGAGACTGTACTCATCCACGGTGCAACGGGCGGCATCGGCACCATGGCCATCCAACTGGCCAAGGCCTATGGCGCGCACGTGGCAACCACGGCCGGCACGGATGAGAAAGTCGGTACAGCCAAGGCCTTCCTCGGCGCCGATATCGCCATCAATTATGCCGAAGAGGACTTCGCTGAAAGTCTCAAGGCACGCAACGGAGGCAAAGGCGCGGACGTTATCCTCGACGTCGTGGGTGCCAAATATCTGCAACAGAACATTGATGCTCTCGCAGACTATGGCCGACTGATCGTCATCGGCCTGCAAGGTGGCGCAAAAGCCGAGATCAACCTCGGGCAACTCCTTAGCAAGAGGGCTGCTGTCATTGGCACAGCGCTGAGGCCGCGACCGGTGGCTGAAAAGGGAATCATCATCTCTGGCGTCCGCGAGTTCGTCTGGCCCATGCTGACCGATGGCAGGATCAGGCCCCTGGTGGCCAAGTCCTTCCCCCTTGAGCAAGTCCAGGAAGCACACCAGTACTTCGACTCCGGCGAGCACGTGGGCAAAGTCCTCCTGCTCCTCTAGTAAGCCCGTTCGCCCGCCGTCCATTCGACCCACTGCAGCGAGGAGCCACATGTCCATCCGGCACAGCCTGCTGGCCCTGCTCCAGGATCAGCCGCGGTACGGTTACGAGCTGCGAGTCGAATTCGAAGACCGCACGGGCGCCGCGTGGCCGTTGAACATCGGCCAGGTCTACACCACCTTGGATAGGCTTGAGCGCGACGGCTTGGTGAGTAAAGACGGCGACGACGGCGGCGGGCACGTCATCTACAGCATCACTGACGCCGGGGCTGGGGAAGTCGAAGCGTGGTTCGCCGGTGCAGTGGACCGGGGCAATCCTCCTCGGAATGAGATTGCCATCAAGTTGGCGCTCGCAGTGACCCTTCCGGGCGTGGACACTTCTGCGGTGATTCAGTCCCAAAGAGAAGTATCTGTCAAGGCCCTGCAAGAGCACACGCAGGCCAGAAAAGCCGTCTCGGCCAATCAGCGGTCCTCGGATACCGCGTGGCTGCTGGTGCTCGATTCCTTGATTTTCCAGGCCGAAGCGGAAGTCCGGTGGTTGGATCTTTGCGAGGCCCGCATGGTGCAAGGCCAGGCAAACGGGGGATCGAGCCAAGCTGCTCCCAAACGGTTGAGCTGACGTCCGGCGCAGGGTAGTGACCGTTCACCGCGTACCTGCAGACGTTTGCCGTGTACGGCCCTATCCTGTCCGTGTCGGTTGTTAAGGTGAGGAGAAGTACCCGACGCAGCGGCCCCCACCGCACCATCCGTCACCGCAGCAGTTCTCAAGGAGGAGATATGGGCAAGATTTCTGACCAATCCAAGCTTGCGGAAGGATTGGATCCCACGCTGCCTCCTCCGGCTGTGGAGGACTCCGTGCGTGAAGCGGAGGAACGTAAGTGGACCCCGGTCAAGATTGGTCTCTGGATTGCCATCTCGCTGCTGGGAGCGGTGGCGTGGTTCATGCTCGCACTGGTGCGCGGCGAAACCGTCAATGCCATCTGGTTCGTTTTCGCGGCCGTTTGCACCTACTTGATCGGCTACCGCTTCTACTCCAAGGTCATTGAGCGCTACTTGCTCAAGCCGGATGACCGCCGCGCTACTCCTGCTGAGTACAAGGCTGATGGCAAGGACTACGTCCGCACTGACAGGAACGTGCTGTTCGGGCACCACTTCGCCGCCATTGCCGGTGCCGGACCGCTGGTTGGACCTGTCATTGCGGCTCAGATGGGCTACCTTCCCGGCACTATCTGGATCATCATCGGCGTCGTTCTCGCCGGCGCCGTGCAGGACTACCTGGTCATGTTCTTCTCTATGCGCCGTGGTGGCCGTTCACTTGGCCAGATGGCGCGGGAGGAACTCGGCGTCATCGGCGGTACGGCAGCCCTAGTGGCCACGCTGCTGATCATGATCATCATTGTGGCCATCCTTGCTTTGGTAGTGGTCAATGCCCTGGGTGAAAGTCCTTGGGGCGTGTTCTCTGTGGGCATGACCATCCCCATCGCGCTTTTCATGGGCGTCTATCTTCGGTTCATCCGGCCGGGGAAGGTGATGGAGGTATCCATCATCGGCTTCGTGCTCCTGATGGCAGCCATCATCGGAGGCGGCGCTGTTGCCGGTACCGAGTGGGGTGCAGCCTTCTTCCACCTGGACAAGGTCACCATTGCCTGGGGCATCATCATTTACGGTTTCATCGCCGCAATCCTGCCCGTCTGGCTGCTCCTGGCTCCGCGCGACTATCTCTCCACCTTCATGAAGATCGGCGTGATCGTGATGCTCGCGCTCGCCATCATTGTGGTGCGGCCGGAGATCACAGTCCCGGCGTTCAGCGAGTTCGCCAGCCGGGAAAACGGCCCGGTCTTCTCCGGGGCGTTGTTCCCCTTCCTGTTCGTCACCATCGCCTGTGGCGCCCTGTCCGGCTTTCACGCCCTGATCTCCTCGGGGACCACCCCCAAGCTGATCGAGAAGGAACGGCAGACCCGCTTTATCGGCTACGGCGGCATGCTGATGGAATCCTTCGTGGCCATTATGGCTTTGGTAGCCGCGATCTCGATCGACCGTGGCATCTACTTCGCCATGAACGCACCCCTGGCACTCACCGGCGGCACCGTGGAATCTGCGGCGCAATGGGTCAACAGCCTTGGCTTGGCCAACGTCAACATCACCCCGGACGTGCTGGCCCAGACTGCCAAGGACGTGGGCGAGGAGAGCATCATTTCCCGTTCGGGCGGCGCTCCCACCTTGGCTGTCGGTTTGGCCCACATCATGCAGCAGTTCATCGGCGGACCCGGAATGATGGCTTTCTGGTACCACTTCGCCATCATGTTCGAAGCACTGTTCATCCTCACCGCCGTGGACGCAGGAACCCGCGTCGCCCGGTTCATGCTTCAGGATTCCATCGGCAACTTCATTCCCAAGTTCAAGGAAGCCTCATGGCGTCCTGGTGCCTGGCTGTGCACTGCCATCATGGTGGGTGCGTGGGGTGCCGTGCTCCTCATGGGCGTCACTGATCCGCTGGGTGGCATCAACACGCTGTTCCCGCTCTTCGGCATCGCCAACCAGTTGCTGGCAGCCATTGCACTGGCTGTGTGCCTTGCCATCACTGCAAAGCGTGGAGTGTTCAAATGGCTGTGGATCGTAGCTGTTCCGCTGACTTTTGCAGCTGTTGTGACCATCACCGCCAGCTTCCACAAGATTTTCTCGCCGGTCCCGGCCGTGGGTTACTTCGCCAACAACCAGGCGTTCTCCAAGGCATTGGCTGATGGAAAGACGGAGTTCGGCACTGCCAAGACCGTCGCCGCGATGGAAGCCGTGGTCCGCAACACCATGATCCAAGGCGTACTTTCGGTCATCTTCGTGACGTTGAGCATCATCGTGATCGTCGCCGCCCTCCTGGCAACCGTCAAGGCAATCCGCGCGGGTGGCGGCCAGGATCATGAAGACCCGGCGGTGCCGTCCAAGGTGTACGCACCGGCGGGGTTGTTCCCCACTTCTGCCGAGAAAAAGTTGCTCGCAGAGTGGAACGCCCTGCCTGCGGAGAAACGGACGCAGAAGGCCGGCCACCACTGATGAACAACACAACTGCTGAAGAACGCCGCTGATGAACACCGTAGTGAAGGGTCTCCGCGGCTTGGCCACCTATATGGGCTCGCTCATGGGTGCTGACGCGTACCGGAAGTACCTTGAGCATTTCGAAGCAAGCGGCCATTCCGGGCCCGCCATGACTGAACGCGAGTTCTGGCGGGACCGGATGGACCGGCAGGACAGCAACCCGCAGGGCAGGTGCTGCTGAGGCGGCGGCCGGAACGAGGTTTCGCTACGAACGAAGTCCAAAATCGGGGCTGGGACAGAAGTTCGCGTGAAGCGCGTGAGAGTATGAACGGATGAGCGATCTGAACAACATTCAGCCCACGGATGAGGCTTCGGACGACACCCCTGTGGAGGGAACCACGCTGGACGAGGGCCTTGAGAAGCCCGCCGGACAGGAGCCTTTTACGGAAGGGGTGGCCAAGGATGCCAAACCCAAGGGAGGTAGCCTTCACGATCTTGTGGACGAGCCCGCCAAGGTGATGCGGATCGGCACTATGGTCCGCCAGCTCCTGGAGGAAGTGAAAGCCGCACCATTGGACGACGCTGCCCGCAATCGCCTTGCCGAGATTCACGAGCGGTCCATCAAGGAACTTGAGGATGGGCTGGCTCCGGAACTCATTGAGGAACTGGAGCGAATCAGCTTGCCTTTCCCTGACGATAAAGCGCCCTCCGATGCGGAGCTTCGCATCGCGCAGGCACAACTCGTTGGTTGGCTGGAGGGCTTGTTCCATGGCATTCAGGCGGCAATTGCGGCGCAGCAAGCGGCCAAGGAACACGCTGCAGCGCAGATGCAGCTCCGTCAACTCCCGCCGGGAACTGTCATCGCACCGGGCATTGTGATCGGCGAAAACGGCCAACCGCAGCGGGCTGCCGCACAGGGTGCTGGCGGCGCTGCTCCGCAAGGCCGACCGGAAGACCCCGACCACGGTCCGGGTCAGTACCTCTGAGTTCGCACGTGGGTTTCTTTGGGGCCGTCCGTCAAGGACGGAAAGACGATGTGGAGCTTGGCAAGGGCTTGTGGCGCCGCGCCCATGACCGTTTCCATCGGGGACTGGACCGGTACCACCAGGTCCTTGAGGGTGTTGATGATGAGCAGCTCTATAACGAGCTGGTGGAGATAGCCAACGAGCTTGCCGAATTGTCGGTACGGGTGAGGACTATCTGTGTCGAGGCCCAGAAGCGGTCCCCGAGTGATGGTCTGGATGTCCCGGGAGCACTAGCGGGAGTCCACCGCGCCCTGTCCAAGGCAGGAAATTCGTTGGCCACTACGGCTGAGGCTGCGGCCATGTTGAGGTTGGCCGTGGGGCCCGTCCCTGTTGGCGCGTTGTCGGTTCGGCGCCGGGCGGAGTCGGTATTCGAGCAGGTAGCCGACGCTGAGCGCCAACTCGGAGATTGACCCTCACATCCCAATGGGGCGCGTGCGCAACTACCGGCGTGCGCTTCTATTCCCTGCGCGCAAGAAGTTAAGCGCATAGCTTATCTGCGTAATATTCGGCGCTTTTGATAGCCGCGGGCTGGCAGGATGGCAGACATGACTTCGTCACCAACACTTACTTTCAACGACGGCAACACCATCCCCCAGCTCGGCTACGGGGTGTGGCAAGTTGAAGACGATGTAGCCGAAAAGGTGGTGCGCCAGGCTTTTGAAGCCGGGTTCCGCCACATCGATACCGCCAAGATCTACGGCAACGAGGCAGGCGTCGGCCGCGCCATTGCATCCTCCGGTCTTTCTGCCGAGGAAATCTTCATCACCACCAAGTTGTGGAACGCGGACCAGGGCTACGAATCCACTCTCGCTGCCTTTGAGGAGTCCATGGACCGCCTCGGCCTGGAGACCCTGGACCTGTACCTGATCCACTGGCAGCAGCCCAAGCAGGAAAAGTACGTTGACACCTGGAAGGCCCTCATCGAGCTGAAAAAGCGCGGCCGGGTCAAGTCCATCGGTGTTTCCAACTTCACCAAGGAAGGCCTGCAGCACATCATCGACGAGACCGGTGTTGTTCCGGCCATCAACCAGGTGGAGCTCCACCCGTTCTTCAACCAGGCTGATCTGCGCGAATTCAACGCGTCCAAGGGAATCCTGACTCAGGCCTGGTCGCCGCTGGGCCAAGGTGGCGAGCTACTTGAAAGCGCTACCGTGGCTGAGATCGCCGCCAAGCATGACGCCACCCCGGCCCAGGTCGTCATCGCCTGGCACCTGGCCATCGGCAACGTGGTGATCCCCAAGTCCGTCACGGAGTCCCGCATCCAGGAGAACTTCGCGGCCCTCAACGTCACGCTGGACGCTACCGACGTGGAGGCCATCAACGGCCTGGACCGTGGTGCTGAAGGCCGCATCGGCCCGGACCCGGCAGTCTCCGACTTCGCCTAAACGCGAAGTCTCACTTTGGTGCCCCGTACCCTTCATGGGTGCGGGGCACCTGCCTTTAACGCTCGACAACGCCACTCGCGTCCGCGACGCGTCGCCGCCGGTGTCCGTGATGAAATTGAGCGACGCAGACGGACGGAGTTGGCATGGTGGTGTTTGACGCATTGGAGCGGCAGATTGTGGCTGCCCTGCAACTGGATCCGCGCTGCCCGTGGCGGAAGATTGCCGCCGTCCTGGGAGAAGCCGAACGAACTGTTGCCCGCAGGGGATCGCAGTTGCTGGAATCCGGTGCGGTGGCTGTGGTGGGCATCCGGCCCAAGCCGTCGGTAGTGCTGGTGGAAATGCGGTGCATGCCCGGGACGGTACGTGCCGCAGTTCACGCACTCTCGCAACGCTCCGACACCACTTTCGTTTACACCACCACCGGCACCGGTGATTGTGTAGCTGAGGTACTCACTGAACCCTCTCGCATGGCGGAGGTCCTCTCTGACGAGCTGCCGGCCACGCTTGGCTTGCGCGATTCCACCAGCTACCCCGTGCTTCGGTATTTCCGGACCATCCGCGGTTGGCGGCCGGAGATTCTCACCGCCGACAAAGCGGAGGCACTCCGCTCCACCTTTACCCAGGATTCGGGAGCCTTGGTGCCGCGGCAGGATTTGAGTCGCCAGGACAACGAACTCGTGGACGCGCTGTGTGCCGATGGCCGGATGAGTTTTGAGGCTTTGGGCCGCCGGGTGGGCGTTTCAGAGGCAACTGCCCGCCGCCGCAGCGAATGGTTGCTTGCCAACAACCGGGTCCACTTGCGGGCCATTGTAGAGCCCGCTTCCTTTGGCCTTGGCGTTGAAGCGCTGCTGTGGATCCGTGCCTCGCCGCAACATGTTGAACACGTGGGGAAGAGCTTGGCTGAGCTTCCCACCGTCCGATACGCCGCAGCGATCGCAGGCACTTACCAGATCATGGCTGACGTGACGGTGGAGGACATGGCTGCGCTCTACCGCTTCATCACCACCTCGGAGTGGGCACAAAACGCCGCTGGCGTGGATGTTTCGATCCTCCTTGATGCGAGGAAGCGTGGTGGCAGGGTTATGCGCTCACAGTCGTGAGCGGCTTGTGGCCGGCCGAGACAACAGGGGCGACGGCGGCGTACCCGGTCTGCTGCTCGAACGCGCGGCCATAGCGAAGCAACTGCATGTCCGTGAAATGGTTGCTGGCGAGCTGCAGGCCGATAGGTAGTCCGGCGGAGCTGAATCCCGCGGGAACACTGAGCACTGGCAGCCCAGTTGCGGACAGGAGGCAGGCTGATCGCATCCAATCCAAGTACGTCTCCGAGGCCGTTCCGGCAATGTCCGCGGGGTACCGGAGGGTGGCATCAAAGGGGAGAACCTGGGCGCAGGGGCTGGCGAAAAGATCGTACCGTCCAAAGAAGTCCTGAACACTCAATTCCAGCCGGGTCCTGGCGGCCGCGGTGTCAATGGCATCCCGAGCCGTCAGGGCGAAGCCCTTCTCCACATTCCAGTGGACTTCGGGCTTGATAACGTCCCCGGCCCGCTCCAGGATCGGCCCGAGCCCTGCTGCGAAGTCCAGGGCTCGGGTATTGCCGAACACCAGGTCCGCTTCTCTGAAATCCGGGGTGGCTTCCTCCACAATCGCTCCGAGATCTTCGAAGATGGCCAGTTGCCGCTCAAGATGATCCACGATCTCCGGGTCCACCGGGACCCCGATCCCGAAGTCGCGGGACCACCCGATTCGCACACCGCGCAGGTCCGTCTCCAGGGTGGATCGGAATACCTCCGGGTCCAGGCCGGCCGGATGCGGAACACGGGGATCCTTTCCCGCCGTGACGGACATGAACAGGGCAATGTCCTCCACAGTCCGGGCCATGGGCCCTGTCCTCCCCAGCCACGCGTAGGCGTTGACGTCGGACGGCATGGGGATGACCGCCGTCGACGGCCTGAAACCCACCACGTTGCAGAAGGAGGCCGGAATGCGGAGTGATCCGCCCATGTCGCTGCCGTCGCCGATGCTCTGGACGCGGGATGCGACGACGGCGGCCACTCCGCCGCTGCTGCCGCCGGCGCTCAATGTTGGCGCGTAGGGGTTGGTGGTGGTTCCGAAGAGCTCGTTGAACGTGTGGGAGCCGGCGCCGAACTCGGGGACGTTCGACTTTCCGGTGCTGACCACGCCGGCTGCCTTCAGGCGCGCAATGATGAGGTCATCGGCGTCGGGGATGAAGTCACGCAAGGCCAGTGAGCCCTGGGTGGTGCGCATCCCGGCTGTGTTGTTGGTGTCCTTGTGGGTCATGGGAATCCCATGAAGGGGTGGCAGTTCCGCTCCGGATGCTGTGAGCTGGTCTGCCCGGTGTGCCAGGGCATGTGCACCTTCAGCGTCGAGGGTGACCACTGCGTTGACTACGGGATTAATCCCGGCAATGCGCTCCAGGTGTTCGGTCAACGCTTCGCGCGCCGAGACTTCCTTCCGGCGAATGGCTGCGGAAAGTTCGACGGCGGACAGCTCGCCAAGGGTGTCAGACATGGTGCTCCTTTGCTGGATTGCTACTGCCTGAAAGTGTGCCGGGTCACTTTGACGGGGGGAAGCCCCGAATCAACCAATGGCAAGCTTTGAACAATTCGGCCACTTCTGAGGCTGATTCCGTCAGCTATTGTGTGTGATCCGGCTCATAGCAGAGGGTGTTGGTAACCCACTGGCCGATCTGGTCGATGGGTAAGGATTTGCCCCACGGCACCACATACCGCACAGCGTCGTCCGGATGTTGGCTTGCCGGGGGCCAACACCTGGGAGGTTCCCATGCACCAACCCCTGGCTCTTCAACCGCTAGCACCCACCGACTCCACCGACATCATGGCAATTGCCAACAATCCCGTCCTCTGGATCTGCGTGGCCGGCGTCTTTGGCGTCATCATCATCCAATCCGTCATCTTCATGAAGGCAGCCCGACGCGCTGCTCCCTCAGTGGACATGAGTGTGCAAGACATCAGGACCTCGTTCCGCTCAGGCGCTGTCTCGGCCATCGGTCCCTCCCTGGCGGTATCGCTGGTGGCCATTGCTTTGCTGGGTCTCTTCGGGGCACCGGCTGTGTTGTCCCGGATCGGCCTGATCGGCTCGGCTGCCTACGATGTTTCGGCCGCGGGCATCGCAGCAGGTTCCATGGGAGCCAAGCTCGGCGATGCCAGCTACACGCAAAGTGTCTTCGCGGTGGCGTTCTTTGCCATGAGCATCGGCGGGGCGATGTGGATGCTCGCTACCTTGATCCTGACGCCTCTGCTGCACAAGGGTGACGCCAAGATCCGCTCGGTGAATCCAGCAGCCATGGCGATCGTCCCTGCGGCGGCCTTGATCGGTGCCTTCTCCTGCCTGGGTCTCACAGAGCTGCCCAAATCTGGAATCCATGTGCTGTCCTTCGCAGTCTCCGCAGCGGTCATGGGCACGTGCCTGTTGCTGGCCAAGAAAATCGGCAAGAGCTGGTTGCGGGAATGGGGGCTCGGAATCTCGATCGTCATTGGCCTCAGTGCCGCCTACCTGGCCGTCAGCGCCTAAGCCGCCTGCCGACGTCGTCATTCTTTAGGTCCGAAAGGAACGCCCAAATGTCTTCCATCACTTCTGCTCCAACCGCCAACAACACCGCCATGGCGGACTTCAGCCGCACCACGTCCCGCTGGGGCCAGATCACCATGATCGCAGGCCTCCTGGTTTCCGTGGCGGGTCCGCTGTACCTGGTTTTCGCTACCGGGCTGGATATTGCACCCGCCCAGCTGTGGATCGCCTTCGCGGCAGTAGCCGCAACATTCGGCATCATCTGGATCGTCGAGCCGCTCACGTACTACCCGATCCTGGGCCCGGCAGCGATGTACCAGGCGTTCATGATCGGCAACATCTCCAACAAGCTCCTGCCAGCGGCACTGATCGCCCAAACCAACATCGGCGCAAAGCCGGGCAGCAAGCGGGCGGAACTTGCCGCCGTCGTTGCTATCTGCGGCGCAGCGGTAGTCCACCTGGTCTCCTTGGCGATCTTCGTCGGTCTCCTGGGCAGCTGGCTCATCAGCGTCATCCCGCCGTCGGTGCTGCTCGTCACCCGGCTTTATGTGCTGCCCACCGTCTTGGGAGCCGTACTGGTGCAGGCCATCGTTTCCATGAAGCAGCCCCGCACTACTGTGTTCGCCTTGTTGATCTCGGCCGTGGTCGTGTTCGTCGTGCTTCCGCTGGTGCCTTCGCTCGCCATGGTGTCCACCGCTATCGCTGTGCTGGGCACCATCCTGCTGGCATGGTTCTTCCGCGGTAAGTCCACCATTGCCGAGGCGAAGCCTATCCACATCGAGTAGCAACGCCCGGAACAAGCCCGCATCCACCAGGAAGACAGGACCCATGACGTCAACAGCTACCGCCCTCCAGCTCGATACCAGCCAGACCGCCAAACTACATGCCTTGTACCGGCACCTTCACGCACATCCGGAACTCTCCATGCAGGAGTTCGCCACAGCTACCCTGATCGAGGAGCAACTGGACGGCCTGGGCATTGAGCATTTCCGCTGCGGCGGCACCGGAGTGGTGGGAATCCTGCGAAACGGCGACGGACCCGTGGTGGCCTTCCGCGCCGATTCCGATGGCTTGCCCATCGAGGAAGCTACCGGCTTGGACTACGCCAGCAGGGATACAGGCACACTGCCGGACGGCACGGTAGTCCCGGTCATGCACGGCTGTGGCCATGACACCCACGTGGCCAGCCTGCTGGGCGCCGCCGAACTGCTTGCGGGCAACCGGGATGCCTGGTCAGGAACACTGGTGTTGATCTTCCAACCCGGCGAGGAGACTGCCGCCGGTGCCTTGGCAATGCTCGACGACGGACTGTGGGACAAAGCACCGCGGCCGGAAGTGATCTTCGGGCAGCATGTCATGCCCCGCCCGGTAGGTACGGTTGCGATTTCCAGTGGGCCGGTAGCCGCCATGGCGGATTCGCTCAGGGTCACGGTTCACGGCCAGCAGTCCCATGGCTCCCAGCCACAGGATTCCATCGACCCCATCGTGATGGCCGCCCACATGGTCACGCGGTTGCAGGGGATTGTGTCCCGCGAGTTGGATCCGCGGAAGTCCGCCGTCGTGACGGTGGGGACATTCCATGCCGGCCTCAAGGAAAACATCATCCCGGCCTCTGCCGAGTTCACCCTCAACATCCGAACTTTCGACGACGACGTCCGCGGCCAGGTTCTGGCCGCCATCCGCCGCATCATCGAGGCCGAAGCTGCCGCTTCCGGGGCACCACAGCCGGACATCGAGGAGATGTACCGCTTCCCGCAATGTTTCAACGATCCCGACGCCGTTCCGTCCGTTGTTGAGGCCCTGCGGCTTGCGTTGGGGGATGAGGCCGTCGAAATCACCCCACCGATGATGGGCAGCGAGGACTTTGGGCACCTGGGCACCGCCATCGGAGTGCCGTCCGTGTTCTGGATGATCGGTGGCACACCGCTGGACGGACATGAAGGGCCTGGTCCCACCCCCGTGAACCATTCGCCGTTCTTCGCTCCCGAGCTGGAAGGTTCGCTGGCCGGGGGAGTCTCCGCCGCCGTCGCCGTGTTGATGTCCCGGCTGGGCCACTAACATCCGGGTCCGCCCTAGGATGTTTCCCATGGGGGAAATTGAAGATCTTTTTGGCGGGCCTGCATCTGGATTGTCAGCACCGCTTTCCAACAAAGCCGTGCTGAGTCGGCTGACGGCCCAATCCGGGCCAGCGGCGGAGGACGCAGCCCCGGTCAAGCACCTTGCCGGGTACGCGCCCTTCGTGGCGTTCTGCGAAAGCAGGGGAGTTTCCGCTGGGCAGCTTGCCTCCGACGTGAACGCGTTGCTGGGATTCCTGCGCACCAACATCGGCGACATCCCGGGCGACCCCGGCCTCAATGAAGCCGCCACCATCTTCGTTGGAAACGTCATTGCGGCCATGCGGCCGGAAGCGCACTGGACAGTGATGGCGGACGGATCCCGCGAAGTAGGCGACCGCGACATGATGATCACGGTGGACCGCTTGATGGACGGTCTGGGGGAGGCCGACGACGGGATGGTGGCCGGCCTCCTCACGCACCTTACGGAGTGGGCGGACGACGAGCCGGACGGTCCCGAGTTCCCCGCGTTGCGGCCGGTCCCCAGTGGGCAATTCCGTGAACCTTTTGTGCGGCCGGAGCTGCCCTCACGTGACTATCGCAATGCTGACGGCGAAGCGATCGGATACGGGAACCGATGGGGCGCAGATAGCCCACCTGAGGACTCCTACAGCGTGGAAACTCACAGGGAACGGTTTGAAGGGCTCCATACGGTGGCCCGGGCGTTGGTTGAGTATCTGGAGAGCGAGTACGACGTCGATGTCAGCTGGGATCCGGCGCACGCGGCGGATGCGGCCATGAACATCGCTGAGGTGATCGACGTCGCGCGGCTGACCCCTCGGGACCCGCTCGCCGCTCCGCTGACGTTCGTGGTGACCGGTTCTCCGGGGGTGGTGCTCCACGCCGGTGCGCTGCACAACTTTGCGTTCCCTATCTGCGGTTGCGATGCTTGTGACGAGACCGCCGAGAGCGAAGGATCCCGCATGGAGGAGCTGGTCCTTGGCGTTGCAGCAGGCGGCTACGGCGAACGCTACCCCGTGGGCCGGAAGCGGTGGGCGGAGTATGCGCTCTTCGCTGCTGATGGATCCGGCAACCGTAGCGGGCGTGGCCCCGTGGGAGCCACGCCCGCTCAACTAGCCGCCGCTGAGGAGCGACTCCAAGCCGTCCCGGATGGGTGGAAAGCATGGCCACTCAGGAGGGGCGGAAGGTCTACTCGTGTTTCGGCACCAGGACCCGCCTAGCTGTGCCGCCGTTCAGTAGGTCCTGGGCGCGGACCGCGATGAGCTCGGACAGGAAGCCGAGGGACTCAGGTGGCGCTGTTTCCGCCGCCGCTGCCGCCACCCTCTCCAGTGTTGAAGCCACTGTCTGACGGGCATCGTCGTCGTCCATGCCCCAGGCTGCCCCTTCGGCGACCAGATGTTCCAAGGTGATGTAGCCCAGCCGGATCTGGCCGCTGACGGCGTGCCCGGCAAGGCCGCTCGGCTGGTACAGCAGCAGGGTGGGCGCAACGTCATAGAGCGGAGCCAGCAGCACTTCTCCACCGTCGCGCAGCATGAGGGAGTAATTTTTGGAGTGTGCATCGCCGTTGCCGATCAGCAGGTTGAACGTCACGGCGCGCAACAGGTTACGGCGAAACGCGGCCTCGTCGCGGGTGTGCGGCGCCGCGGCGTTGACCAGCCGGGTCAGGCGCGAGGGCGGTGCGGTGGTGCCTTCGTACTTCGCTTCACTGGCCAGGGCCAAGGCTTGGGTGAAGTCTTCCTGGTGCAACCGGCTGCCCTCGCCTGTGCGGTCGAAGCGCTCCACCACAATGGCCCGACGGGATCCGAAGCTTTCCAGATGGGCTTTGGCCGCGGGAAGCCCTGCCGCGGCTGCTGTCCGCAAAGCCCAGTCCTCGGCGGGGAGCAGCTCCGGGATGGTGGACTCGAGTGGTTCGGGCTTGATGATGTGGGTCGACACCGAACCACTGCCTGGCCAGGCCCAGCCGTCGCCATGTTGGGAAAGCAGCACCTTGGACTGGACGCCGCCCAAGGACGCAGTGACCAGGAAATGCTCCGGCAGGTCCCACGTAGGCAGGGATTCGACCACGTTGATGACCTCTTCTGCGGTCATGGGCGCTGCAGCGTCCTCCCGGGCGGGGGGTTCCCCTGGCGGCAGGACTTGGACGGCCCCGGCGCAGTCGGCGCCCAGGACGCGGAGCAGCCCAAAAGCGTCCGGGACGGTGACACCGTGTTCTTTGGCCAGGTTGGAACGGACCTGGCCTTCGGGCAGGAGACCGTCAAAGAAGTTGTAGACTTCCACCCCGTCCAAGCGCTTTCTGGTCAGCGGCAGGGACAGTGATAGCAGGATGGACCCGGCACCGTAGGCGGCCAGCACCTGCGGGGCGTACTGGAAGGACAGCTTGAGGCCGTTGCCGCGCAGCTCACCGATTCGGTCCCCGCGCAGGTACACATCAAGGGTCTTGCGGGGGCTCATGGCCGAACCTGCAGCTTCGAAAAGCGCGGCACCAGGGCCACGTCGCGGCCCACGGCCCTGATGGCTTGCATAGCCACGACCATGGAGACTGCTTCGCCGGCTTCAAGGCGCACGATGGTGCCGCGGGTGACGCCCAGTCGCACGGCAAGCTCGTGCTGGGTGAGTGCGGCCTCTTTGCGTGCCTCAGCGATGGATCGCCCTAGGGAGGCGGCGTCGACGGCCCGGTAAAACGGTGTCAACTCATCGGAATGTTCCATATAACGATCATACGGCTCAACACTCCAAATGTCCTATATTTTGAACAATTCAATGACTTGGGCGAATGTTCGATATTTCCATCATCAGGCACACTCGGACGGCTCAGTCCCGGCCTTGGCAAACGAAAAGCCCGCCGATTCAACGAACCAGCGGGGCTTTTTCTCTGAGCTTCCTATCAGAATCGAACTGATGACCTTTTCATTACGAGTGAAACGCTCTACCGACTGAGCTAAGGAAGCACCGCGTTCATCACCGGTTTCCCGGGCGATCACGCAAGACATAACTGTAATAGAGGCACCGCACCCGGGTCAAAACGAGGGCGACGGCGGCCGTTGCGGGGATGTTCACCCACGCGTCGGGCCGGGTTCAGGCGGAGGTTTCCCGGTGGCCGGAAGCTGGGGAATCAACTGTGGCGGTGACATGAAGCCACCCATATGAGCTTAAGGAGCCGCTCCATGACGAGGGATGCATTGCCCAAGGACGCCAGCCAAGCACCCAACCGGCTGAGACTGGCCGTGGTGGACATGGTAGGCACCACCATTACGGACGACGGCCGAACAGAGCGTGCCATGTCCCGGGCGCTGGTTGACCACGGAATTGAACCCGGAACCACCAGGTTCGAGAGCATGCTCGGCTACGCCAGGGACACCATGGGCCTCTCGAAAATGACTGTCTTCAGCCACCTCTTTGAGGATCCTGCCGTGGCCGAGAGCGCCAACAGAGTTTTCGAGAACAGCTATGACGAGTTCATTGAAGACGGTGGTGTCCGGGCCATTGCCGGAGCGGAGGAAGCCATCCTGTGGATGCGTGAGACCGGCATGCGGGTTTGCCTGGCCACGGGATTCGGCCGCCACACCCAGAACATGGTGCTGGAATCGCTCGGGTGGATGGGGCTGGCGGACCTCAGCCTGTGCCCGTCCGACGCTGGACGTGGACGGCCTTACCCGGACATGATCCTGACGGCGGTGCTCGCCCTTGACCTCGACGACGTAAGGGAGGTGGCTGTGGTGGGTGACACCAGCTCGGACATGCTCTCGGGTGTTCGTTCCGGAGCATCCCTCGTGGCAGGTGTCCTCACCGGCTCCCATTCAGAGGCGACACTACGCGCGGCCGGAGCCACCGTCGTGGTGGATTCCATCAAGGAGCTCCCGCTCTTGGTGGAGAAGCGCGAAGCCAGCCACCTCTAGCACTTGAGGCCGTCCTGCGGCAGTTTGCCGTCAACAAAGTAGTCGTCGACGGCGGTGCTGACGCAGGAGTTCGCACGGCCGTACGCTGTGTGCCCCTCACCTTCCCACGTAACCAGGGAGGCATTCTCCAACTGCTTGCGCAGCGACTGGGACCATTGCAATGGAGTTGCGGGGTCGCCGGTGGTGCCGACCACCACGATGGGTGCGGAGCCGTTGTATTCCACGGGTGCCGGGGTGCGCGTGCTGGCGTAGGGCCAGTCCTTGCAGCTGACGCCTCCGTAGGCAAAGAACGCCCCGAATGTGGGGGAGTCCTGCATGAGGCGGACTTCCTCGGCTCGCATGGCGGCGGTGTCGGTCACCATCGGGTAGTCCAGGCAGTTGATGGCCTGGAATGCGAAGGCGGAGTTGGAGCTGTACGTGCCGTTGGGTTCGCGGTCGGCGCCAAGATCCGCCAACCGCATCATCTGGGACACGTCACCGGAGAAGGCGCTTTCCAGCGCTTGGGTCAGGGCCGGCCAGCTTTGGTCGTTGTAGAGGGGGAGGATGAGACCGTTGACGAAGTCGTTGGAGGTCACCAACCGTCCGTCTTTGGCGGTCTGGGGGTTCTGGTCCACAGCCGTGATGAGTTCCCGGATTTCCTGGACACCGTTATCCACTGAGCCGCTCAGGGGGCACTGTTGCTGCCGTTGGCAGCTGCCCACGTAGGTGCGCAGGGCTTTTTCGAAAGCGACTGCTTGGCCCGCTGTCAGTTCTTCGTTGCTGATGGAAGGATCCACGGCGCCATCGAGGACCAGCCGGCCCACGTTGTCCGGAAAAAGTGAAGCGTAGGTGGAGCCCAGGAAGGTGCCGTAGGAGAAGCCCAGGTAGTTGAGCTTGGCATCGTTTGACACCGCGCGCAGGACATCCAGGTCCTTAGCCGCACTCACGGTATCTATGTGCCCCATGACATCGCCGGTCTGCTGGGCGCACTGCTCGGCGAAAAACTTGTTGAAGGCAAGCGCGGCGGCCAGCCCTTCGTCAGTGTTCTTGCGAAACACTTTTTCGCGGGCGGCGTCACGTTCGGCGTCGGTCATACAGGTCACCGGCGCGGAACGGCCCACACCCCTGGGATCAAAACCGACAACATCATAATTGGCGCGCAATTTCTCGGTGAAGTGGGTGTTGCCGGCGTCCTTGACGAAGTCCACGCCCGAACCACCTGGGCCGCCGGGGTTGACCAGAATGGACCCTTGCTTGTTGCCGGTGCTGGGCAACTTGATGACAGAAAGGGTGATGTCCCCGGATGAAGGATTGCCGTAGTCCTTGGGCACCTGCACTTTGCCGCAGTGGAAGCCGTCCTCGCATGAGCTCCACTCCACCGACTGCGAGTAGTACTTCTCCAGGCCATCAGGAGCTGAGGCGGCGATGGACGGATCCACAGTGCTGGTGGACGGCTGTGCCGTTGGAGGCGGCAGGAACGGGACAGTGCACGCGCTGAGTACCAGCATGGACGCCAGGGCAACGCAGACCGCCGCAAACCCGCGGCGGGACCCCCGTGCAGCACCCCGGATCGCCGAACCACCACCCGCTTCAAGCTGGGCAGACCGGTCCCTTGAAGGGGTACCGGCGGACCGGCGGGGTGCGGACTTCATGCATTCTCCTATTGCTGGATGAGGCTCGTGGCCATGGACTCAACCGCCAACAGCGGCGCCACGTTGGTGGTGGTGATTCGGACACGGGCTTTGTTGATGGCGTCCATTCGGGCCAGGGTGGTTTCCGGTGTTGACTGTCCCGCGTAGTCTTCCAGTTCGCTCTTGAGTTCAACGTTGACCAGTTCCACGGCGTTCCCCAGCTGGATGATCAGGACGTCCCGGTAGAAGGACAGCAGATCTGTGAGCGTGCGGTCCAACGAGTCGGTGATGGAGCGCTTGGCACGCCGTTTCTGATCGTCCTCAAGCTGCTTGACCTGGCTGCGCATGGAGGGTGGGAGTGTCCCGGATTCAGGAGCGCCCAGGCTCGCCAGCAGTGCGATCTTTTCCGCGGCGTCGCGTTCGTCGTTGGAGCTATTGGCTTCCTCGGTGGCTATTTTGACCAACTTTTCAGCCATCATCACCGCAGCGGTGACGCCGCGAAGACCAAGAGGTATACGCACGGTATCCAAGCGGCGCTGCCGTGCATCGGCATCGCGGGCCAGCCGGCGTGCAATCCCTATATGGCTTTGGGCCGCACGCGCCGCACGGTCGGCGAGGCCGCGTTCGACGCCGTCGCGCCTCACCAGAAGGTCGGCGACGTCGGAGGCTGGCGGCAGCCGCAGGCTCACCGGGCGGCATCGGGAACGGATGGTGACCAAAACATCGGCAGGGGAGGGGGCACACAGCATCCAGATGGTCCTGGGTGTGGGTTCCTCGATGGCCTTCAGCAGCACGTTGGTGGTCCGCTCTGCCATACGGTCCGCGTCTTCCACCACAATGATCCGCCACCGCCCAGTGGCGGGCCGGTCGCCTGCCTTGGAGACGAGTTCGCGGGCCTCATCAATGGTGATGGTGACTTTCTCGGTCCGCACGAACGTCACATCTGAGTGGGTTTCACCCAGGATGGTGTGGCAGGCAGCGCATTGACCGCAGCCGCGCAGGGTGACGTCGTCCTGCTCGCAGTTCAAGGCTGCCGCGAAAGCCTTGGCTGCGTTTGAACGGCCCGATCCCGGCGGACCGGTGAAGAGCCACGCATGGGTCAGGCCGGTGTCGCCCTGTGCCGCTTGCTTTAGCTGGGCAACCACAGGTGCCTGCCCTTGGAGGTCGTCCCAAACGCTCACGGGCGGTCGCCCAAAACAGTATCGTCCTTCAAAGAGGCCGGCACGCCATTGGCAACCAGCAAGGCCTCCACCCTCTCCAGGATCCGGGACGCCAAGGTTTCGATATCTGCATTGGCGGGCAGCACCAGATAGCTGGCGGGTGCAGCCGCTGCGAGGTCCAGGAACGCGTGCCGGATCGCGGAATGGAAATCGTCAGGCTCGGACTCCAACCTGTCCTCGGTGGCGTCCCCGGCGGTCCGGCGCCGGCGGCCATCGGAGGGGTCGACGTCGAGCAGTACCGTCAGGTCCGGGTGGAGGCCTTCAGTGGCCCACTCGTTGAGCGACAAAACACCCTCGGCGCCAAGTCCGCGCCCGGCACCTTGATAAGCGACGGAGGAATCAATGTAGCGGTCCGTGATGACTACTGTTCCCTCAACAAGCGCAGGCCTAATCACCTGGCTGGCATGGGCGGCGCGGGCGGCCGCGAACATGAGGGCTTCCGTGCGGGGGTCGATGGTGCCGTGTCCGTGGTCCAGGACCAAGGAGCGCAATTTCTCGCCGATGGGAGTGCCGCCTGGCTCACGGGTGCGCAGAACGGACAGACCCCGCGACTCAAGGGCGTCAGAGAGCCGGGCGGCCTGGGTGGACTTGCCCGCTCCGTCCCCGCCTTCGAAGGCGATGAAAAGGCCTGGGCTCTTAATACTCACTGGACTAGCCTACCGATCACCGGCATGCGAGACGGCTTTTATCCACAGCATTGCCCGCGGCTACGCTGAAACCATGAGCCTTTCCGATCAACGTGCCGCCGATTTGTCTCCGGAAACCGTTGTCGTTGCGGCCGGTCGCCCCGACCGCGCCCACGACGAGCCCGTCAACCCGCCTATTGTCCTGTCCTCCACATACTTCGGAACAGGTTCATTAGGCGACGGAGATCGCGGCTACGGGCGCTACGCCAACCCCACCTGGGATCCCTTCGAGGATGCGCTGGCCAAACTGGAAGGCGCCACACTGCCCGGGCTGCTCTACGCCTCCGGCCTGGCGGCAGTCAGCTCAGCGTTGTCCCTTGTGCCCGCCGGCGGTGTGGTGGTGATGCCCTCACACAGTTACGCAGGTTCCCTGGTCATGGCCACTGAACTGGCTGAGAAGGGATTCCTTGAACTTCGCACGGTGGACATCACGGACACGGACGCCGTGAAGGCGCTCATCAGTCCCCAGACGGGCAAGAAGGCAGATCTGCTCTGGCTGGAAAGCCCCACCAACCCCATGCTCGGCATCGCCGACATCCGCGCACTGACGGACGCTGCCCACGCGGTCGGCGCAATCGTGGTCACGGACAATACTTTCTCCACGCCTCTGGTGCAGCAGCCCCTCAAACTCGGATCCGACGTCGTACTTCACTCGGTGACCAAATACCTGGCGGGACATTCGGACGTCGTCCTCGGCGCCCTCGTCACGTCCAACCCGGAACTGCGCGCCACATTGCTCCATCACCGCATCATCCACGGCGGCATCGCCGGGCCGTTTGAGGCTTGGCTGGCTCTGCGCGGTCTCCGCACCTTGGCGCTGCGGATTGAACGCTCGCAGGCCTCAGCGGCAACCCTTGCCGAACGCCTCAGCAGCCACCCCCGGGTGGAAACCATCCGTTACCCGGGCCTCCCGAGCGATCCCGGGCACGAGCGCGCCAAGGTACAGATGAAGGGCTTCGGGTCCATCCTCTGCATCCAGATCGCTGGAGACGAACAGCGCAGTGGTGCCGACGCCGCCGACGAATTGGTCCGCGCGCTGCAGCTCTGGCTGCCCGCCACGTCTTTGGGCGGGGTTGAGTCGCTGATTGAACGCCGACGCCGGCACACGGCTGAGCCGCTCAGCGTTCCGGAGAACCTGGTCCGGTTGAGTGTGGGGATCGAGAATGTGGAAGACCTCTGGTCCGACCTCGAGCAAGCGCTGAAGTCGTTGGACGGCTAGGCTAAAGGACGTGGACGGAAAAATTTTGATCGCGGTTGTCACCAGCGGGGTTTACTGGATTCTTGGCCTGGTGGCACTTGCCCTGGAACTGTGGGCGTTCGCGGACTGCCTGCGCCATAAGCCGACGCTCTTCGTGGCGGCTTCAAAGCGCACCAAGATGTTCTGGTTGGCGCTCACAGGCGTTGCGCTTGCGATCGGCGCCCTGACCGTATTGACGGGCGGCAGCAGCCTTGGACTGTTCGGCATCGCCGCCGTCACCGCAGCGTGCGTGTACCTTGCCGATGTCCGTCCCGCCCTGCGCGAGGCCGGCAGCGGCGGCAACCGGAACGTCGGCCCGTACGGTCCCTGGTAAACAGCCTTACTGAGGCGCCACCGCGTCCCACGCCACCGTCACTTCACCCAACCGCCACCTCGCCGGACCATCCTGAAGCGGCCACCCGGCGTCGCGCAGTGAACTACACATGCCCGTCCAGCGTTGCCGGTTCCCGAACGATGCCAACGGCGCAGCTTCCAACCAGGATTTGTCCATGGCCTGCAGGAAGGCATGAATCGGCTCGCCCGGGATGTTCCGGTGAATCAGGGCCTTGGGTAGCCGCTCGGCCACCTCGGACGGCAACTCAAAACTGCCGAACCGCACGGAAAAACTCAGGCTCAAAGGGCGCTCGGCATCCAAAGCCACCCACGTGACGCGTCGGCCGATTTCGTCGCACGTGCCATCAATGAACAGCCCGCCGGGCGCCAACCGCGATTGCACCAGCCGCCAGATTCCGCCCACGTCGGCTTCCTCATATTGGCGCAGCACGTTGAAGGCCCGCACCAACACCGGGTTACCGGGAACGGGGACTTCGAAACCGCCCACGTGAAAGCTGAGCCCGGGCCGTTCGAGCGCTTTGGCAGTCCGAACGCGCTCCGGCTCAATCTCGATCCCGCAGACCCGGACATCCGGCCGCACGGCCTGCAAGCGTTCGAAAAGCTCGACGGCGGTGGTCGGCGAGGCGCCATAGCCCAGGTCCACCACAAGGGGGTCGACGGCGGCGCGCAGCCGCCACGCCTGCGGTCCGGCAAGCCACCGGTCCAGGCGTCGCATGCGGTTGGGGTTGGTGGTGCCGCGGGTGATGTTGCCAACCGGCTTCCCGCCCCGACTGCGGGGAGAGCCCACCCGTTCCGCTTTTTGCACCACGGCCCCCACTTTATCGCTGCGCGCATCAGACCGGGGAGTCCGTTGCCGGACGTAACGCCGGGCAGGGCACGGAGCTGCTCGGCTAGGATGAAAACCATGACTTACAAGCTGATTCTGCTGCGCCATGGCCACAGCGAATGGAACGCCAAGAACCTGTTCACCGGTTGGGTGGACGTTGACCTGAACGATCAAGGCCGCCAAGAAGCAGTGCGCGGTGGAGAGCTCCTGGTTGAGAATGACGTCCTCCCGGACGTCCTCTACACCTCGCTGCTGAAGCGTGCCATCAACACCGCCAACATGGCCCTGGACAAGGCCGACCGCGGCTGGATTCCGGTTAAGCGCGATTGGCGCCTCAACGAACGCCACTACGGCGCGTTGCAGGGCAAGGACAAGGCCCAGACCCTGGCCGAGTTCGGCGAAGAGCAGTTCATGGAATGGCGCCGCAGCTACGACACCCCGCCGCCGCCCCTGTCTGACGACAGCGAATTCTCCCAGGCCCACGACGTCCGCTACAAGGATCTTGGTGACGCCCTCCCGCGCACCGAGTGCCTCAAGGACGTCCTTGTGCGCCTGCTCCCTTACTGGGAATCGGACATCAAGGAAGACCTCAAGGCCGGCAAGACCGTGCTGGTCACAGCCCACGGCAACTCACTGCGCGCCCTCGTGAAGCACCTGGACGGCATCAGCGACGACGCCATTGCCGGCCTCAACATCCCCACGGGCATCCCGCTGGTGTACGAACTGGATGAGGACTTCCAACCCATCAACCCGGGCGGAACCTACCTGGATCCCGACGCAGCAGCCCAGGCCATCCTCGCGGTGGCCAACCAGGGCAAAAAATGACGTTGTAGCTAACGACGACGACGGCCGGTCACCTGAGGTGACCGGCCGTCGTCGTTAATGCTGTTGTGGCTAGAAGCCTTCAGGCTGCCATTCACCGGTCACCAAGTAGGTGACCTTGCGAGCGACCGAAACGCCGTGATCGGCGAAGCGCTCGAAGTAGCGGCTCGCCAGGGCGACGTCCACGGTGGTAGACGGGCTCTCGGTCCACTCGGGGGAAGCAATCGCCTTGAAGACGCTGAGGTGGAGGTCGTCCACGGCGATGTTGATCTTGAGGATGTCGCGGGCAACCTCAAGGTCGCGCGTTTCCAGCAGTTCAATGACCTTGGCGGTGATCTCGATGTCGTGCTGGGCCATGGCTTTGAAGGTCTGGGTCAGCGAAGCGGGGATCACGGTAGCCGGGTAGCGGAGGCGTGCCAGCTGGGCCACGTGGCGGGCCAGGTCACCCATGCGTTCCAGCGACGCGCTCATGCGCAGCGAACCTACGATCATGCGGAGGTCGCTGGCCACCGGGCCCTGCAAGGCAAGGATGTCGATGGCACGCTCGTCGAGGCTGTTCTGCAGGAAGTCGATCCGCGCATCTGCCGCGATGACGTCCTGGGCAAGATCCACGTCCGCGCCTTCGAAGGAGGTAGTCGCCTTCGTGATTGCTTCGTGAACCAGCTTGGAGATCTCGATGAGGTCGTCACCTACCTGGGTGAGCTCCTCCTGAAAAACCTTGCGCACTAAGGCGTCCTTTCCTTGGAAATCCGGCTCCCATGGGGCGGGGCGGATCTCAAAACCATTGGCAGTCCAACCAGTAACTGTGTCAGGGGCCAGTGAACGGTTCGGCACCTTTAGATGAACGTTAGTTGAACCGTCCGCGTTTAGGGCCCGATCACTGCTTGGCCGTGTTTCCACAGCATAAGCTGGACACGTGGATCCATTGCTCATAGGTGTCGTCGCTGGCCTTGTAGGCCTGTCGTTGGGCGTCTTTGGCATGCTCGCTTTCAGGATCAGCGAACGTCAGCGGAGCATCGTGGACCTGGACGTCAGTGAACCCCTGCTTCCTGAGGGTGCCGCGGAGGTGCTGTCCGTCGTCGGGCGTGCCTTTGTGGTGGTGGACGCGATCGACGGCGTGGTCCGCGCCAGTCCTGCAGCCTACGCGTACGGCTTGGTACGCGGGCACACCGTGGTCCACAAACAACTCCTGGACATGACCGCTAAGGTCCGCCGCGACGGCGTGATCCTCGAAGAGCAGTACGAACTCCCGCGCGGCCCGCTGGGCAAAGGGACCATTGTGGTTCAGGTACGCGCAGCCATGCTCGGGTGGGAATACATCGTGCTCCTGGCCGACGACCGTACCGAGATCACCCGCACCGAGGAAATCCGGAACGACTTCGTGGCCAACGTCTCCCACGAGCTCAAGACCCCCGTCGGCGCCATCTCCCTCCTGGCCGAGGCCCTCGAAGCCTCGCCGGATGACGAAGAGGCAGTGCGCCGCTTCGCCAAGCGCATGCACAAGGAATCCGGGCGATTGGCAGCACTGGTCCAGGACATCATTGAACTTTCCCGCCTGCAGGGAGCCAACGTCGCCCAGCGGGGTCTCCCGGTGGACATCAATACCGTCATCACAGAAGCGGTTGATCGTTCCCAGCTGCCGGCCGAGAGCAAGAACATCCAGATCGTGGTGGGCGGTCACTCTGAGGCACTGGTGTTTGGAGACCACGACCTCCTGGTCACCGCATTGCGGAACCTGATCGACAACGCCATCCGCTACTCGCCGGAGAATACACGGGTGGGTGTGGGCGTGCGGACGCGGGAGGGCGTCGTGGCCATCTCCGTCACAGACCAAGGCGAAGGCCTCACGCCGGAGGACCAGGAGCGGGTGTTCGAACGCTTCTATCGCGTGGACGCGGCGCGATCCCGCCATACTGGCGGCACAGGACTTGGCCTCAGCATCGTCAAGCACGTGGTCTCCAACCACGGCGGTGAGGTGACTGTGTGGTCGCAGCCCGGCCAAGGGTCCACGTTCACTGTCCGCCTGCCGGAGATGGAAGGCCAGGGCGACGACGCCGGCCTGCCGCCTTCCGCTGCAGCTGCGCCCACCGAGCAACAGGGGACTGCCGACGTCGAGCCTCGTCCCTTGAGTCAACAACCCCAACGCGTGAATCATCAAAGGGGCGCCAACGGCGCCCAAGAGCAAGGAGCCAGCGCTTGAGCCGGATTTTGATAGTGGAGGACGAAGAGTCCTTCAGCGACCCCCTGTCTTATCTCCTGGGCAAGGAAGGGTTTGACGTCGAGGTAGTGGACAACGGCAGCGATGCTTTGGTGGAGTTTGACCGGAACGGTGCCGACCTCGTCCTCCTGGACCTGCAGTTGCCTGGGACGCCGGGGACGGAAGTGTGCCGCCAGCTTCGCCAGCGCTCCAGCGTGCCCGTCATCATGCTGACGGCCAAAGACTCCGAAATCGACAAAGTTGTTGGCCTGGAACTCGGCGCCGATGACTACGTCACCAAGCCGTATTCCTCCCGCGAGCTCGTGGCCCGTGTCCGTGCGGTGCTGCGTCGGCAAGGTGAGCCGGAGGAACTGATCACCTCCACAGTGCAGGCCGGTCCTGTCCGCATGGACATCGAACGCCATGTGGTGAGTGTCAACGGCGAGCAGGTTTCACTGCCGCTTAAGGAGTTCGAGCTGCTGGAAATGCTGCTCCGCAACTCAGGCCGGGTTTTGACTCGCGGCCAATTGATCGACCGCGTCTGGGGTTCGGACTACGTGGGGGATACCAAAACCCTCGATGTCCACGTCAAGCGGCTTCGGAGCAAGATCGAACCCGACCCCTCCGCACCTCGCTACCTGGTGACGGTCCGCGGCCTGGGCTACAAGTTCGAGCCGTAAGAACCCCTGCACACAACAAAGACTCTGCATACGACGAAGGAAGGGCCCCGCCGAGGCGGGACCCTTCCTTCGTTGTATCGCTTGTGGCGCGGGCCTAGTGACCGGCTCCCGGAGCCTCCGAGGTCGTCGCAGTGGACGTCGGCGTTGCCGTGGGGCTCGGCGTGGTGGGCAGGTACTTGGCGTACTCGGGGAGGGTACCGTCAAGCACCGGGACGTTGATGGTGGCGGAGTCGGAGCCGCTACGGATGGTGACCGGAACCAGGCCGCCGGGAATGACACCCGCGGTGCTGAGGATCGCTGCATCCGCGGTGTCATTCAGGAAGGTCTCGCCGTTGGCCTTGACCGGGATCTCGGTCTGGGCTCCGTTGGCACCACTCATGGTGAGGGTGGCGTCGGTGCTGGAGGAGTTGAACACAGCACCGATCACGCGGCCGGGCTCTTTCTCGCCCGAAGCAACAATCAGGATGTTGCGCAACTGCAACGAGCCGAGATCTGCTTTGATCCCGTCCGATGCCGAGTACTGGTGGGTGGTCTGCTGGGCGTTGACGAATCCACAGCCGGTGACGGACAGAAGACCGACGCCGATCGCAGCCGCCGCAATTGCCAGCTTGCCGCGCTGGACAGGGTTCATCGCAGTATTGCGCACGACACCTACTCCTCAAGAGTCATTGGAACACTTTTCAGCCATAGCCTATCGGCAAACCCCCGGAAATATGGATTCGGGAAGGCTATGTGGCGCCATACGAGAAGAGATCTTGCTCGCACGTTGCCTCCTCCATGCATCTTTCGCCTAATACGTCAAGACCTTGGAGGAAGTCGTTTGAGGGCTCATTCCCTTTATTGGCGCGGCAGGAGGGCCCTTCCGGTGCCAGTCGTATGCCTTAATCGTGATAGACTAATCTGCGGGAAAGGGGAAAGTCCACATGGTTTTTGAGGTCGGCGAGACAGTAGTTTACCCTCACCACGGTGCAGCAAAAATTGAGGAAATCAAGATGCGCACCATCAAGGGCGAAGAGAAGATGTATCTCAAGCTCAAGGTGGCTCAGGGTGATCTGACCATTGAAGTTCCAGCAGAGAATGTTGACCTTGTTGGGGTCCGGGACGTAGTGGGCAAAGAAGGCTTGGAGCACGTATTTGACGTTCTCCGCGCCGAGTTCACTGAAGAGCCTACCAACTGGTCACGTCGTTACAAGGCGAACCTGGAGAAACTTGCTTCAGGCGATGTCATCAAGGTGGCAGAGGTCGTTCGCGATCTTTGGCGTCGTGATCACGATCGCGGCCTTTCCGCAGGTGAGAAGCGGATGCTGGCCAAGGCGCGGCAGATTCTGATTTCAGAACTGGCCCTGGCTGAGAAGACAGATGAAGAGAAGGCTGCAAGCGTTCTTGACGAGGTCTTGGCTTCCTAAGAATTGAGCCCGGTGGTGCGAAAGCGCCGCCGGGTTTCTTTTTGCCACACTCCGGGTTTCATTTCCCACAAGTACTCTGGTGAGCATGAGTATTCCTACCAAGCGCTCCGTCACGGCCGTGATCGTGGTTGCTGCCGGCTCCGGTGAACGCCTCGGCTACGGCATGCCCAAAGCCCAGGTTCCGCTGGGCGGCGAGACCATCCTGATGCATGCACTCCGTGGTGTGGTTGCTTCCGATGTCGCGCGCCAGATCTGCGTCGCCGTGCCCAAGGGGGACACGGCCCTGCGTGAGTCAATTGCCGAGTTCACCATTGACCTGGTGGACGGCGGCCCTGAAATCTCGGTGGTCGACGGCGGTTCATCCCGCGCGGATTCGGTCCGCGCCGCCATGGCTGCTTTGGAGGACGGGACAGAACTTGTCCTGGTCCATGACGCCGCACGTGCCTTGACCCCCGAGCGGGTCTTCCAACGCGTATCTGCAGCCTTGGCTTCCGGAGCGAAGGCCGTCATTCCCACCATGCCGGTAGTGGATACCATCAAGACCGTTGCCGAAACCAGCGGCTCAGACGCATCCATCGCCCCGGAGGTCGTCACAGGCACAGCTCCCCGCGAGCATCTCCGTGCCGTGCAGACCCCGCAGGGTTTCGAACTGGCCGTCCTGCGCAGGGCCCACGAAGCCGCCGGGCTCTTCGATGACAAACAGTCAGCAGCTGTCACTGACGACGCCATGCTGGTGGAGCTCCTGGGCGTTCCGGTGCACGCTGTCCGCGGCGCAAGCCAGTCGCTGAAGATCACCACACCGTTGGACCTGATCATCGCCGAAGGCCTGTTGGAAGGCCCGCTGGGGATTCGATGGGTGGAAGGCTGATGACACTGAATATGGTCCTTCCCCGAACTGGGGTCGGGATAGATGTCCACGCATTCGCGCCTGAAGATGACCCGCAGCCGCTCTGGTTGGGCGGGCTCTTCTGGGAAGGCGAGCAAGGGCTTTCAGGGCATTCCGACGGCGACTGCGTAGCCCACGCTGCTGCCGACGCGCTGTTCTCCGCCTGCGGAATCGGTGACCTTGGTACGCACTTCGGCACGGACCGCCCCGAGTTCGCGGGCGCCTCAGGTGTGATGCTGCTCAGCGAGGCCGCACGCATTGTGCGTGCGGCAGGATTCGAGATCGGCAACGTGGCCGTGCAGTTCGTTGCTAACCGTCCCAAGTTCGGGCCACGCCGGGAAGAATCCCAGCGTGTCTTGAGCGAAGCAGCAGGTGCGCCGGTCAGTGTCACGGCAACCACCAGCGACGGACTCGGCTTCACGGGACGCGGCGAAGGGATTTCCGCGGTTGCCACGGCCCTCGTGTACCCCGCTGGCGTCTCCGCGGTGACCCCGGCGGAGCCTGGTCCTGCGAAAGGTGCGCCGCATGCCTAAGTCACGTGCCGGCGTCGTGCGTTCCGCTGTGGTGTCTGCGGGCTTGGCCGCAGCGCTCCTGCTGAGTGGTTGCGGAGGGACCCAAACCATGGACGTCAAGGCCAGCTGCGAGTTCCTGAACAACGACACCTTCAAGCCCGACGGTAACCAGCAACAGCAGTCGAAACAGATCGCCGAGCACTATCACCAGATCGCTGGGAAACTGGCGCCGGAGGTCGGGAACCCCATCAAGGAGATGGCCGCGATCATGGACGAAGCAGCGGGATCGTCCCTCGGGGCAGCCACCCAGGACCAGCAGGAGAAGCTCAAAGTCCAGTTCAACAAGATCGGCGAATACTGCAAGTAGGCAGGTCACGTCGAGTCATCGGCTAATCTGGAGCGGTGACCCTGCGCTTCTATGACACCGCCTCCGCCGAAGTCCGCGACTTCGTTCCCCTCGAAGACGGCAAGGCCAGCGTGTACTACTGCGGGGCCACCGTCCAAGGAATGCCGCACGTGGGCCACGTCAGGTCGGCCATCGCCTTTGACCAGCTGACGCGCTGGCTCGAGTTCCGGGGCCTCCGGGTCACGGTGGTACGCAACGTCACGGACATCGACGACAAGATCCTGGCCAAGTCCGCGCAGTCGTTCGGGCCGGACTGGGACGCCGAGCCATCCGCGCGCCAAGCCGAAGAATGGTGGGCACTGGCATACCGCTACGAGCAGGAATTCGAGAATGCGTACGAATCCCTCGGCGTGCAGCGGCCCACCTATGAGCCCCGCGCCACGGGCCACATCCCGGAAATGCATGCCCTCATCCAGCGCCTCATCGACCGCGGCCACGCTTACCCCGCCTTGGACGATTCCGGCGACGTTTACTTCGACGTCCGCTCCTGGAGCAAATACGGTTCGCTGACCCGCCAGAATATTGACGACATGCAGGGAGCAACGGACGTCGAGGCTCAATTCATCAGCAGGAAGCGCGATCCGCGCGACTTCGCGCTGTGGAAGGGTTTCAAAGACGGTGAGCCCGTCACCGCCAAGTGGGAGTCCCCTTGGGGCGCAGGCCGTCCCGGCTGGCACCTGGAGTGCTCAGCCATGGTCACCAAATACCTGGGCCCCCGGTTTGATATCCACGGTGGGGGACTGGACCTTCGCTTCCCGCACCACGAGAACGAGATGGCCCAGTCCCAGGCCGCCGGCGACGATTTCGCCAACTTCTGGATGCACAACGGCATGGTCACCTACGAGGGCGAAAAGATGTCCAAGTCGATTGGCAACACGGTGAGCCCGGCCGAGATGCTCCAGCTCGCATCGCCTCGCGTGGTCCGCTACTACCTTGGCCAGGCCCACTACCGTTCCATCCTGGACTACCGGCCCACCTCGCTGCAGGAGGCCGCGGCCGCCGTCGAGCGGATTGACGGTTTCATCCACAAGGCATCTTCCAAGGTGGACACGGATGCCTCGGACGTGTCCCCGCAGGCGAATATGCCCGCGGCTTTCATCGCAGCCATGGACGACGACCTCAACGTCCCCCAGGCGCTGGGCGTCCTGCACGAAACCGTGCGGGCAGGCAACACCGCCCTGGCTGCCGGTGACCTTGAAGGCGCGAAATCGGCCCTCTACAGTGTGCTGTCCATGACCGAAGTGCTTGGCCTGGATTCGGTCAAACGTCCCGAAGCCGTCCAAGGGCGCGAGCACGCGGCCCTGGAAGTGCTGATCGAAGCTCAACTCGAAGCCCGTGCCGCCGCCAGAGCCAGCAAGGACTGGGCCGCGTCCGACGCGATCCGTGACACGCTCGCCGCCGCCGGCGTCGTCGTCGAAGATGGTGCGGACGGCGCCACCTGGAGCCTGAAACGCGACTGACAAACCGGCGCGACAGCCGAATTGCATCGGGTCAGTAGACTTGATTCCAGACTTACTCACAAAATCAAGGATGGAATCTCATGGCCAATAATGGTCGCCGGTCGGTCAAACAGAAGAAGGGCCCCACCACCGGAACCGGTGGCCACGGCCGCAAGGCCCTGGAAGGCAAGGGTCCTACGCCCAAAGCGGAGGAACGCACCTACCACAAGGCATACAAGAACAAGCAGCTGGCTGAGCGCTCGGCTGCCAAGCGCGGCCCGGGCACTCGTCCCGGCGGTGCAGGCGCCCGCTCCGGCCCCAAGGGCCGTGCCACGGAAGAGCTGGTAACGGGCCGTAACTCGGTGGTCGAGGCCCTCCGCGCCGGCATCCCCGCCAAGGCACTGCACGTCGCCATCCGCATTGAGATGGACGACCGCGTCAAGGAATCCCTCAAACTCGCGGCCGAACGCGGCATTCCGCTGCTCGAAACCGGCAAGGTTGAGCTGGACCGCATGACCGAGGACGCCGTCCACCAAGGCCTCGTACTGCAGATCCCGCCGTACGAATACGAGGACGCATACGACCTCGCCGAGACGACCCTCGCCAAGTGGAAGAAGGGGCACATTTCCAACGCCCCCATCTTCGTTGCACTGGACGGCATCACCGACCCCCGCAACCTCGGCGCGATCATCCGCTCCGTCTCCGCTTTCAGCGGCCATGGCGTGATCGTCCCCGAGCGTCGCTCCGTCGGCGTCACGGCGTCCGCCTGGAAGACCAGCGCCGGTGCCGCTGTCCGCGTCCCGGTTGCCCGCGCGTCGAACCTGAACAACGCTCTCAAGCAGTTCAAAAACATGGGCATCTACGTGCTCGGCCTGGACGGAGACGGCGACGTCTCGCTGCCGGACCTCACCGTGGCAACCGAGCCCGTGTGCATCGTAGTGGGCTCCGAAGGCAAGGGCCTCAGCAGGCTCGTGCGCGAAAACTGCGACCAAATCGTCTCGATCCCGATCGACTCCGCCATGGAATCGCTCAACGCATCCATGGCCGTCGGAATCTCCTTGTACGAAGTGTCGAGGCAGCGCGCCGCTAAGTAATCCTCGAGAAGGCGCCGCAAGCGCCATCCTCCGCGTGCTCGCTCGTTCCTCGCTTAGACGCACGCTACCGGATGGCCCTTGCGGCGCCTTTCGTGTGCCTGAGCTGCAACGCTCTCTCACATCCCTCGGGTTTGGGCCGGACGCTCTATCACATCCGTCGGGTTTGGGCCGCCGAGCAAAATGGGGAATCCACCGGGACGGGTTAGAAGTCGCGGCGGTTGGCCAGCACGGGAAGTTTTTGGCGGGCGTCTTCCACAGTGGCGGGGTCGAGGTCGTAGAAAATAAGGCCCGGCTCGCCTTCGAGGGCTTCCAGTACCTGTCCGAACGGGGATACGACGGCGGAGTACCCCACTCCCGTGGGCGCGGAACCTTTAACCTCGATGCCTTGGCTTGCCGGATCGCCTTGGCCGCAGGCGAGGACGATCGTGGTGGTGTCCACGGCGCGGGCACGGGCCAGGAGTTGCCACTGCTCGGCCTTGCCGGGCCCGGAACCCCAAGACGCGGAAACGATGTTGACCACGGCTCCGCGCTGGGCATTGGCCATGAACAAGGCGGGGAAACGGATGTCGTAGCAGGTGGCCAAACCAAAGGTGAGACCACCGGCGTCGAACGTTACCGGATCGGTGCCAGCCTCAACGGTGTCCGATTCCGCAAAACCGAACGCGTCAAAGAGGTGGATTTTGTCGTAGCTCGCTTCCACGCCCAATCCCGTGGCCAGAAGCGTGTTCCGCACCCGCGGTGAACCGGAATCGGAGGGGCTGCCCGGGGTGAACATGCCCGCCACGATCACCAGCTGAAGTTCCTCGGCGAGGGCTCTCACCCGGCTGGCCCACGGCCCGTCCAACGGCTCGGCGATGTCCAGCAGCGAGTTTCCGAACGCGCGCATCATCGCCTCGGGGAACACCACCAACTCGGCGCCGCCGTCCTTGGCCCGGCGGGCGTTGTCCTCAAGGAGCCGCAGGTTGCCGGCCAGATCCCGGCCGGTGATGACTTGGGCAAGTGCCACTCGCACGATGTAACCTCCAGTTGTCTTGGTCCCAGTATGCCAATCCGACTGGCAAGGAGGCAGAGCAAGGCGACACAATTGCTTCCCTCCATCCCCACCCGGCCGGACTCACATGCGGCGTTTCAGCACGTGAGTGGCTGATCAAATCCCGCCATATTGGGGCAAGTAATGAAATCGAGACGCTGAACGTCGTCACATGGCGGGCCCGCGCGGTACATGCTTTGCGTGGAACTAAACTTGCAAGCAATGGTTATGCCTATTTTTGACACAGCAACTGCCCTGGACGCATCGCAACCCAGGCCCCTCGGACTGAGCACGCCCCAGCCCGCAGTTCCCGACGCCCAGATCACCCCGGAAAATTTGGTGAACGTGGCCGTGTTCGCCCCGGATCTGGACCGGGTGGAGGTGGTGTTCCAAGCACCTGGGGAAGCTTGGCAGTCCCACATCCTGTCCAACACCGAGGACGGCGTGCACTTCAGCCTTGTCAACGGCATGCCGTCAGGCACCCGCTACGGCTTCCGGGCCGCCCCGAGCGAGGGCGGGCTTCCTCTGTCCATGCCAGCTTTGGACCTGGATAACGACGGCGGCCAGCCGCTGCTGCTCGATCCTTATGGCCGCGCCGTGGACCAGCGGGGCGAGTTCCTCACCAGTGTCCACGTGGAGACAGGCTTTGATTGGGGCGACGATCAACCGCCCCGGACGCCCATGCGTACCTCGGTGATCTATGAGGCACACGTCCGAGGCCAGACCATGCTCCACCCGGACATCCCGGAGCACCTCCGCGGGACGTATGCGGGCATGGCGCATCCTGTGATGATCCAGCACCTCACCGAACTAGGCATCACCGCTGTCCAGCTCCTGCCCATTCATTTCCACCTGGATGAGTCCCATCTTCAGGACCTGGGAATGACCAATTATTGGGGCTACAACACGGCCGCTTTTTTCGCTCCCCACGCTGACTACGCCACGGAGGCGGCTCGCAACGCTGGCCCCCATGCGGTGCAGGATGAGCTCAAGGGCATGATCAAGCTGCTCCATGCGGCGGGGATCGAAGTCATCCTTGACGTCGTGTACAACCACACCGCCGAGGCGGGGCCGGACGGACCGCCACTGAGCTTCCGTGGATTGGCTGAGAAACGCTATTACCGGCACGATGCCCACGGCCGTTACTTGGATACCACCGGGTGCGGCAACACCTTGGATTTCAGTGATCCAGTAGTGGTTGACCTGGCATTGGATTCCTTGCGTTACTGGGTGAACGACTTCCATGTGGACGGGTTCCGCTTCGACCTCGCCGTGACACTGTGCCGCGATGCCAGCAACACCTTTGATCCGCAGCACCCATTCCTGCAGGCGATTGCCGAGGACCCCGTACTATCAGGGGTCAAACTGATCGCCGAACCTTGGGACGTGGGCTACGGTGGCTGGCAGACCGGCCGCTTCCCGCAGGGCTGGTCGGACTGGAATGACCATTTCCGCGACGGCGTCCGGAGCTTCTGGCTCTCCGACCGGGCTGCCATGGAATCCGGTGGCCATGGCGGCTCCATTGCGTCACTGGCTGAGCTGATGGCGGGCTCCGCCAATCTCTTCGCGTCATCGGGACGCACACGGCTGGCCAGCGTCAACTTCATCACTGCTCATGACGGCTTTACCCTCAAAGACCTGGTGAGCTACGACCGTAAGCACAATGAGGCTAACGGCGAGCAGAACCGGGATGGCCACGGAGACAACCGCAGCTATAACCACGGCGTGGAGGGGCGGAGCGAAAACGAGGCAATCGTGGCCGCCCGCGCACTGTCGGTCCGCAATCTGATGGCCACTTTGCTCCTGTCTTTCGGTGTTCCCATGATCACTGCCGGTGACGAGATCGGGCGGACCCAACAGGGCAACAACAATGCCTACTGCCAGGACAACCCCACGGCTTGGCTCGATTGGAGCCGGACCCAGGAAGCCAATGCCATGTTCAGGACCACGCGCGAACTGGTCAGGCTGCGCCGGTGGTTTCTGCGGCATCAGCCCGAGAGTTTCCCCGGCAACGCCAACGACTCCAGCTTGCAATGGTTTGATGACAAGGGAAAGCGGATGACTCCGGCGCGCTGGAACGAGCCCGACCTCCGTTCCGTCCAGCTCCTGATGGGTCACGAGGACAGTGAGATCCGCGGCTTGATCTCGGTGAACGGCAGCAACCAGGACGTGAAAATGGTCCTGCCTGAGATTTTGAGCGAGTCAGGCATCGGTAAGCGCATGTTCGAACTTCGCTTCACCACCTCGGTGCTGCATGAGCGCAGGAAGGGGGCGTTGGTGGCTTCCGGCGAGCGGGATATCCTGCAAGCCAACACCATTAACGTCTACCGCACCTAGGCACTAACCACGCAGGGAGTTCACCGCATGAGCAGCCGAAACAAACTGGTGGCCTTCGCGGGACTGGTGATCGCCGTCGTCGTGCTGGTGGTTGCCATGGTGGGCGGAGGCTCACTGACCGCGCAAACCACGACGCCGGAACCTGGCTCTCCGTCGACGTCACCGAAGGCAGCAACCACCGCAGCTGCCACCCCTGCCGTCGCCAACCCTTCTGCGCTGCCCTCCATCAACGCCTCGCAGCTACCCAGGGAAGCCCGCCAAACCCTTGCCCTGATTGCTAAGGGCGGCCCGTACCCTTACGACCGTGACGGCGTGAATTTCGGCAACTTCGAGGGTTTGCTGCCCAAGAAGTCCGGTGGTTTCTACAAGGAGTACACAGTGCCTACGCCAGGGGAGTCGGACCGTGGCGCGCGACGAATCATTGTGGGCAAGGACTCAGCCAAGTACTACACACCGGACCATTACGAGTCCTTCAAATTCATTGTCGAAGACAAGTAGGAGCTCATGAAGATTTATTCCGCAGACACCTGGACGCTTGAAGAACTGCAAGAGCAGGTCTCCGACGCCGGCCGCCGGACCCTCCTTGTCCCGCCGGCGACCACCAAGCAGGCGGTTCTGGAGGTTTTCGGCCAGGTCCTCGACTTCCCCGAGTATTACGGGGTGAACCTCGACGCCCTCAACGACTCCTTGCACGATTACGCCGATGCCCTCTCTGAGGATGACGGCAGCCCAGTCACCATGATCTGGCAAGTCCCCGCGGCCTACCGCACGGACCGCTCCTTCGGAGTAGTCTGCGAAATCCTCCAAGACGCCGAAAAGTACGCCGGACGGGACCTCACGGTCATCGCGGTCTTCGAAAACTAGTCGCGCCAACGGGCCCTATGGATCCCAACCGTAGCGGGCCTTGAGACGCAATTGGCGACCGTGACCCGGCAGCGTGCGTCAAAGCGACGAAGGAGCAGCACGCAGAGGGTTACGGTCGCCAATTGGGCTACGGCGGACTAGGCGTTCGCGATCAATCCCAGCTCAGCTTTGGATGCCAACGCTGAGTGCTTCGGGAACACCCGGACGGTATAGCCGAAGGAGCCGGACCTGTTGATCACCAAGGACCCGCTGAACAGGTGGCGTCCGCCGCCGAGGTCTTCCACCGAGTCCAGTTCGGCAACCACAATGTCTTCGAGCTCGTCGGATTCCTCGGCTCGTCCGAAGGCTACTTCCACGGAGACGTCGTCGGGTGTCAGGTTGTTGAGAGCCACGTAGGCGTTGACTTGGAGCGCGTCGCCTACCTGGGGTTCTTCGGAGACGCCCACGGAGTCAACGTGTTCCACCACAACCTCGGGCCACGCGTTCCTTACCTTGGTGGTCCAGGATGCGAGCTCCTTGGCTTCCTTGAACGCTTCGGCAACTGCCCTGCGCCCGGATACAGCGGCCGGGCAGTAGAGGTTGTTGACGTAGTCGTGGAGCATGCGTTCTGCCGAGACTGCCGGGCCCAGGTTGGCCAGCGTGTGCTTGATCATTGACACCCAGTGGGTGGGCACGGTCTCAACGCTGGATTCCGAGGGTCCGGCCGCGCCGGCGGCTTGTGCCACCGTTGTGCCGTAGAACCGTGGCGCTACCTGGGTTTCCAGGAGTTCGTAGAGTGCCGATGCCTCAATGTCGTCCCGTTCCTCGGAGGAGGCGTTGTTGTTGGCTGTGGGGATTGCCCAGCCGTTTTCGCCGTCGTACATTTCGTCCCACCAGCCGTCCAGGACGGAGAGGTTGAGCGAGCCGTTGATGGCTGCTTTCATGCCGGAGGTGCCGCACGCTTCGAGCGGGCGGAGCGGGTTGTTGAGCCAGACGTCGCAGCCGGGGAACAGGGTCCTTGCCATGGCGATGTCATAGTTGGGCAGGAACACGATCCTGTGCCGCACCTGGGGGTCGTCGGTGAACTTGACCAGGTCCTGGATCATTTTCTTGCCGGCGTCGTCTGCGGGGTGGGACTTGCCTGCAATGACCAGCTGGATGGGGTGCTTGGGGTCCAGCAGGAGGGCTTTCAACCGTGCAGGATCGCGCAGCATGAGGGTGAGCCGTTTGTAGGTGGGCACACGGCGTGCGAATCCGATGGTCAGGACGTCGGGGTCCAGCACGGAGTCGGTCCAACCGAGTTCGGCATCGGCCGCGCCGCGCTTCTTCCAGGAGGCGCGGAGCCGGCGTCGGACGTCGTCGATGAGCTGGGCGCGGAGCTCCCGGCGGAGGGCCCAGACGTCTTCGTCGCTGACGTTGTAGGCCAGGTCCCAGCGTCCCATGGCTTCGGCTTCGGCCCCGAATTGGGTCCGTGCAAGGGCGGAGATGCGGGGATCCACCCACGTGGGCACGTGGACGCCGTTGGTGACGGAGGTGATGGGGATTTCGGAGTGGTCGAATCCCGGCCAGAGTCCGGCGAACATTTCGCGGGACACCACGCCGTGCAGCTTGGCCACACCGTTTGCTCGTTGCGCCAGGCGCAGGCCCATTACGGCCATGTTGAACACCGAGGGGTTGCCGCCGTCGTAGTTTTCGCGTCCGAGTTCCAGGATGCGTTCGGTGGGCACGGCGGGTGCCAGCCCGGCTTCGAAGAAGTGCTTGATTTGCACGGTTTCGAAGCGGTCGATTCCGGCGGGTACGGGTGTGTGCGTGGTGAAGACGGTGGATGCCCGGCCGGCGGCGAGGGCTTCGTCCCAGCTGAGGGGGTGCTCGGGATTGGACATGGCTTCCTGGATGCGTTCGATCCCCAGGAAACCGGCGTGGCCTTCGTTGGTGTGGAAAACCTCGGGCGCGGGTGTGCCGGTGATCTCCTGATAGACGCGCAGGGCTTTGACGCCGCCCATGCCCAGGAGAAGTTCCTGCTGGAGCCGGTGGTCGCCGCCGCCGCCGTACAGGCGGTCGGTGATGCCGCGCGCGGCTTCGTCGTTGGAGGGGACGTTGGAGTCCAGGAGCAGCAGAGGAACACGTCCGACGTCGGCACGCCAGACATGCGCGTGGAGTTCGCGTCCGTTGGGCAGCGGCAGGGAGATGTGAACGGGCTTTCCGGGGGCGCCGTCCTTGGCAGGGTGGCGAAGCAGCGTCAGGGGGAGTCCGTCGGGGTCCAGGACGGGGTAGGTTTCCTGCTGCCAGGCGTCCCGGGAGAGCGACTGCTTGAAGTAGCCGGCCTGATACAGAAGGCCTACGCCGATCAGCGGCACGCCGAGGTCCGAAGCGGCCTTGAGGTGGTCGCCGGCGAGGATTCCGAGACCTCCGGAGTACTGCGGAAGCACTTCGGTGATGCCGAACTCGGGGGAGAAGTACGCGATGCATGCCGGAGCGTCCTCGTTGAGGTCCTGGTACCAGCGGGGTTCGCTGAGGTAGCGGTCCAGATCGGCTGCGGCGTGCTGAACGCGTTCCACAACCTCTCCGTCGTTTGCCAGGTCCTGCAGTTGCTCGCGGCTGATGGACCCCAGCAAGGCGATGGGGTCGTGCTGCGAGGCCTCCCAGAGAGCCGGGTTGAGGCTCGCGAAAAGTTCCCGAGTGGGCCGGTGCCAGGACCAGCGCAAATTGGTCGCCAGACGGGCCAGGGGCCTGATGGGCTCGGGGAGGACGGTACGGACTGTAAACCTTCGAATAGCCTTCACGAGCGCCACACTAACGGACTCGCATGGAAGCCGGAACTGCATTGGGTTTCTTTTAGGTAAAAGTCATCTTGCGTCGAGGAGAAAGGTCGTGTGCTTAGCATTCTGTGATTTTTCTCGCTAACGTCGTGGTTGTGACGAAAACCGCGCGAACCATCACCGCTCTGAAATCCAAGACGACTACGGACATCACCGAGGGACTTCGCTTCGGCCGGTTCCCCATCACGGCCGTGCAGCCGGTGGTTGAGGGTGGCCGTTTCCCGGCGAAGGCCTTGCCGGGCGAGGACCTCGTGGTTGGCGCCACGGTCTTCCGTGAAGGCCATGACCAGCTGGGCGTATCCGCTGTGCTGCTCGATCCCAAGGGCAAGGAGCGTCAGCGCGTCCGCCTGACCCCGGCCGAGGGCGAGCAATGGAAGGGCCTGGACCGCTGGGAGGGCTTGATCACGCCCGCCGGCACCGGCGCCTGGTCCTTCGTCATTGAGGCCTGGCATGACCGCTACGGCACCTGGCACCACAACGCTGAGGTCAAAGTGGGGGCCGGCATTGACGTTGAGTTGATGCTTGCCGAGGGCGCTGCCCTCCTCGCCGAAGCAGTGGACGACGCCGGACGCAGCGCTGCGGAGAAGCGCACCTTGCGTGCCGCTTCCGTTGTGCTCTCCGACACCACCAAGACTGCCGAGGAGCGCCTTGGCGCCGGCTTCAGCCCGGAGGTGCTGGCCGCCGTCGGACGCGTTCCGATCCGCGAACTGGTGACTGTTTCCGAGCGTTTCCCGCTGCAGGTGGAGCGCGACCTCGCGGGCCGCGGTTCCTGGTACGAGTTCTTCCCCCGCTCAGAGGGCGCTGTGCTGGATCACTCCACCGGTGTGTGGACCTCCGGCAACTTCCGGACGGCAGCCAGAAGGCTCGACGCCGTGGCGGAGATGGGCTTCGACATCATCTACCTGCCACCTATCCACCCGATCGGTTTTCAACACCGCAAGGGCCGCAACAACACGTTGACTCCGGGCCCGCAGGATCCCGGTTCGCCGTGGGCCATTGGTTCCCGGGACGGTGGCCATGACGCCATCCACCCGGAACTGGGTACGTTTGAGGACTTTGACGCGTTCGTAGCGCGAGCCAACGAGCTCGGACTTGAGGTTGCGTTGGACCTCGCCCTGCAGGCAGCTCCGGACCACCCTTGGGTAGCGTCCAACCCGGAGTGGTTCACCACCCGAGTGGACGGTTCCATCGCTTATGCAGAGAACCCGCCGAAAAAGTACCAGGACATTTATCCCCTGAACTTTGACAACGACCCGGCCGGCCTTTCCAAGGAGATCCTGCGGATTGTCCAGCTGTGGATCAGCCACGGCGTCAAGGTTTTCCGTGTGGACAATCCCCACACCAAGCCCGTCTGGTTCTGGGAATGGCTGATCGGCAAGATCAACAAGAAGAACCCCGAGGTTGTTTTCCTGGCCGAAGCCTTCACACGCCCGCCCATGATGCACGCTTTGGGCCGCGCGGGATTCCAGCAGTCCTACTCCTACTTCACGTGGCGGAACACCAAGACCGAGCTGGAGCAGTATTTCCACGAGGTCAGCCACGAGACCGCTGCCTTCTTCCGTCCCAACTTCTTTGTGAACACCCCGGACATTCTCACCGAGTACCTGCAGTACGGTGGCCCGGCCGCGTTCCGCATCCGGGCGGTCTTGGCCGCTACGGCCAGCCCGCTGTGGGGCGTCTATGCGGGCTATGAGTTGTACGAGCACGTGGCCCGTCCGGGCGCGGAGGAGTACATCGATAACGAAAAGTACGAGTACAAGGCGCGGGATTGGGAAGGCGCTGCCGAGTCAGGGCGGACCTTGGCGCCGTACATCACCAGGCTCAACACCATCCGCAAGGACCACGTGGCCTTGGGCGATCTGCAGAACCTGACACTTCACAGCAGCACCGACGACGCCACGATTGTCTACTCCAAGCACAAGACGCTGCCGGACGGCACCAAGGACACCTTGATCATTGTGGTCAACGTGGATCCTCACAGCACCCGCGAAAGCACGGTGTCCTTGGACCTGGGGGCCCTGCAGTTGGATCCTTCGGACTTCAACGAGGACGGCCGGTTCCGGGTGGACGACTTGATCAGCGGTGAGAGCTGGGAGTGGGGCGAGCACAACTACGTCCGCCTGGATGCCCACGTTGAGCCGGCGCACATACTGAGCATCCGGAGGCAGCCTTAGTGAGTTTTTCTCCGCAGAACCCCAGCCAGTACTTCACGCCGAAGAACACCTTCGAGTTGAACGCCCCAGGTCTCCAGCACGATCCGCACTGGTACCGCAAGGCAGTCTTCTATGAGGTACTGGTGCGGGCTTTTGCGGACGCCAACGGGGATGGGTCCGGCGACTTCCACGGCCTGATCGAGAAACTGGATTACCTCCAGTGGCTGGGTGTTGACTGCCTGTGGTTGCCGCCGTTCTTCCATTCCCCGTTGCGCGATGGCGGTTATGACATTGCGGACTACACGTCCGTGCTGGACGAGTTCGGTACCATCAGCGACTTCAAGAGGTTGGTTGCCGAGGCCCACGCCCGTGGGGTCCGTGTGATCATCGACCTCCCGTTGAACCACACCTCGGACCAGCATCCCTGGTTCCAGGAATCGCGTAAGGACCCAACGGGTCCCTACGGCGATTTCTACGTGTGGAGCGATACTGACGAGAAGTACCAGGACGCGCGCATCATCTTCGTTGACACAGAAGAGTCCAACTGGACGTTCGATCCCATCCGCCGGCAGTTCTTCTGGCACCGCTTCTTCAGCCACCAGCCGGACCTGAACTTCGAGAACCCCAAGGTGATTGAGGCGCTCTATGACGTAGTCCGCTTCTGGCTGGACCAGGGCATCGATGGCTTCCGTGCTGACGCCATCCCTTATCTGTTCGAAGAAGACGGAACCAACTGCGAGAACCTGCCTGCCACGCACACCTTCCTGCAGGACCTCCGCCGGATGGTGGACTCGAACTACCCCGGCCGGGTCATCATTGCCGAGGCGAACCAGCCCCCGCATGAGGTGGTGGAGTACTTTGGCACGGAGGAAGCCCCCGAATGCCACATGGCCTTCCACTTCCCCATCATGCCCAGGCTCTACTACGCCTTGCGGGACCAGAAGGCCGCTCCCATCATTGAGACACTGCGGAACACCCCGGAGATACCCAAGGGCGCGCAGTGGGGGACTTTCCTGAGGAACCACGACGAACTGACGTTGGAGATGGTGCCAGCAGAAGAGCGCGCCGCCATGCTCGGATGGTACGCCCCGGATCCGCGGATGCGGGCCAACATTGGTATTCGACGACGCTTGGCGCCGTTGCTGGACAACTCCCGTTCCGAGATTGAGCTGATCAACGCGCTGCTGCTGTCCTTGCCGGGCAGTCCTTTCCTCTATTACGGGGATGAGATCGGCATGGGGGACAACATTTGGCTCGATGACCGTGATGCCGTCCGAACTCCGATGCAGTGGAACCCTGATCGGAACGCAGGTTTTTCCGGTGCTGATCCAGGCCAGCTGTACCTGCCGGTCATCCAATCGCTGGTGTACAACTACAGCATGGCCAACGTTGAGGCCGAGGCCGCGCACTCAGGTTCGCTGCTGCGCTGGACCCGCCAGATCCTGAGCGTCCGGAAGAACCATCCGGTGTTTGGTCTGGGCGGTTTCCGGCATATCGAGGCGGATCATGAAGTGGTGCTCGCCTATGTTCGCGAGTTGCCGGCGGGTAACCCCGAGGGGGAGGACGCCGAAACCATATTGTGCGTCTTCAACCTCTCCCAGCACCCTGTAGCGGCAACGCTGGACATTCCCGAGTTCGCGGGCAGGGGCCTGCGCGACATTTTCGGCGGCCAGCCCTTCCCGGCGGTCGGAGACAACGGTCATCTGACCGTGATGTTGGGCAGCCACAGCTTCTATTGGCTGCGGGTTCGCTCGGCATTTTCCAATCCCTCGTCGCCTTTTACCCAGGCGATTCCCGTGGTGACCTCCAAAGGATGAGATGAACGAGGAACACTTGAGCCCCTCCATTGAAGGACTTCTCCGGACCTGGCTGCCAGGCAAGCGCTGGTTCCCGGTCAAGAGCCCCGACTTTGCGCTGGAGCAGGTGGGCGGCTTCAGCCTCCCCCATGCAAGCGGCGACGCACAGCTGGAAGTTGTGCTGTTGGCGGTAACCCACCGAACGGCCGACGGCGGTTCGCGGACTGACGTTGTTCAGGTTCCGTTGAGCTACCGGAGCCAGCCGCTATCCGATGCGCCAACAGCTTTGCTGGGCGAGGTGACGGATCCAGAACTAGGCCTGAGGCTCGTTTACGATGCCGTCTACGATTCCGACTTCGTCACAGCATGGCTGGAACTCATGCGCAGTGAAGGAACAGTGGGCGGTGCCCAAGGACACCTAACCACTGGCCGTGTAGCGCTCCCGAAAGACCCAACGTCAGTGCGTGTCCTCTCGGGTGAGCAATCCAACACGTCAGTCATCATTGACGACGGCGATTCGGCGGCGATCATCAAAATCTTCCGTGTGCTTGCCGACGGCAAGAATCCTGAAGTGGAGCTTGGCGCTGCCCTGACCGCGGCTGGCACCACGGAGGTTCCCGCGACGCTTGGCTGGATTACCGGCTCGTGGAATGGTCCGGCGTCGAACGGTTCAACAGTGGCCACCGGTGAGCTGACCGTTGCCCACGAGTTTCTCCTCGGCGGCCGGGACGCTTGGCGCCTGGCGGTGGAGGCAGCCGCGGCCGGTAAGGATTTCACCGCAGACGCCCGCGGGCTGGGCGCTGCTACTGCCACGGTTCATGCCAGGCTCGCTGAAACATTCGGAACCCAGGACGGGCAGGAACAGGGCCCGGACATCATCGCCTCAGTAGTCCGGCGCGTCCGCGGCTCGTGGGCGGAAGCCTCGTCCGCCGTCGGTCCCCATGACCAACAACTCGATGAGTTGCTGGCGGCTCTGGATCCCCGCGACGTTGGCCAGTTGCAGCGCGTCCACGGCGACCTCCACCTGGGCCAGATTCTGTTGGTTCCCGGCACTGAGGGGCAGCCAGGGCGGTGGGCCATCCTTGACTTCGAGGGCGAGCCGCTCCGGACCATTGATGAGCGCAATACTCCCGATCTTCCTTTGCGGGATGTCACCGGGATGCTGCGCTCGTTCGACTACGCAGCCGGGGCCGCCACGCTCGAAAACATCGACGTCAGAGTGCCTGAAGCCTGGGTGGATGACTGCGCTGCCGCGTTCCTTGAGGGGTATAGCGAGGTCACCCCGGGAACTATTGACCGCCGCTCGCCGCTCTTTGTGGCATTGTGGCTGGACAAGGCCTTATACGAGGTTGTTTACGAGTTGCGGAACCGGCCCGACTGGTTGTCGATCCCCGTGAATGCATCCCGACGAATCCTCGAAAACACTAGCCGCGGCAAGCATGCGGCAGCTACAGCGGAAGGTAATGACATGACTGGCTCTGCACGCACCGAACGGCCGCGAGTTCCCCTGCACGTGGACTCCGAGACCTTGGAACGCGTGGCGGCCGCCGCCTACCATGCACCCCACTCAGTGCTGGGCGCACACTTGGACGATCACGGCCACGTCACCATCCGCACCGTGAAGCACCTCGCGAAGTCCGTGGTTGTAGTGACCGAAGCCGGCCGCACCGACATGACCCACGAGGCCCACGGCGTCTGGACTGCTGTTCTGGAACCGCTGCAGGCCGGCCACGTGCCTGACTACCGTTTGGAAGTGGTGTACGACGTCGAACCCGTCACCATCGATGACCCGTACCACTACCTGCCTACCGTGGGTGAGGTGGACCTGCACCTGATCGGCGAAGGCCGCCACGAACGCCTTTGGGATGTTCTGGGTGCGCACGTTCAGCACTACCGCTCCGCGCTGGGCGAGGTGGACGGTGTTTCCTTCGCCGTCTGGGCCCCCAACGCCCAGGCCGTACGTGTGAAGGGTGACTTCAACGCGTGGGATGGCCGTTCCCACGGAATGCGTTCACTGGGGTCCTCCGGTGTGTGGGAACTGTTCATCCCGGGTGTTGTAGCAGGGGCGTGCTACAAATACGAGATCCTGACCAAGTCGGGACACTGGATTGAAAAGGCCGATCCGCTGGCTTTCGGCACCGAGGTTCCGCCACTGACGGCCTCACGTGTTGTGGACGCCAGCTACCGGTTCAAGGATGCGGAATGGATGAGCGCGCGTGCTGCGAAAGACCCGCACAACTCGCCCATGAGCGTCTACGAAGTCCACCTGGGATCCTGGCGGCTGGGCCTTGGCTACAAGGAACTCGCCAAGGAACTCGTGGACTACGTGAAGTGGCTCGGCTTCTCCCACGTTGAGTTCATGCCGGTGGCGGAGCACCCCTTCGGTGGTTCGTGGGGCTACCAAGTGACGTCCTACTTCGCGCCGACCTCACGGTTCGGACACCCGGACGAGTTCCGGTTCCTGGTGGATTCGCTTCACCAGGCCGGCATCGGCGTCCTCCTTGACTGGGTACCTGCCCACTTCCCCAAGGACTCCTGGGCGCTGGCACAGTTCGACGGCCAGCCACTGTACGAGCACTCGGACCCTGCCTTGGGCGAACACCCGGACTGGGGAACGCTGATCTTCGACTTTGGGCGCAGCGAGGTCAGGAACTTCCTGGTGTCCAACGCGCTGTACTGGCTGGAAGAATTCCACATTGATGGCCTGCGTGTAGATGCTGTTGCCTCGATGATCTACTTGGACTATTCCCGCGAAGAAGGGCAGTGGAAGCCCAACAAGTTCGGCGGGCGTGAGAACCTCGAAGCCATTTCCTTCATGCAGGAAGTCAACGCCACCGTCTACAAGTCCCACCCGGGCGCCATCATCATTGCCGAGGAATCCACCGCATTCCCCGGTGTTACGGCTCCCACCAACCACGGCGGACTCGGCTTCGGGCTCAAATGGAACATGGGCTGGATGCATGATTCGCTCAAGTACATTTCCGAAGACCCCATCAACCGCAAATGGCACCACGGCACCATCACGTTCTCCTTGGTCTATGCCTTCACTGAGAACTTCCTGCTGCCCATCAGCCACGACGAAGTAGTTCACGGCAAAGGCTCCATGCTGCGGAAGATGCCGGGCGACCGGTGGCAGCAACTGGCAAACCTGCGCGCGTTCTTTGCGTACCAGTGGGCGCATCCGGGCAAGCAGCTCATCTTCATGGGTACGGAGTTCGGCCAGGAAGCAGAATGGTCCGAACAGTACGGACTGGATTGGTTCCTCGCCGACATTCCCGCGCACCGCGGGCTGCAGCTCCTGATCAAGGATCTGAACGAGCTCTATACCGCAACGCCGGCCCTTTACCAGCGGGACAACGAGGCCGGCGGTTTCCAATGGATCAACGGCGGGGATGCTGATCACAACGTCCTCACGTTCATCCGCTGGGACCACGATGGCAAACCGCTGGTGTGCGCAGTGAACTTCTCCGGCGGTCCGCACAAGGATTACATCTTGGGCGTACCGGCAGCAGGGGAGTGGACGGAAGTCCTCAACACGGACGCTGAGACATACGGCGGCTCGGGGGTTGTCAACGCAGGATCGCTGACGGCGTCTACTCCGGGAACTGATGGACAACCTGCGGCGCTGACTGTAACGCTTCCTCCGCTGGGCGCCTCATGGTTCACGCCGGCTGGCTGATCCTCTCTCACATCACCACCCTTTTCCAGCGTCCCTAGCTCACATAACGGCCGCTTTCGAGCAACGCTCTCTCACTCACGTGGGGGAGCGTTGCTGGTTCCCGGCCGGCTTGCGTTTACGGCCGGATCTACAGGCAACGGCTCGACGACGGCGGCCCTCACCAAGGCGGCTTTGCCAACCGGGGCCAAGTGTGGGTATAGTTAGTACCCGCGCTGCTCCACTGGTTGAGACCGCAAACTGACAAGAAACCGCAAGGAAAAATCAAGTCAGTCTTGCCGATTTGACCGTAAGGAATCCAGCCGGTAGGTTTGAAAAGTTGCTCCGGAGCGATCCAGTTGAGGCTGGTGGTACTGCTCTGGGATAGTGACCTGTTGTTTGAGAACTCAATAGTGTGCCAAGTTTGTTGATACCGATTGTTTTATTGATTGGTTGAAATTATGGCTGGATCATTGCGCACCCCCGTGTGTGGTGGTCTGGTTTTCAGCTG